>JALVIH010000031.1 GCA_027028625.1 bacterium | reverse complement strand
ATAACTAACTTCTCGCTTAGTTGTTAAAGGGGGGTTGGTCCCATAACGACTAAGTAACTTAAACCAACCTAAGCCTGTAGATTTTTCAAGCTGTACTCTATGGACCTCGGGTCATTCCCGGGCATCTCCGCCCAGTGGTTTTATCCTCTCTAATACCCCATTTCTGCCTTGGTTGCGGCCGACCAATTAAAAAAGGTTTTCTTTGCTCCAACTGCTGGCAACAGCTTTCCTTTTACGACAATCACCGGGGCAGGTGCCTTTACTGCCAAAAAGCAAGTGTTGACAATCTTACCCACCACTTCTGCCAGACTAAACTTAGCCTCGAAGGAGGTTTGGTTCTGTACAACTACAACTCGGTTATGGGGAAGATAATTCGTTACCTTAAATACAATCTGTTGGAGAAAGGAGAAAAGATATTTCAGCACTTAATTGAGTTCTGGTGGCAAAACACTTCTTCTCCCCTTATTAAGTACTGGCAAGAAAACAATTTCCGTCTCCAACCAGTTCCTCTCTCCTCAAGCCGTCGTCTCTGGCGGGGCTTTAATCAAGCAGAGGTTTTAGCCCAACTCTTAGCCCAAAAACTAAAACTGCCTCTAGTTGACTACTTTCGGCGAACTAGAACAACTCTCCCTCGCCTTCGGCTGTCTTTAAATGAAAGAAAAAAAGCCGTTCGAAATAGTTATCAAACTAACCGACCGTCATTAGAAGGCGAGAATCTCCTCTTGGTTGACGATGTTTTAACCACCGGCAGCACTCTTAAAGAATTAGCTAAGGTGGCCAAAAGAAGAAAAGCTAACCAAATATGGTATCTAGTTTTAAGCAGTAAACCCAGAAGGCAGGGGTGAATCTAAGTTTTATTAGGCTTAACTCGTTGAAGTTGGCGAACAAAATCTTGGAGAAGTTGGTGTTCTTTAATAGAGAGATAACCTTGAAAGGGCTTTTTAAATTTTCTTAGTTCGGGTTTGATTAAATCGGCCTTGGAGACATAAACCAGCTCCGGTTTTTTAGTTAGACCAAAACCATACTTCTCTAACTCCTGCCGAGTTATCTGATAATTTTTCAACATAGCCGTCCAATCTAACCCCCCATCTTTAATAACCGGCTCAACTAAATGGACTAGTACTTTAGCCTTTTGGATGTGCCGCAAAAATTGATAACCTAACCCCTTTCCCTGGGCAGCCCCATTTATTAATCCTGGAACATCAATTAAAACTATTTTTTTCTTTCCTAGACCCCATTGTTTGTCTAAAATGCCCAAGTGGGGACTAAGAGTAGTAAAAGGATAGTTGGCTACTTTTGGCCTGGCCTGAGTCAAGGCTCGCAATAAACTACTCTTCCCCGCATTTGGCAGACCAATTAGGCCCACATCTGCCAATAGTTTTAACTCTAAAACTAAGGTTTTATCTTCCCCCATCGTCCCTGCTTGGGCAAATTGGGGGGCTTGATTGGTAGCTGTCCGAAAATGCCAGTTGCCCTTGCCCCCTCTACCGCCATGAGCAACTATTAGTTTAGGCTGTCTTTCATCGATAACTCCTAAAAGTTTCCCTTCTTCCTCCAGGCGCCGGCTGACATTTCCTTTCAAGTCAAAGTCGGCTGTTACCTGCCAAACATAGGTATCTTTAGGGACAGGAATAAAGATACTTTTCCCAGCAGCTCCAGTTTTTTTATTCTTTCCTCCGTTTTGGCCATCCTCCGCCTGATAAAGGAATTTCTGACTAAGATGAGACAACTCAGGATAATTGTCATCTAAAACCAGAACTACATCACCTCCATCTCCTCCATCTCCTCCATCAGGACCCCCCTTCGGCTGATACTTAAGGTGAAGAAAGGAAACTCGGCCGTCTCCTCCCTTGCCTCCTTTAACTCGGATCTTAACTACATCTAACATCAGAAAAAACTCAACTGGGTTAACTTTTTATTTTCTTTTTCTACCTTCTTTTTTTCTGGGTCTTGACGCTTATTTTCCAAAAGACGAATCAAGCTTTTGAAGCCATAATGATTAAAAAAATCTATTAAGCGGTCATTGTTCCTTTCTATCGGTTGAATCTCATCCAACTCGTCTAATCTTACATCTGTCTTTATCTTAGCTAACTCCTTAGAAAAAAAGACCTCTTGCTGACTCTCCTTCAGTAAGCGGATAACCCGGGCTGAGGTTACTTTTATAACTTCCTCTTCATTATTTTTTAAGGCATCATACAGTCGTTCAATTGTTTGAAAGTGGCTAATTAGTTTTACAGCTGTTTTTTTACCTATTCCTTTAGCTCCTGGAATATTATCAGAGGGGTCGCCAGCTAAAGCCTTGTAATCTACCAAAAAAGGCGGTTTGAAACCCCAAGTTTCTACAAACAATTCCTCGTTAATCCGTTGAGCGTTTTTAACACTCCCTCGGGTGTAGTTCAAAACAACTTGGTCATTCCGAATAAGTTGGGCTAGATCATAATCACCGCTTAAAATAATAAATTGGCCGAGAGGGTACTTTCTTAATAAAATCTGAATTCCACTCCCAATTAAATCATCAGCTTCAAAACCGTCTTTAATCAACAAGCAGCCACCTAAAGTTTCAAAGAACTCCTTAACCAAAGGTATCTGTTCCACCATTTCTTTCTGGACTTCCGGCCGTTTGGCTTTATACTCTTTATATTCCTTATGGCGAAAGGTGGGGGCTTGAGTATCGAAGGCCACCATCAAATAATCTGGCTTAATGTCAGGAAGTAGAGAAAGAACAATCCGACTAACTCCATAGAAGGCCCCGCGGGGATGGCCATCTTTATCTTTGAGTGGAGGATAAGCATGAAAGGCTCGATGAATTAAACTTAAAGCATCAATAAAAAGAAAAGTTTGTCTTCCCTCCATTCTAGCCTTCGAAGCGTTTGATAAGCTCATCTAACTCATCGCCTTCAATGGTCTCTTTCTTAACTAGCTCCTTAGCTAAAACATCTAAAAGATGGCGGTGTTGACGAATTATCTTCTTGGCTGATTCATATTCTTGATTAACAATCTTCCTTATTTCTTTGTCTACTAACTCCTGAGTTTTGTCTGAGATATTACTCTTGTCCCAGAGGCTCCTTCCTGGCCCTAGAGGACGATAGGAGGGGGATAGTTTTACTGGACCAAGTTCCGACATACCATAATCAACTACCATCTGCCGAGCTAACTCAGTTGCCCGATCAATGTCTGAAGCGGCTCCTTGGGTCATCTCCCCAAAGACAATCTCCTCAGCTGCCCGACCACCAAGCATCGTCCGTATCTGGGCTAATAACTCCTTGCGGGTGTAGGAATATTTATCCCGCTCTGGAGAAATCTCGGTGAAACCAAGAGCCAATCCTCGAGAAACTATAGAAACTCGGTGAACCGGGTAGGCTTTAGGGGTAAATTTAGCCACCAGAGCGTGTCCACCTTCGTGGTAAGCAGTCATCAATTTATCTTCATTGGTTTGGCTAATTTTCCTCTCCGGCCCCATCTTGACCTTCAACATAGCCTGTTCAATCTCCTCTAAACCAATCTTTTCCTTATTTCGTTGGGCCGCCAAGATGGCCGCTTCATTAAGCATATTTTCCAAATCAGCCCCAGAAAAACCAATCGTCCGCTGAGCTATCTTCTTCCAATCTAAACTTGGATCGAATGGTTTACCCCGCTTGTGAATTTCCAAGATAGCCAGACGATCATTTATATCTGGCATATCTAAGAAAACTCGGCGGTCAAATCTGCCTGGTCGGAGGAGGGCTGGATCAAGCAGGTCAGCCCGGTTAGTAGCAGCAATTACTACTACATTATCATTAGGAGTAAAACCATCCATCTCGACCAAAATCTGATTCAAGGTTTGTTCCCTCTCATCATGGCCTGAGGTTATTCCTAACCCTCGCTGGCGACCGATAGCATCTATTTCGTCGATGAAA
>JALVIH010000030.1:22861-30953 GCA_027028625.1 bacterium | reverse complement strand
ACGGTTCCATTGCTTATTTAAAAACTTTATTACGCATCCATAAAGGTATGAATTTATCCTTACGACATAAAATTACAGATGAGGTTCTGAGAGAATTACCAACTAAAAAATTTCATTAAGTCTAAAATGATATCTTTTTAAATATCACTTGTCGAGTACAGAAAAAAATATCTGTGAAAATGAAGGTAGGAGTCTAGAGAGGGATGGGGATATAATGAGTCATGAATTTAATGAAGTCCTACCAACTATTTCTTGAGGAATTTCTGGGTTTTAAGAGTATTTCCACCGATCCATCATACAAAGAAGTTATGCTAAAAACAGCCCGCTTTTTAGGAGAGACTTTTAAGGGAAAAGGATTCCAAGTCAAGTTACTTAACCATCCAAAATTAAATCCTGTAGTTTTTGCCGAATACCACTTGAGCGATCAGCTGCCCACTCTTTTGATCTATGGCCATTATGATGTCCAACCAGCTAGTCAGGAGGAATGGGGATATAATCCTTTCCAGCTGACGATGAAATCAAATCGGTTCTATGGTCGGGGAATTGTAGATAATAAGGGACAAATTTCAATTCATATTACCACTGCTTTCCAACTTCTTAAAGAAGGTAAGTTAGCCTATAATCTCAAGTTCTTAATTGAAGGCAATGAAGAAACAGGTAGTGTAGAAGAACTAGCTGAATTGATGATAAAACATAAGAATATCTTAAAAACTAATTACGTTTTAATTTCTGATGGTGAGCTAGTTGGAGGAAAACCAACAATTGAAGCCTCTTTCCGTGGCGGTTTTAATGCTCGCTTAGAGTATAGGGTTGCTAAGACTGCTGTTCATTCAGGACTTTATGGTGGAGCGGTAACCAACGCTATTCAGCAAATGACCGCCTTTATTCATCAGTTAGTTGACGAAAATAACCATGTTCTCTTGCCGGGTTTTTATGAAGGAATAAAACCACCAACTAAGGAAGAGGAGGCTAATAATCAACAGCTTTTAAAATTGGCCGGTAATCCAGCTCTTGAAGCAGGTTTCAAATCCTTACGCTTAGATAAGGGAGAAAACTTTTACACAACCACTGGTTTTTACCCGACAATCCAGGTTACTGGAATAAAGGGAGGTTATATTGGTAATGGTTTTGCTAACATCGTCCCAGCTCAGGCCGAGGCCAGGTTCAATTTCCGCTTAGTTGAACCTCAGAAAAGCCACCAAGTTTATGAGCAATTTGCTAATTTTGTGAAGGAAAAAACACCTGGTGATGTTGAGTATCATCTAGAAGCTACCGGTTTCCATGAGCCAGTCAAAATAGATGTTAGTGAAGTAGTTTTTACTCAGGCTCGGAAAATTCTCGAGGAGGTATATCAACCTCCAATACTTTACCACTATGTGGGAGCGGCAATTCCGGTTATAGTTACTTTTAAGAAACTCTTCAACATTAATCCCCTGTCGGTAGGCCTGGCTAATGAGGATTGTCATATGCATGGCATTGATGAAAATTTCCGCCTGGATTTAATTCAGAAAGGTTTGGAATTCAGTTATAATTTTCTCCAGACACCTGTTTAGATTAAAACTAAAACTCTGATATGGGAATTGTCAAGCACTTGGTTGTAGAGAATATAGCTACTTGGCTCCCCCTAAAGGACTTGTTCTGCAACCAAGAAATCAAATTTGATATTGATTTTATTGAACTACATTCTACACAAACACTATTCAAAACTTTTGATCTGACCCTTGACGAATGTAATTTGTGAACTTTTCCCTATATTTTGCATGTTCATCTTCAAGTCGCTTAAGCTTATCAACCCACGCGTCGGTCAAATACCTCTTGAATATTTCTCGAAATGCAAACAAAAACTTTAGATAGGCGTAGATTTGATAATTTAGATATCTCCCGTTATTTGATTTATCCTCATCAATATCGGAATAGGTAAAAACAACTCTATTCTCTGTTTCTATTTGGCTCAATCCACTAAAGAATATGGTACTCTTAAAGCTCGGGTGTCTTCCATATTCAGATGTCAACTCGTAAATATTACTTATTTCAGGATAAATAACCTTATCCCCATTTTTAAACAATTTTTTCCCCAATACACGCATAAGTGGTTTAGATTTGTTTCTTTCTGCCTTTATCCATTCCGGAATTTTTTCAGGATTCATCGACATTCTACGAGCTGAGGCTACAGCTTCTGCCGATCTGCTGATAATTGTGTAAGCTTCTGGAATGTGAAGCTGAAACATTAGCTGTGTACTTATAATGAAACCTCGAAAACAAGTCCAATACATTTGTAATATGGGTATTAAATTCCTAGGATATGCAGACGAGAATTGGTTGTATAGATTATCATATAGATACAACAATCTATCAGCGTACCCTGTTTCTTTTGGGTATTTAACCATAGTAGCCTTAAAGTTATTTTGCTCTTCTTCCAGGACAGTCGCAAAATTTTTAGTATTCTGTTTTTTCATAAGCAATATCAATTTAACATATATTAATGAGGCTAAAAACGAACCGATCTGAAACTAGTTTTCAAAGTTGAATAATTCTGATATTGGAACTTTTAGTGCTTTAGCCAAGCGATAAACAACATAAGCAGTAGGAGAATATCTAGCATTTTCGATATGACCGACATAGGTTCGATAAAGACCAGCTTCGTAAGCCAGTTCCTCTTGGCTCAAGCCCTTTTGTTCTCTAATGTATCTTAACTTTTTTCCTAAATTTTCGGTAAAGCTCTTTTTGGACAGCATTAATCTGATTGTGGTACAATTAGCAGTAAACTACAACGCAGTAAACATAGACTTTGTGTTATAATGAAACATTAAAAGTTTAAAAGGAGGTAAGCATGAAAAAATTGCTTAAATGGGGCATATTAATTCTCATTGTGTTAGGGGTAGTTGGTGCTTTGGGAAATGGCAACAAAAATATCGAAAAACCTAATTCATCCTCTAAGAAGATTACTAGTGTTCCAAAAGCAAAAGAAGAAATAATTAAAGTTAAGATTGGTCCCTTTATTAGAGAATTTGATAAAAATCAACTTGCCGCCGAAAAAAAGTACAAGGATAAAACCATTGAAGTAACTGCTTATATAAACAATATAAGTGAGGATATTCTTGGAACCCCCTTTTTAACTCTCAGCCCGAAACCGTCTAATTATTTTGGAACTACCGTTCATTGTAATTTTTCTAATAAGGATGCTCTTACTTCATTGAAAAATGGTGAATTAGCCACAGTAAGAGGTAAATTTAAGACCCAAGAATTAGGTTTAATTATCTTAGATAAGTGTGAAATAGTTAAGTGACAATATCATGTTTCTATCCTGTCGAAAAGCGAATTTCTGCACTATGGAATAATGTAGATTTGGCAAATCTATATTAAACTAAATTATGTATTCTAGTGGTGGAGTATTACTGAGAGTTTCTATAACAAAAAGCTAGAAGAATACCGACGTCAACAGCAGATAATTGAGAGCAAGATGGTTAATTTAAGAAAAGTTGATGAAAACTATTATTTGACATCAGAATATCTGTTAAAACTTGCATCAAAAGCAAGTGAATTATTTAAAAGTTCTGAACTTCATGAAAAAAGGCAACTTATTAAGCTGACACTTCAGAACTTGAGGCTGAATGGGAAAACTGTCGAGTATGAATGGCAAAAGCCCTTTAATATTCTTGCAGATTACGCTTCTCGTTCAGCTTGGCTCTGGGGGTGGGGCTCGAACCCACAACCACTCGGTTAACAGCCGAGCGCTCTACCATTGAGCTACCCCAGATTTAACCTCTTGATTCTACCAAATTTTACTCCAAAATGTCCATTAACTCAAAAATTTTTGGAAGTGAAGTTCCCTCAGATAGCTAATAGTGCATTTGGAAACGGAACTTGTGAAAACAGCAAAGAGAAGAAGAATTGTTTTACAATAAAATAATGAAAATAAAAGTAGGTGTGCTTTTTGGTGGTTGGGGAGAGGAAAGGGAGGTGTCTGTTAAGAGTGGACAGTTCGTGGTTGAGAACCTGGACCGGAATAAGTATGAAGTAAGGGAGGTACTGGTTAATCGGATTGAGGATATTATCGAGCTCAAAGGAGAAATAGATCTTGCCTTTATTGCTTTCCATGGGAAGATTGGAGAAGGTGGTTATGTTCAAGCCATCCTGGATCTTTTGGGAATTCCCTATACTTCAGCTTCGCCCCTACCTTCTCAAATAGGGATGAATAAATGGTTGTTTAAGAGAGTTCTCCAAAGCGAAGGATTGACGACTGTTTCGGATATAGTTTTAGATTATGTAACTAAACGGATATTAGTCAATGAAAATGGTGGCTACCGTCAGGTTTTAAGTCGTATCTGCCTCCGCCAAACGGTCAGGTTAATTGCTGAAAAGTGGTCTTATCCGGTTTTTGTTAAGCCGGCTGATTCAGGTAGCAGTTTTGGGATAAGCAAGGTCAAAAATGAAAGCCAACTGCGGCCAGCTGTTAAGGAAGCGACCAAGTTTAGCCGCCAGGTGATCATCGAACCAAGTTTGGAAGGGAAGGAGTTAACAGTTACCTTTGTGGGGAAAACAGTTCTTCCACCAATCTTGATTATTCCCCATAAGGGTGAGTTTTTTGATTACGCCAGTAAATACGAAGAAGAAGGAGCCGAGGAAATCTGTCCAGCACCAATAGATAGCAGATTGAGCCGTCGTTTACAGCGCCTCACTCTGAAGATAAAAAAGGTTGTAGGAGTAGAAACCTATGGCCGAGTTGATTTTGTCTATAAGCCGGATGAGGATGTTATCTACCCCTTGGAAATAAACACTGTGCCAGGAATGACAACTACAAGCTTGGTCCCAAAGGCAGCAGCTGCCTTTGGGTGGAGTAACCAGCGCTTGTTGGATGAAATTATCCGTCTGGTTTTACCGGAACAAAATCACACTCCTGAAGTATGATGAACTCGGTTATCGGAACTTAGAGCTCTGTAGGAAAGCACTAAACCTGCCTGTCGGCAGACAGGTTTTTATTCAAATCAAATTTTAAAATCTTAATTTTAATTACCAAAACTTAGAACTTAGTTTGCAAGGTTAGAAAGTTCATAAAGTTTGTAAAGTTAAAAAACATCTTGAAGAGTCATCCTGAGGAGCTGGGGCGACGAAGGATCTAGCCGAAGGCGCACGAGAGTGCTCCCAAGTGTTGGTGCTAATCCTTGCGCTCGCTCCGCTCGCTAGATCCTTCACTTCGCCTGGCGGCTCGTTCAGGATGACTTCATAAAAAGTTTTGAATTTTGATCATTAGGATTTTGATTATTGCCTGCCCTGTAAAGAATGAAATTTCTTTCGGGGTTTAGGATTTTCCGCCCAAGGCGGATCCGCCGTGGCGGAAGAGATTAGAATTTAGGATTTATTTAGATGTTGTGTAAACTTAGTTATGGAGGAGATACTGCTAATTGATAAGCCAGTTGGAGTTAGTTCAGCTGAGATAGTTCGTTTGCTTAAGCCTGCTTTTCCTGGAGAAAAAATTGGTCATGGAGGGACTCTCGACCCTTTGGCTAGTGGATTGTTAATAGTTTTAGTGGGTAGAGCTACTAAGCTTTTTTCTCAGCTTCGGGAGTATCCTAAAACATATTTAGCTGAGATTACTTTTGGCAAGACGACTACCACTTTAGATAGGGAAGGTGAGGTTACTTTAGTTAATCCTGATAAGTTGATAAAAGAAAGATTTAGCCGTTCAGCTTTAGACCAAGCCTTAGACTCTTTTTCCAGCCGTTACCGCCAGCGTGTGCCCGTTTTTTCTGCTGTTAAGTATAAGGGAAAGCCATTTTATTGGTGGAAGAGGCATTATCCTCAACGTCGTCTACCTATTAAGAAAAAAGAGGTGCGCCTTTATGATTGGAAGGTTATCTCCCTTCAAAAGTCATCTTACCCAACTGTTACTCTCCGTTTAAAAGTAAGTAGCGGCTTTTACGTCCGTCAGTTCGCTTCCGATTTGGGAGAGAAGCTAGGATTAGCAGCCTATCTAAGTTCTCTTCGCCGCCTAGCTATTGGTGAATACTCTTTAGAAGGTTAACCAAGTTATGGCTTTTGTCATAATAATAGAGGGAAAGTTCCAAGGCTAAGATTATAAGAGTGATAATAAGGGTTTTTAAAAGATCCTTTTTCAAGACATGGGGAGGGTAAGTCAAAGGAAGAAGTTCTTCTTTATTTTTTTCGGCTTGGTTTTCAGTTTTTTTGGTTGTTTTTGCTAGAGGTGCTTCTTGAAGAGAGATGGGCTGTTTCTGATGGCTTTGGTTTCTCTTTAGATTGAGTTTTTTTCTTTTTTTAGAGCGATGTTTCTTTTTACTCATCTTTCTCCTTTAACAAAATTGTTATCCTAAGACGATTATACAACTATGAAATGAAGGTAAAAAATTTGTTGTTTTTTGAGTGGCTTTTGTTAAAATAAACTGTCTAAGTAAGGTTCCTTGAGGAGAAAATGATTAAGTTAACCAATGTCAGTAAATCTTTTTCTGGCTTTCAGGCCTTGAAAAAAGTCAGTTTTGAGGTGAAAGAAGGGGGAATCACTGCCTTTTTAGGAGTGAATGGAGCTGGTAAGACAACTACTATGCGGATAATTGATGGTATTATTCCAGCCGATGAAGGGGAAGTTCAGGTGGGACAATATTCTCCTCTGCATCAAGCAGTAAAAGTTAAAGAAATAGTTGGTTACCTGCCGGAGGATAATCCTCTTTACTCTAGCTTTAGAGTGAGTGAATACCTGAACTTCATTGCCCGACTTCGTCGGATTGAGGGTTTTCCGTCTGAAATGTATTCTCTCCTTCGACAGATGGGAGTAACTAAAGTATGGGATCAAAGAATTAGCACTCTTTCTCATGGCTATCGTCAACGAGTTGGTCTTACTACTGCTCTTATCCATCGGCCGCAGGTTTTGGTCTTAGACGAACCCCTATCTGGACTTGATCCTCTTCAGAAAGAAGAAATTATGGCTTTATTGGAGAAGATTAGCCGCCAGACGACAATTTTATTTTCTACCCACATTCTGCCAGAAGTGGAGAAGCTTTGCCAACGAGTGATAATCATTCATCAGGGAGAGATTCGCTTTCAAGGAGATCTTTCGCATCTTAAGGGAGAAGTAATTATCGAGTTGAGTTACCAAGGCAAAGGGAAGATAAAAGATAAGTTGTTAACTCAACCGAACTTGCAATTGGTTAAAGCCGAAGAACTGAAACGAGGTAGTTGGCAGTTAACTCTTAAGCTCACGAAGGGGGATAAAGAAAAGGTTATTCGCCAGATATCTAAAATAGTTAGTGGAGAAGGAGGTTTGGTCCTCCAGCTCCAGCCTCTTCAAGAAGATTTATCAACTTTATTTAATCGTTTGGTTAAAAATGAAGAAAATTAATCCCTTACTGGCTTTAATATGGAAGGATCTTAAACTGATCTTGTTTTCTCCAAGCGGTTGGTTAATGTTAGTTGTCTTTGATGGAGTTATTCTCTGGTTGTTCCTTCAAAACTTTTTCCTGGTGGGTCAAGTTGAGCTGAGTTATTTATTTTCTCTTCTTCTGTGGGGATGGCTAATTTTAGCAGCCGCTTTAAGCAGTCGGTCTTTTAATCAGGAAAAAGATAATCGAACCCTCGAACTTCTCTTTTCCCTGCCAATAACTAGTTGGCAGTTGGTTTTAGCTAAGTTTTTAGCTGGTTTAGTGGTTTTTTTCTTTATTCTTTTATCCTTCCTCCCCCCACTGGTCATTATTTATAACCTAGGCGGCTTTGATCTTGGCCAGTTGATCTCTGCTTGGATAGGAAGTTGCCTTCTTTTTTCCTTCTTTTTAAGTTATGCTCTTTTTGCTTCCTTGTATTTTTCTAACCTGGTGGTAGTTTTTCTTTTTAATCTCTTTTCCCTCTTTCTTATTTACCTTGGGGGTAGTGAGCTAGTTCTTAATCGGCTGCCTCCTTATCTTTCCAAGTTGTGGGGAGCGTTTAGTCTGCCTATTGCTTGGAGGAGTTTTTTAATAGGAGTTCCCTCATTAGCAGCTATCGTTTTGTTGAGTAGTGGCATTCTTCTTTTTCTGAGTTTAGCAGTTATAAAGTTGTCCCGCATGCAGCCACGATGATAAGAAAAATTAAGAAAATAAACTGGGAG
>JALVIH010000030.1:0-22851 GCA_027028625.1 bacterium | reverse complement strand
CTTTAATTCTCGCCTTTGGAATAGTGAATGTTTTTACCTCTCTTTTTGGTTTTTATCATTTAGATTTAACTTCAGAAAGGCAGTACACTCTTTCTCCTGTTAGCCGTCAGATTATCTCTCATCTTCCTGACCAAGTAACGGTGAAGGTTTATATCTCTTCATCTCTGCCAGCTCGTTTTCTGCCGATTAAGAATTACATCTTAACCACTCTTTGGCAGATGGAACGGGTTTCTGGAGGACAGCTAAAACTCCAACTGCTCGATCCAGACAAGGATCCAAAAGTTAAAGAAGAGGCCAAGAACTATGGTTTGCCAGAAGTTGAGTTCACTGTTATTAGTAATGACCAGTACCAAACAAAGAAAGGATTTTTTGGATTGGTGATTCTTTTTACTGATCGGACAGCTATTATTCCTGTTTTTAGCCAGGGAGGAACCTTTGAATACGAGTTTATGCGTCGCTTGTTAAAAATTACTGCTGCCAAAGAACCAAAACTTTACTTGGCTAAAGGGCACGGAGAAGGTTTCCAAAACGCCCAACATCTTTACCAAGAACTGGCGAAGGAGTACAAACTGGTAGAGATAAACTTGACTAAAGGGTTTAGTGGTTTAAATTTAGACGAGCAGGCCAAGGCTATTTTTATCTATAGACCAACAGATAAATGGAAAAAAGAAGAAATACAAAAATTGAAGGATTGGTTAGCTAAAGGAAAAAATCTAATAATTTTTGCTGACCCTCTTACTTTAGATAGTCACTTCAACCCTCATTTTAATTGCGATACACTTCAAACCCTTCTCCAACCATTAGGAGTAAATATCGAGAAGAAATTAATATTTTCCCCTCATGGAGAAGTAATTAGCCTTTCCTTACCCAACTCTCCTCTAGCCATTCTTCGTTACTATGGCTTTTGGTTCAAACTGCGAGCGGAAGATCTTAATCCTCAACTGGCTTGGCGGAATGACTTAGTGGGAACAACTCTTAGTTGGACCGGTAGCCTGACTGCTACCTCCTCAGCTACTAAGTTTATCGAGGTTAAGGGAATTAACAAAATAGATTGTCCTCTCAGTATTCAACCTGGTGACCATAAGTTTGACCAAACAAAAACAACTTCAGGAGTTGTTTCTCTTCTTCTTCCTCGTGAGAAGGGAAAGATTATCGTCTTAGCAGATGGGGATTTTGTGAGTGATAATTTTCTTCAGCGCTATCCCCAAAACTTGGCTCCAGCTTTGGATATGATTGATTCGTTAGCTTTTGACCCTCGGCTTCTTCAACTGCGGGCTAAAAAAATTGTTCCTCATCTTATTCGCCCGCTTAAGCCAGAAGAGAAAGAAAAGTACAAGATGATAATCCTTCTCTCGCCTTTGGGAGTTGTTTTAATCTCTGCCTTGGGTGTGGGGGTGATAGTGAAAAAGACCTACAAAAAATTGAAATCGGAGGAGAAGAATGATTAAGAGAGTAATTGGTTTTTTTCTTTTGTTAGCCTTAATTACTCTTGGTGGAATAACTTATCTAACTGTACATAAGGTTTTTAATACTCGTCAAGAGTACACTAATCCTCTTTATAAAACCACTATTTATCAAATGGAGTTTTCTTACCCCCCTCAAGAAACCAGCCGGAAAAATGCCATCGTGAAGAAGGAAAAAGGAAGATGGTTAGTTAAAGAGAAAGGAAAGGGGTTTTTTTATCCAGCTCAAGCCAGTTTAGTTTCTAACTTAGTCCAGCGATTAACCTCAGTTCCTACGTTGGAAATTATCTCGACTAATAAAAACTTTCTTTCTCGTTTTGATCTAGATAAGGACAGTCGAGCAGTAGTCAAGGTTTATTTGCGAGAAAGTAAAAAGGCTACGGTCATTTATGTGGGGAAGATGGCAGCTGATTTTCAGAATACCTACCTTAGTTTTTCTCCTCAAGGACCAGTTCTTCTTTTTCCGGCTGACCGTTTTCTCATTCTGCCTGCTGAGCTAGTATTAGAAAATCCTCTCCAAGACAAACTGACTGATTTGCAAGAGATAAAAAGTTTAGAAATAAATAAGAGTAAACAAAAAGTACAAATAGATCATCAGTTAAAAGAAGACAAATGGCTTCTTTCTCCTAATGGGAAGAAGGGGATAAAAGCCAGTAAGGTTGAGGAGTGGTTTGATAAGTTAAAAGGCTTTCAAACTAAAGAAATTCTTCCTACTGCTAAAGAAAAACTGTCCCAAGTAGCTGCCATAAAAATAGAACTTAAGGATAAAAAGGAGTTAGTTATTTACATCTATAAGAGGGGGAAAGAGAGGGACTTTTGGCTGTCAACGACCGACTGGCCCGAATTTGCTTGGCAAGTGGATAAGAGTTTAGTAAACCAACTTCTCAGCCTAGGAGCAAACTAACTTCTATTTTTCTATTTCCTTTTGAGCGATGGGGTCGCAAAGGAAGAAAGGGTGGTTTTTTGTGTTATTATTAAGGGATTCATATTTTAGAAGACTTGTTTTTTAGCACTAAATGTGCTAGACTGCTAATATGATAAAAAGTAAGAATGCAACCGTATTACCTTTAGCTCCGATACGGGAAGGAATGCTTTTTCCTTCTAATGAGGTTATTTACAGTTTTGGTCGTAGCCGGTCAGTAGAAGCCATTAATGATGCTCTGAATCGTCGTGATCGTCTTATTTTTCTTGTTGCCCAGAAAGATCCAGCCTTAGCTCATCCATCAATTAATGATCTTTATAAAGTTGGGGTGGTAGCTAAGATAGAAAATGTTATCCGAGGAGAGAGAAATGTAAATGTTCTTGTTCATGGGTTGGTGAGAGCTAAGATAACTAAGGTAGTTCGCCAAGAGCCTTATTTTGAGGTGGAGTGGAAAATTTTGGGAGAAAAATCCAGTCATGATGATGAAACTATGGCTTTAATGAAGTTTCTCTTAGAAAAATTCCGAGAGGTTATTAAGTTAGGTAAACAGATAGATGTGATAGCTTCGATGCGTTTGATGACTATTACTAACCCCTCAGAATTTGCTGATGGTTTAGCTCCTTTCTTGTCTCTTAGTCCTCAAGAACGGCAATCACTACTCGAAGAGTTGGATGTTAAGAAAAGGTTAATGATGTTAGCTCGTTTTATTAGTCGGGAGATTCAAGTTACTGAACTGGAGAAGCAGATCGCTACTAAAGCTCAAGAAAAAATGAATCGATCGATGAGGGAGGCTATTCTCAGAGAGAGAAAGAAAACTATTGAGCAGGAACTGAGTAAGTTGGGCTCAGATACTTTGAGTGAAGATGAAGGAGAAATAGGAGAATTGGCTAAGAAACTAAAAATGGCCAAGATGCCCAAAGAGGTTTACGAAAAATGCCGAAAAGAACTAAAACGAATGCAAGAAATGCCCTCAATGCATCCGGAAAGGTCTTACATCAAAGGTTACCTAGAAATTATGGCTGAGTTGCCTTGGGCTAAGGAAAGTAAAGATAGGCTTGATTTAAAAGAGGCTAAGAAGATTTTAGATGAAGACCATTATGGATTAGAGGAAGTTAAGGAACGTATCCTGGAACACTTGGCCGTAATGAAGTTGAAGAAGAATGGTCATTCTAAAGATGGGAAGAATAATTACAAACCAACTATTCTCTGTTTTGTTGGTCCGCCTGGGGTAGGAAAGACGTCAGTTGGAAAGTCCATAGCTCGGGCCTTGGGACGGAAATTTACTCGAGTAAGCTTGGGTGGA
Organism: bacterium; assembly: GCA_027028625.1. GTDB lineage: Bacteria > Patescibacteriota > Microgenomatia > JAADGY01 > JAADGY01 > S014-63. The sequence continues at coordinate 19,163 of JALVIH010000030.1, read as the reverse complement.
GTTCGAGACGAAGCTGAGATAAGAGGACATCGGCGGACTTATGTTGGGGCGATGCCTGGGCGGATAATTCAGGCTATCCGGACAACTAAGACCCGGAATCCTGTTATTATGTTAGATGAGGTAGATAAAATTGGGACTGATTTTCGAGGTGACCCGGCAGCTGCCCTTTTGGAGGTATTAGATCCGGAACAGAATAAGGAGTTTATTGACCACTATATAGATGTTCCTTTTGATTTATCAAAAGTGATGTTTATCTGTACTGGCAACGTCTTGGATACTATTCCTCCAGCCTTGAGAGATAGATTGGAAGTTATTCGCTTCTCTGGATATACAGAATCAGAAAAAGTAGAAATAGCTAAGCGTTATCTTATTCCTAAACAGCTTAAGAATCACGGTTTGACTTCTCGTGATGTAGTTTTTACTCCAGAAATAATTCGCTATATAATTCGTTACTATACGCGAGAAGCTGGAGTTCGGGAGTTGGAAAGGCAGTTAGCTAAGATTATGCGAAAGATAGCTCGGAAAAAAGCAGAGTCGAAAAAGTACAATCCTAAGTTGAGTCACCAGTCAGTTTACCGTTTCTTAGGCCCTCGTCTTTATAGCCAGACTTTAGCTGAAAATACAGATATGATTGGCATGGCTACTGGCTTGGCTTGGACCCCAACAGGAGGAGAGATTCTCTTTATTGAAGTAACAACTATGCCTGGGAAGGGAAATTTGGTCTTAACTGGGCAATTAGGAGATGTTATGAAGGAGTCTTGTCAAGCAGCTCTTTCTTATGTCCGCAGCCGGTGGCAGAAGTTAGGTTTGAAGAAAGATCTTTTTGCCAACTTGGATATTCATATTCATGTGCCTGAGGGAGCAGTGCCTAAGGATGGTCCTTCAGCTGGGGTGGCTATTACCACAGCCTTGGTTTCAGCTTTAACTAAAACCCCAGTCCGTCGTGATGTGGCTATGACAGGAGAGATAACCCTCCGCGGGCGGGTTTTAGAAATAGGTGGGGTTAAAGAAAAAGTTATTGCCGCTCACCGGGCAGGCATTAAGACAGTTATCTTACCTAAGGGCAACCGCAAGGGCTTGGTAAAGATTAAGAAAGATATCAAGAAGGATTTAGAGTTTAAGTTTGTTAGCCATTTGGATGAAGTTCTGAAATTGGCCTTGAAGAAAAAAGAGCCTTCTGCAAGAAAAAAAGTTAAGTAGCCGGTACAGCAATAAAGATAAGTTGATTAGTGTACCTTCCCGCTGCTTGGGTAGTTGAGATGTTTACCTTAAGGGTCATAGTAGCCTGGCGGTTGCGGCCGACGTTGGAAGAAGACATAACTACAGCTCCAGCTTCGCCCTGGCTTAAACTAGGAAAGGGACGATAGTAACTGGAGTCGACGAAGTCAGTAGTATCTACATCATCCCCGGCCATATTGTAGCCGAAACCATAGCTAGTACTTTGAGACCAAATATTAGCATCATATTCACTACAGGGAGTTGAAGGATCACAACTAGTATCAGCTATTTGGTCATTTGTTTGAGGATTTTGGAGAGGATGATTTTCTTTGACAAGTACTTGGTAACCATAGGCGGTTCCGTTAGAAATGGTTAAGGTTAAAGTGTCAGTCTTAGCCACTTGGGGTTGGAGAGTTTGAAAATCAATGCTTGTTTTATCAAGGGAGAAACTGAAAGGAATAATAGAATAATAATACTGGAAGCCGGCTTTAACAATGTAGTTAGAACCGGAGTATTTGCCTGGAGCTAATTGGCCACTGGTGTGAGTCATTGTGTATGAGGTGGAAGTAGATTTTCCAGCTGAGGTATTGAAGTTGCCTAATTGAAGTTGGTAGGAGTCAGACTTAAGGGTTAAAGCCCAGCTGGGTTGCGGTTGGCTAACTAGCCAGAAAAAAACTAAACTTAGAACCGCTAATTTTAACTTCATACTTCATTATAGCTTTTTGATTACCTAGCTCCTCTAACCTAGCTCCTAGTTCCAATTACTAAGTTCCAAGTTCTGATAACCAAGTTCCAATTAGGTTCTTCAGTTATAATTGAGTATATGTATTTGGATGATAAGGTTCGTCAAAACATTGGTGAGAGTATTAGGCGGGCGGTGGAAGAACTATCATTTCCACCAGTTGAAGTAAAGATAGAGTACCCCCAAGGACGCTATGGAGACTACACTGCCTTAGTAGCTTTTGATTTAGCTCCGAAGGTTGGCCAACCGCCTCGCGAAATAGCTCAAGCCCTAGTAGAAAAACTTGAAGATTATCAGATTGGAGAATATTTTTCTAAGGTAGAGGTGGCTGGGGCTGGATTTATTAACTTTAGCCTTAAAAATGAGTTGTTATTAGCTGAGATGGCCGAGATTTACAAACGGAAAGAAAGTTATGGATGGCGGCCAGCCCAGAAAAAGAAGATCCTTATCGAGTACTCCCAGCCTAATCCTAATAAGCCGATGCATATTGGTCATTCCCGGAATAACTTTTTAGGGATGAGTATGGAAAATATTTTTAAAGCTTTGGGTTATCAAGTTAAGCTGGTTAACTGGGTTAATGATCGAGGAATCCATATTTGCAAAGCTTTGTGGAGTTTCCAGAAGGAGATAGAAAAATCTAAGGGAAAGTTACAAATTAAAGAGAAACCAGATCATTTTATTGGTAAATGTTACATTGCAGGTAGTCGAGCTTACGAAGAAGATCCGAAAGCCAAAGAAGAAATTGACCAAATGCTACGGGATTGGGAAAAAGGGGAGCCAAAAATTAGAAAACTTTGGCAGCGGATGGTGAGTTTAACTTACCAAGGATGGAAACAGACTTACCGAAGACAGGGTTGTTACTTTGATAAGTGGTTTTATGAAAGTGATCTTTATCAGCGAGGGAAGGAGTTGATTTTTCAAGGGCTTAAAAAAGGTATTTTTTATCGCCATTCTGATGGGAGTATCAGGGCTAACTTGGACAAATTTAATCTGCCAGAAAAGGTTCTTCTAAGAAGTGACGGAACCTCGATTTATATTACTGGTGACTTAGCCCTAGCTGAAGAAAAAGAACGTTGGTTTTCTCCTGATTTATCCATCTACTGTGTTGGAGCTGGTCAACAACTTTACTTTCAACAACTGTTTGCCATTATTCAGCTTCTTGGTATTGCTCCGGTGGAAAAGCTTTTTCACCTTTCTTATGGGATGGTAAATTTGAAGACGGGGAAGATGAGTTCTCGAGAAGGAAGTGTTGTTTATGCCGATGATCTGATGGATGAGTTGAAAGAGAAGGCCCTAAATAAGATAAAGGCAGTAAAGATTAGTAAGATTAATAAAAAAGAAGAAGATGAAGTAGCAGAAAGAGTTGCTCAAGCTGCTTTTAAATATGGAATCTTGAAGTATAGCCGTAACTCAGAAATCCTTTTTGATCCTCAAGAATCACTTTCTTTAGAAGGTAACTCTGGTCCTTATCTTCTTTATACTTATTCTCGTTGCCAAAGTGTCTTGGAGAAAAGTAAGGAGAAAGAGTTGGAGATAGAACCGGAATTGCAACTTAATTCTCTAGAGCGGAATATTAGCCGTCATCTTAGTCATTTTCCTTATGTTTTAGAAACCGCCGCCGATGAGTTCTCGCCCAGTATTTTAGCGAAGTATCTTTTTGAGTTAGCTGAGAAGTACAACTCGTTTTATAACTCCTATCCAATTATTAAGGCCGAGAAATCTAGTCGTCATTTGCGTCTCCTTATTACTCAAGCAACCAGAGTAGTGCTGAAAGCAGGTTTAGCTTTACTAGGCATAGAGGTTATTAATAGAATGTAACTGTGAAGGTTTTAAAACGACTAGTCATTTTTTTTCTTTTGTTTTCTTTTTTCTTTTATCTCCTTTTCTTTTTCTCAGCCTGTCGTTACTTATTTCTTCTTACTCGAGTTAAAAAGGATAATCTCTTTCCCCTTCTTGTTAAAGGAAAAATTCTCATCTTACCTGGTTATAAAACTGTATCTTTTCTTCCCTCCTCTTGGCAGTTAACTAATGAAGTTATTGACTTGTCTGTTTTAACTTCCAAAGTTGATTCAAGCGGTCGAGAAATTATTTCCTCTTTACTCCACAATCAGGGAATAAGTGAGAAAAAAGTTAATCGGTTTCAACGTAACTATCTTCAGTTAAGTAACCGATTACTTAATTTCTTGCCAGAGTATAAAGTATGGCAATGGCGGCTGGGAAAGTGGATTGCTTTACCTAAAATAGACAAAGAGAAGGAAGATAAGATTTTGCTTTCGCAAGTAATAGTTCGGCGGCTAATTGATATTTTAGGTTTCAAAGGGAAACAACATTACTATTTTTTAGTTCAAAATAACTGTGAGCTTAGGCCAACAGGGGGTTTTATGGGGTCATTGGCTGATTTGGAAGTAGAAAATGGAAAGTGGAATATTTTGTTTTTTGATGTTTATCAATATGATGGCAACTTGCCAGGGCATGTTACTCCTCCACCTCCTATTCAGCAAGCTTTTAAGATAGGTTTTTGGCGGTTGCGGGATGCTAATTGGAATCCAGATTTTCCCCAAGCTGCAAAGGATATAAACTGGTTTTTACTTCAAAGCCAAGCACCTCGACCAGATGCTTTTATCGCTCTCAATTACTCAACTATAAAAACCTTTCTTCGATTAACAGGCCCAATCTCTTTACCGGGGTACGATTTCGTTCTTAATCAAAATAATTTTTATCATCTTCTTCACCAATTGGTCCAAGAGAACTTTTATCCAGGGAGTCAATATAAACCTCGATTGATAACTCTTTTTGGCACTCAATTAGTTGAAAGATTAAAAAAACTGCCACCAGCTAAAAGGAGGAAGCTTCTTTCTCAACTAAAAGATGAGTTGGAGAATAGACAAATACTCCTTTATTCTTTTGACCCCCGGCTGGAAGCAGTTATCTTAAAGTTGGATTGGGGGGGGAAGTTACAAATAAATAGGGATAATACTCCTTGGCAAGATTATCTTTATTTGGTTGAGGCTAACCTTGGGGCAGATAAAAATAGTTGTTCTCTTCAACGGCAGGTGATTGATAATATCTTTTTAACTTCCAAATACATAACTCACAACCTGACTCTTAGGTATGTTCAAAAGACCCCCCGTAAATATCGGGCTTATCTTCGCCTTATTCTTCCTTCTGCAGCTAACCACTTTCAACTTAATGGTAGAAGTGAAGGATATGATTTAGGAGTTTTAAAGGGAACTCAGGCCGCAGAAGTAGGTTTTTGGCTTTCCTTATCTCCTCGAGATAAAAGGAAAGAAATTCATCTTAGTTTTCGGCTACCGATAACCTTCCCTTTAAAGACTTATCGTCTTTTTATTCAACGCCAGCCAGGAGTAGTCTATTCTTACAAAGTTAATGTCTATAATTCACAGCCTCGACTTCTTTTTAGCCGAAGTTTTCTTGTTAATCAGGACAGGGAAGTAATTCTAAACTGTGAATGAAGGAATTAGAAAATAGAACTTAGAACTCAGAATAAATCACACTCCCAAAGTGTGATTTATCACTCTTCGGGAGTGTGATGAATTGGAACTCGGTAAGAAAACACTAAAATCGAAATCCTAAGCTCCAAACAAACCTGTCTGCCGGCAGGCAGGTTCTAATCTCTAAATCCTAAACAATATCAAAATCCTAATGATTAAAATTCAAAACCTTGTCTTTTGCGTCGTTCTGAGTCCCAGCGAATCCCCCTTCGGTAGGGGTAAGATCTAGCGAGCAGCGCGAGCGCAAGGTCGATGGCATCCAAGCTTGGGTTTACTCTCATGCGCCTATCGGCTAGATTCTTCCCCTCCGCCTCGGAGGGTCAGAATGACGTAGTATTAAATTCCAAGTACCAAATTCCAAGGATACAAATAAACTCCAATAACCAATGATCAAATAGAAAAAAGGAATAAAAATAAAGAAAAAAGATTAATGTTTGAATAATTGGGATTTGGAATTTGTTTGGATACTTGGAATTTGTTATTTGGTGCCTTTTCCTGTCTAAGGTGAGAATCCTTTATAATTACCACAGAATGGGAAAAGGAAAGAAATTTTACATTTATACCTTCGGCTGCCAGATGAATAAAAGTGACAGCGAGCGGATAATTACCTATTATCGCCAACGAGGTTGGCAGGAGGCGACTGAAGTAGGACAAGTAGATGAGGTAATTATCAATACCTGTGCTGTCCGCCAAACGGCTGAGGATAGAGTAATCGGTTTAGCAACAGCCTTAGCAAGGTTACCCCACCGGCCTCGTTTAGTTCTGACTGGTTGTCTTCTTTATCATTCTCCTCAGTATTTAAAACGCAAATTACCGATGATCGATGATTTCCTAGATAAAAGAAAGATTGAGTTTAAATATCGCCCAACTCGAAAGGATAAAAAAACAGCTTGGATTCCTATTTCTAATGGTTGTAATAGTTTTTGTACCTACTGTGTGGTCCCTTTGGCCCGGGGGAGAGAACGTTCCCGACCGATGGCTGACATTTTAAAGGAGGTTGAGGAAGCTATCAAAGCTGGCTACTCCCAGATAACCTTGTTGGGGCAAAATGTAAATAGTTATGGTTTGGAAAAAGTAAAGATAGGTGAACGGAAAGAGGTTTCTTTGGGAAGTAAGATGCCGACATTTAAAGAACGTTATCACTTTTTTAAAGATAAGCCTCCTTTTGTTGTTCTTTTGGAAAAGCTAGCCAAGTATAAGGAGTTAAAAAGAATTAGTTTTCTTACTTCTAACCCTTGGGATTTTTACGATGAGTTAATTGAAACAATTGCTGCTTATCCGGTTATAGACCGTTATATTCATCTTCCTGTCCAGTCAGGAAGTGACCGTATTTTAGCCTTAATGAATCGCTGGTACACCGCTGAAGATTATCTAAATCTAGTTAAAAAGATAAAGAAGAAAATTCCCCAGGCCAGTATTGGGACCGACATTATAGTTGGTTTCCCAACCGAAACAGAAGAAGATTTTCAGGCTACTCTCCAGCTGGCCAAAGAGGTAAACTGGTCGGTAGCCTATATTGCACCTTATTCTCCTCGTCCTCAGACGGTAGCAGCTAAGATTTTTCCGGATAATGTTCCCTATCTAGTTAAAAAACGCCGTTTTCAAATTTTAGACAAGTTCATTAATAAAAAGGAAAAATGAAGACCATAACCCCAGAGAAATTAGTGGAACAGATTTCCTCTTCCAAGTTGGTCGCCCTTTTAGGACCAACAGCTACTGGGAAGACAGATCTGGCTTTTAAATTAGCTAGCCAGTTACCTTTTGATTTAATCTCTTTAGATAGTCGTCAAGTTTACCGCTATACCGACATCGTCAGTGGGAAGGATATTCCAGAAACCTTTGGTTTTACTGATCGTGGCTGTTTGAGTTTTTTCTCTTCTCCTGCTGGCTTTCGTCTCTATGGCCTGAGTTTGGTTGAGCCCTCGGCCCGGTTTAGCCTGCATGAACTGATTCGTTATCTGCCTCTTTGGATGGCTGAGATTGAAGATCGTCATCGAGGAGTAATCTTGGTAGGAGGGACTATTCATTGGTTTTATCGCTTGCTTAGCGGCCATTATGAGGCTGTTTTTACTCCTGAGGATAAGGAGTGGCGGCGCCAAGCGGCTAAGATGAGCTTAGAGGAAGTACAAGAAAGACTTCTTCATTTGAATGAAAAAGCTAAAGAATTAATGACCCGCTCGGATTGGTTTAACCGTCGCCGCCTAATTAGATGGTATGAACGCTTAGCAGCTAACCCTCTTCCTGAAAAAGAAAAAGGGAAGATAGATAAGCTTCTTCAAGTAAAGAAAAAAGTATTACTCTTGGACCGGCCAGATGAGGAGCTTTTCTTAAGGCTGCGGCGGCGGATTGAAGCTAGATTAGAAGCTGGTGCCATAGAAGAGACTAAAAAACTGGTTAAAAACTATGGCCAGAAGATAATTCCTTTGGAATCACCAGGTTATCGCCAAATACTCCTTTTTTTGCAAGGGAAACTAAACCTGACTGAGATGAAAGAGGAATGGTTTAGGGCGGAAGTTTCTCTCATCCAAAAGCAGCGCCGTTGGATAAAAAAGATGGCTGAGATGATAGAGTTTAAAGTTGAGGCGAACGTTCCTGAAGATAGAAAATCCTGAAGTTTTTGTTGGTAAAGAAAGGAGAAGTAACTAGGTCAAAAAGAAGTTCGTTATCAGGTTGAATAGTGTAGTCGCCGTTATCAGGCGAGAAGGAAATTGAGTTTTTAGCAATGATCCCCCCTTGAAGTTGGAGAGTTGTAGCTTGGCTATCTATTTTGGAATAGCTAATGAAGACACCTCTTAAGTGAGAAACATTAGAAGTTATTTTAAGGGGCCCTTGGCTGATAATAAAGTTTTCTTTAGGTGGTGAGATATTTGTGGTTAGTTCTGTCTTGCCTCTGACTAGGAAAAGGAAGTGTCGAAAGATGTCTTTTGATTGATTTAGATTTAAGTTTCCATCAATAAAAATAACTCCTTTGTTTTGATGACTGAGGTTAATAGCTTGCTTTAATTCTTGACTGGTGAATATCTCTTTCCCCTTAAGTGTAATTTGAAAGTTCAGATGCTGACTCAAGGAATGAAAATCAGAAAAGAACGAGTTTTGCAAGAAGTTAGTGTAATTACCTTTCTCAAAGATGTTGCCTTCAATAATAGGTTCTTCTTCGCTTCTAGTATAACTGAGGGGTGTTTGGTAGGTTATTAAGGGGGGTAGATTTTGGTTAATAATTGTAGATCGAGGGAATCCATTGGCGGAATGAGCTTGGCCATCTATTAACCTCCATCTAGGTATTGGAGTCGGAGTTGGTGTTGGGGAAGGGGTGGGAGTTGGTAATGGTGTTGGAGTTGCGGTAGGACGAGGAGTAGGGGTCGGGGTAGGAATAGAAGTAGGTGTAGGAGTCACTCTTGGAGTGACCGCGATATTTGTGGAACAAACATTGCTCCAGTAACCTCTTCTGTCTTTAATATGGACCTTTATAGTGTAATTTCCAGCTGGGTATTGGTGGGATATTTGATCGCTGGTTGAGGTATTATTTCTAGTCCAGTCCCATCCTGGTTGGCCGTCGAAATCCCATTCATAAGCTACTATTCCTGCCCCTCTATTCTTGGCTCGAGCGGTAAATGTTACTGTTAGAGGTGATCTTCCACTTTGGGGTTGGGCTGTTAAAGAAAGGCATTGAGGAGGAAGAGGGGTGGGGGTAGGTGTAGGTGGAGCAGGTGGTCGATCAGTGTTACAACAGCCAGTACTTGTTTTAGTAAAAGAAGGGCAGCTGAGCCAGTAGGTTTGTCCATTACAACTGACATTTCCGTTTAGAGTTCCTACACATCTGTCGGTACATATTCCTCGATGGTAATGGTCGCACCAACCTATCCATTGGTAAGTATCTCCAGCCTTATTTGGTTTACAGTGGGGTCCATCCGGATCGCAAGACCAACCACAATCAACTCCTCCATAAATGGACTTAGGTTGGAAAAAAAGAGATACCCCTATAATTAGGAAGAGAATAAAAACTCCTATTTTCTTCATTTTTTATCTTGGTAAATTAATAATAGAGTAATGTTTCTGTCTTTATCCGCAGCTAGCTTTATCTTAATTCCCTCTTGTAGGATTTGGAGTCCTTGATCAAGAGAAATTTGCTTTATTTCCCCATTTTTATTGACCAGGTTGATTTTTGTTAGTTTAGTAAGATGATAAGAATATCTTTTGTTTTGGTAAGAAATACTTAAAGAATGGTTAGCTTTATCAATGGATTCTATAGGAAGAGCTAAATTAAAGACATCCCCGTTAACTGGGTCAAAAGTTATGGTGTCGGGTTGGAGAGGTAGGGAGGTTGGAGTTGGTGAGGGAATCGGGGTAGTTAAGGTAACTTGTTCTGAAACACTTTCTGGGAGGCTATTTTTAAGAGAGATAGGTTGGTTTCGTTTTAGTTTATAGTAAAAAAATAAAACTGTTCCTAAAGCTGCCAGCCAGAAGGTTAAACCTAAAATTAAGATAGTGTTTATTACTCGTCGTTTATCTCTTCCCAACATACTTCATTCTAACAAATTTCTCATTATAAGAAAAACAACTCTGGCTTGAAAAAAGAGGGAGAGGATGATATCTTTGAAATAGATGATAATTAGGGTTAATCCGAGCTGATGATAATGGGAAAAGAACAAACTCCAACTTACAAAATTGATATCTCTTATAAAACATTTATCTTTGCTATACTGCTTTTTCTGCTAATTAAATTTTTTGTTCTTACCTTTAATATCTTTGTTATGCTTTATCTTAGTTTTCTTCTCAGTCTTCTTCTTAATCCTCTAGTTGATTGGCTAACTTCCAAACGTTTTAATCGTTCTTTGGCCATAGGAGTAAGCTTTCTGGCGTTTTTTCTTTTTCTAGGTTCTTTTTTGGGATTACTAATTCCTCCATTGATAGAGCAAAGTCAAAACTTAGCCAATAGTTTGCCCCAGCTTATTGGTCGTGTTCACTGGGAGCAGTTTGATTATAGTCAGTTCAGTTTTCTGGTAAATAAATTTGGCGATTTGCCTATTAATGTAGTAAGAACAGTTATTAATGTAGTTGGGAACCTAGTTAGTTTCTTCACTATCTTGGTAATGACTTACTATCTTCTTCGAGAAAAACCATTTTTCCCTCGTTACCTGACTCAGCTTTTTGGTAACAATTCGAAAACGAAGATAAGTATTCAGTTTTTGGAGTTGTTAGACCGGAATCTTAGCCGTTGGTTGTTAGGCGAAGGACTCTTAATGCTTTTTATTGGTTGTTTTTCTTACCTAGGATTAGTTCTTCTTAAGATTCCTTATGCTCTTCCCTTGGGAATGCTGGCTGGTTTATTAGAAATTATCCCTACATTGGGGCCGACAATCTCAGCTATTCCGCCCTTAATAATTGGATTAACTATCTCTCCCTTAGTAGCTGGTGGAGTAGTTGGGTGGTACTTTTTGGTCCAACAGGTAGAGAATAATTTTTTAGTTCCTAAAATAATTGGTTCAGCAGTAAATGTTCACCCTTTTATCGTTTTGGTGACGGTGATGATAGGTTTCCAGCTGGCTGGAGTAGGAGGAGCCTTGCTCATTGTCCCTATTTTAGTTACTCTTAAGACAGCTTTACAGGTTTATTTACTTAATAAATAGGAGGTCGTATGAACTGGACTAGTTGGTTCGGCTCTTTTAATGAGGCTTACAAAATTATTGTTGAACGGATTTTACTCTATATACCTGACTTAATTGCTGGGATTTTGATCTTTTGGTTAGGTTTGTTAGTTGCTGGTTGGGCTTATAAATTGACTAAAAAGACTTTAAGTTTGGTTAAGTTTAACGATTTGGTTGAGTCCAGCGGCTTTGGCAAGTTCCTGGCCCAGGGGGAGATTCAGACAAAAGTAGAAGAAATAATAGCCTTATTGGTTAAGTGGACGGTAATAGTTGTTGTCCTTATTTCTAGCTTAAATATCTTGGGCCTTCAAGGTATCTCCCGGATTTTAGAGGAAGCTTTAGCTTATGTTCCTAATGTTATTTCTGCTAGTTTAGTCTTAGCCATTGGTCTTATCCTGGCGGGGGTGGTTGAGAGTTTGCTTAAGGGGGTTCTCGTCCCTCTTGATGTTAAAACGGGACGGCTAAGTGCCAAGATTGGCAGTTACTTTGTGGCTATTCTAGCGGTGATGGCCGCTTTACAAGAGTTAGGGATTGCTCAAGACTTGATTCGAGCTATGTACTTTGGTTTAATCTCAGCCCTAGCCTTAGCTTTTGGTTTAGCTGTTGGATTAGGAAGCAAGGATTTGGTCAAGAAACTGCTAGAAGAGTGGTATGCTGAGCTAACTAAAAAAAGAAATAAATAAAAAAGTTAAGGATTTTGATGTTAGCTACACTCCTAGCGGTTACTCCTTTAGGTTTAGAAGCTCTACCCGTTACAGTAGAGGTAGATGTTTCTAGCCGGGGAATATACAAACTAATAATTGTTGGTTTAGCCTCTAAAGCTGTCGATGAATCTAAAGAGAGAGTAATTACTGCTTTGTCGAATATTGGAGCTGAATTACCTCGCCACCGAGTAGTTATTAATTTGGCCCCAGCTGATGTAGCTAAAGAAGGACCTATCTTCGATCTAGCTATGGCCGTGGGTTTGTTGGTGGCTACTGGCCAGCTGCCTGCCTATCCGGAAAAGGCTTTATTTCTAGGTGAGTTGTCGCTCGATGGCTCTCTCCGCCCGGTTAGAGGTATTTTACCTGCTCTAATGATGGCTCGGGAGAAAGGAATAAAAACAGTTTTTATTCCCTATAAAAATCGCCATGAAGCCAAGTTAATTAAAGGGCTGACGGTCTATCCCCTCAAGCATCTTCGAGATTATATCTACCACTTAAAAGGGATAAAAAAACTAACTCCTCAACCTAGTTCGGAATTAGATTTAAATTCCTTTAACTCAGATGAAGTTGATGTGGATTTAAAAGACATAAAAGGTCAGGCTCTAGCCAAACGGGCCTTGATGATTGCTGCCGCCGGAGGTCATAATCTCTTTTTCCAAGGAGAACCTGGGGCGGGGAAAACAATGCTGGCCAAAACCTTGGCTTCTTTAATGCCGCCACTAACTGAAGAGGAGTCATTAGTTCTGACCCAAATTTACTCAGTAGCTGGTTTATTAAACTCACGTCAAAGTTACATTAAGAAAAGACCTTTTCGTTCTCCTCATCACACCATCTCTAAAGTAGGCATAATTGGCGGTGGCAGTAATCCTCGGCCAGGTGAGGTAACCCTAGCCCATTTAGGGGTTCTTTTTATCGACGAAGCTCCGGAAATGCCCCGTTCAGTTTTGGAAGCCCTCCGCCAGCCTTTAGAGGATGGCCAAGTAACCATTACTCGGGCCCAACGGAGTATCACCTATCCTTCTGTTTTCACTTTAGTTATGGCCGCTAACCCTTGCCCCTGTGGCTATTATGGTTCGACCAAACATCAGTGTACTTGCACTCCCTATCAGATCCACCGCTATCAAGAAAAGATTTCTGGGCCAATGCTTGATCGGGTGGACTTATACACCTATGTCCAAGCTGTTGAGGTGGAGGAGTTAAAGGCAACTGCCCCAGCTGATGGTTTAAGCACTCAACAGGCCCGGGAGATAATTCTCCAAGCCCGCCACCGTCAGCAGGAACGTTTTCAAGATAATTTTAAAGTAAACGCCCGCTTGCGGCCTAAGGAAATTAAGGAATTAGGTTTAATTACAGATAAAGCAATGTCTATCCTTTATCAGGCTACAGAAAGATATGCTTTGTCGGCTCGTTCTTTTTATAAGCTTCAGCGGGTGGCCTTAACTATTGCTGATTTAGAAGGAAGTGATAAAGTGTATCCTCAACAGATGATTGAGGCCCTCCAGTATCGCTATCGGAAGATTAGTGTTTAAGAATGGAACTAGGAGCTAGGTTGGAGGAACTAGGTAATTAGAACTCAGAACTTGGAGCTTGGAATGAATCACACTCCCGAAGTGTGATTTATCACTCTTCGGGAGTGTGATGAACTCGGAGCTTAGAACTTAGAACTCAGTTTATCTGGAACTAAGAACTAGGATCTAGGAACTAGGGAAGAAAGCACTAAATTCTAAATCCTAAGCTCCAAACAAACCCTAAATTCTAATCGCTAAATCCTAAACAAATCCTAATACCAAAATCCAAAACATTGTTTCCTGTGTCACCCTGAAGGAGCTGTTTTCCTCCTCACCCGCGTCATTCTGAGGAGTCATAGCGACGAAGAATCTAGCCGAAGGCGCATGGAGTAATCTCAAGCGTGGGTGCCAGCGACTTCGCGCTTCGCTAGCCCCGATTTATCGGGGGACTTGTTAACAAACTGAGTTCCAAGTTCCGAATTCTGAGTTCTGAATAGGAAGGTTGTCTAATGTTATATTATTAGAGTATGAAGGTGGATGAGAGGTTGTTGGATTATCTTTTAAATTTGGCTCATTTGCCCCGTTTAGCGGAGGATCATCGCCAGCGCTTAAAGAAGGAATTAAGCCACATTCTGGAGTATGTAGGTCAGCTAAAAGAAGTACCGACAGAAGGGGTGGAGCTTCTCCAACGGCCTTATCCTCTTAAAAATATTGGTCACGAGGATGAGGTAAAGAAATCAACCTTAGGTCCAGAGGTCTTGCCAGCAGAGAAAAGAAAGGATAATTATTTAATAGTAGCTGGGTTGATTGATAAGGAGAAGAAAGAATGAAACTAGCTGAGCTTCGCCAACTAACTGGTTCCTTTAATAATTGGCAGAAGGCTATTGATAACAAGGAATTGGACTTAGTTGAGGTAGCAGAAAGTTTAGAAAATTTCCTACAACTAGTTCAGAATAAGTATCAAGCTTTTATTACCATTAGAGAAAAGAGCAAAATTCTTAAGGAGTTGGAAAATAATATCGAGAAACAACGACCTCTTTTAGGTTGGCCCTTTACTATGAAGGATATCTTCATAACTAAGGGGATTAGAACCACAGCTTCAGCTAAGTTGCTCCAGGATTATATTCCTCCTTATAGTAGTACGGTTTATAAACGTTTACAAAAGGCAGGAGGAACGTTAGTTGCTAAGACTAATTGTGATGCCTGGGGTTTTGGAGCTTCAACCGAGAACTCAGATTTTTATCCTAGCCGTAACCCCTACGATCCAACGAGGGTACCTGGTGGCAGTTCAGGTGGAGCAGTGGTGGCAGTGGCTACTGGAATCAGTAGTTTTGATATATCTGAAGATACCGGAGGATCTATTCGCCAGCCAGCAGCTCTGAGTGGGGTTACAGGGTTTAAACCAACTTATGGATCTATTTCCCGTTATGGGGCTATTGCCTTTTCTTCTTCTTTGGATACCGTGGGAGTAATTGGCCGCCGAGTAGAAGACATTATTCGTGTTTTTAATTTAGTTAAAGGATCGGATGAGTTGGATGCTACTGTTTATCCTCGACAAAAGCCAACTCAGCTTATGTCGCCAAACAAATTAAGAAACCTAACTATAGGTTATTTACCAGAAATTATGAAGGAAGGAGTAGATGGAGAGATTCTTCAAGCGATAAATGAGGTTAAAGATTTCTACAAACAAGAGTTGGGAATTACTTTTAAGGAGGTGCAGTTGCCTCATTTCAAGTATGGAGTAGCTACTTATTATGTTTTGGCTCCGTCCGAAGCCAGTTCTAATTTATCCCGTTATGATGGCAACCGTTATGGTCATAACCGAGCTGCCTTTACTGATGAAGCTATCCGCCGAATTATTATTGGAACCTTTTCTTTAGCCAGTGGTTATTATGATGCCTATTATCTTCAAGCTTTACAGGTCCGTCGCTTAATCTATGAGGACTTCCTCCGAGCTTTTAATTCGGTTGATGCTTTGTTATTACCGACTACTCCCACCCCAGCCTTCAAGATTGGAGAAAAAAGTAGTGATCCTCTTCAGCTTTATCTCCAAGATATCTTCACCATTCCGGCTAGTCTAGCCGGTGTGCCAGGCATCTCCTTTTTGGCCGGTTTAAGTAATCAGGGCTTACCTCTAGGTTTGCAGTTAATTGGACCGCATTTTAAAGAAGATCTTTTGGTTAGCCTAGTTGCCTTTTGGCAGGAAAAGAAGAAAACTCACTTAGTTTATCCTCACACTGAAAATGAATAAGAAACAATTAAACTTTCAACCAGTTATTGGTTTGGAAATTCATGTTGAACTGAAGACTAAGGCCAAGATGTTTTGTCGCTGTTCAGCAGATCATTTCCATACTCCACCTAACACCAATATCTGTCCAGTGTGCTTAGGATTACCTGGAGCTATGCCCTACCCAAATCTTAAGGCTTTAGAAAAAACTTTACTTATAGCTCATCTCCTCCATTGTCGAATAAACCGAATTTCCCGTTTTGAACGGAAGCATTATTTTTATCCAGATCTTCCTAAAGGCTATCAATTAACTCAGTACCTTTACCCGATGGGTTATCAGGGTTATCTAGAAGTAGAAGGAAAACGTTTTCTTATTCGCCGAGTTCATCAAGAGGAGGATACAGCCAAGCTAAAACATCAACGGTTGAACGGTAAGTTAGTTTCTTTAGTTGATTTTAACCGATCGGGTGTCCCTTTAGTAGAGATGGTAACAGAACCTGTCTTTACCAATAGTCAGGATGTAGTTGCTTTCCTTAAAAAACTTCAACGGCTTCTTCGTTTTTATGAGGTTTCTGACTGTGATATGGAAAAGGGTTCGATGCGTTTGGAGGCCAATATCTCCCTTCGTCCAGAAGGAAGTAGGGAGTTGCCCGATTATAAGGTGGAGCTGAAGAATATAAACTCCTTTCGTTTTTTAGCTGAGGCGATGGATTATGAAATCAAGCGCCAAGCCAGCCTTCTTAGTCAAGGAAGGAAGATTACTCAAGAGACTCGAGGCTATAACTCAGTTAAAAAGTTTACTTTTAGCCAGCGGGTTAAAGAAGAAGCCCAAGACTATCATTACCTCCTTGAGCCGGATATCCCCCCGATTTATCTCAGTGATGAAGTTGTTGAAAAAGTAAAAAGGACTCCAGATTATACTCAATTAATAAGAAAGTGGATAAGACTTGGTTGGCCGGAAACAGTAGTAGATACCTTATTAACTAAAATAAGCCAGTTAGAATGGTGGCAAGAATTAGAAACAATAGCCCAAAAAGAGGCTCTAAATCGGCACAAGCTGGGTCATTTTTTATTGAAGAATAAGAGCAAGTATTATCTGAAAAATATTTCCGAATTAGTTACTCAATTCAAGGAAGATGAAAAAGTAGTTGGAAATGTAGATCAGTTGGCCAAGGTTGTAAAGGAAGTGATTGCTAGTAACCCCCAGGCTGTAGCTGATTATCAGAAAGGTAAAGAATCAGCCATTTATTTTCTTCTGGGTCAGGTCCGTTACCGCCTGGGTAAGGTAGATGTTCAAACGACTCTTCAACAATTAAAGGAAGCATTGGCTGAGAAGAGTAAGAGATGAATTTTGTTAAGAAGTTAAAAAAAGGGTATATTTAAGAGATGGCTTTTGTTCATCTACACAATCATAGTGAATACTCCCTTTTAGACGGTCTGCCTCGTGTTCCTGAACTGGTGGCTCGAGCCAAAGAACTGGGAATGCCGGCAGTTGCTTTGACTGACCACGGTAATATGTATGGAGCAATTGAGTTTTACAAAACTGCTCTAAAAGAAGGAATAAAGCCAATTATTGGGGTGGAAATATATCTAGTCCCAGATAGTCGTTTTAAAAAAGTAAAAGGTAAAAATTATCACCTTACTCTTTTAGCTGAAAACTATCAAGGTTATAAGAACTTGATGAAGATTGTTAGTATTGGTTATCTGGAGGGATTTTATTACAAACCGCGAGTAGATTTTGAAGTTTTAAAGAAGTATAACCAGGGAATAATTGCTCTCTCTGGTTGTAATTCGGGGTTACTGAAAGCTAAGCTCATTGAAGATAAATGGCAAGAGGCTAAAACTTATCTAGATCGTTTCTTGGATATTTATGGGGAAAATTTTTACATTGAGCTTCAACGACATCATAATGATAAGGCCGCGGCTAACTTTGAGGCCAATAGCCTTATCTATCAGCGGCTAATGCAAAGCCACCAGGAAGAGGTTAAAGGTAATGAGGGCCTGATTAAGTTGGCTCAGGAGTATGGTTTGCCGTTGGTAGCTACTAACGATGTTCATTACTTGAAGAAAGAGGATGCTAAGGTCCAAGATGTTTTAGTGTGTATTCAAACTGGACGGAAGCTAGAAGAGATTAATCGAATGCGAATGGTTGATAATCCAGATTATTATTTTAAGACTGAAGAAGAGATGCGAGCCGATTTTGCTGATCTTCCTCAAGCAATTGAGAACACCTTAAAAATAAGCCAACAGGTGGATTTGAAAATAATTTTAGGCCAGTGGTTTTTTCCCAAATTTAAACTACCTCCTGGTAAAACAGCGGGAGAAGTGCTTAAAAAGGAAGCTTATGAAGGAGCTAAGAAAATATATGGTTCACCTCTTCCTAAGAAAGTAATAGACCGCCTAGATTATGAGTTGGATATTATCGACACTAAAGGCTACTCAGCTTATTTCCTCATCGTCCAAGATATGGTCCGCTTTGCTCGGAAGGAAAATATTATTACTAATACCCGGGGTTCGGCAGCTGGTTCTTTAGTTAGTTATTGTTTAGGAATCTCTATTGTTGACCCCCTAGAGTTTGAGCTGCCCTTTGAACGTTTTCTTAACCCCTATCGCCCCTTACCACCAGATATTGATCTTGATGTTTCCGATGTTGACCGGGACAAGATAATTGATTATTTGATTAAAAAATATGGGCGAGAAAAAGAGGCTCAGATCTGTACTTTTGGTCGAATGTTGGCTCGAGCCTCCGTTCGTGATGTAGGAAGGGTATTAGGTTATCCCTATGCTGTGCCGGATAGAATAGCCAAATTAATCCCTTTCGGATCTCAAGGTTTTCCCATTACTATCCGCCAAGCTTTAGAGATTTCTCCGGCCTTGAAAGAAGAGTACGATAACAATCCTCAAGCTAAAGAGATTCTTGATCTGGCCCAGAGAATTGAAGGTCATGCCCGTCATGTCTCGGTTCATGCAGCAGCAGTGGTGGTGGCTCCAACTGAAATAACAGATTTTACTCCCGTTCAGTACGACCCAGGTGGGGAAAGTATTATCACCCAGTATGAAAAGCACGCCGCTGAGGATGTAGGATTGATTAAGTTCGACCTTCTAGGTTTGACCAATTTGTCCATCTTAGCCCAAGCCGTCCGTTTAGTGAAAGCCAGGCGGGATCCCAACTTCGACATTACCACTATCTCTCTTAAAGATGAGAAAACTTATCGTTTGTTAAGTCGAGGAGAGACGATGGGGATTTTTCAGCTTTCCAGCCCAGGAATGACTCATTATTTGAAGCAGCTCCAACCTCAGTCTATCTTTGACTTAATGGCTATGGTAGCCCTTTACCGACCGGGGCCAATGAACTTTATCCCCGAGTTTATAAAACGCCGCCATAATCCTAAATTGGTTAAGTATTTTGATCCTCGGCTGAAAGAAATCCTCAAGAACTCTTATGGAATTATCACCTACCAAGATGATGTTTTGTTAACTGCTATAAAAGTGGCTGGATATAACTGGCTGGATGCGGATAAGTTCCGTAAGGCTATTGGCAAAAAGATTCCTGAAGAAATGAAGAAACAAAAGACGAAGTTTATAAAAGGCTGCATTCAGAACGGTA
>JALVIH010000029.1 GCA_027028625.1 bacterium | reverse complement strand
TGGCCTCTTTACTACTTCTGGTTCATCATTTACCATCAATGACATCATTGAGAAGTATGTGCCTGATGTTAATAGCAGCAAGAATGGGAATACCTTCTCCTTCCTCTTCCCAACCTCAAGTTATCAGATTGTTTCTTTACAAATAGAAGATAGAGCTCATCCCCACAAGACACATTACCTAGTAAGCCAGAATCCTTCTTTCTTTAAGAAACCAAATAAGGTCATAGTTAAGATGGGGTCACCGGATAGTCTTGATGTTGGAGTAAGTGAAGGACACCAAAGATGGATTCAGATTAATAATAGCGACCTATCAGTAGCTCAAAGTGTAGATATTCCTGTTCCTGATGGAAAGACTTTATTAGCCAGTGAGGCAGGATTAGACCATGGGATTATGACAGTTAACCAACTAATCTCTCCTACTAATGATGAGATAGCTCCTTCACCTGTTTACTACTCTACTGGTTATCATCCTTGGATGACTGATTTCAATAGCCTAACTAAACAACTAGCTACTACTCCTCTTACTGATCTCTCTACCTTAGCTAATCAAAACTCAGGCCTGTACCAATACAATGGCAATGCAGTTATTAACTCAGCTATAGATCTAAGTGGAAGCAATAAAGTTATTGTTCTAGTTGTTAATGGTGATCTAACTATTAACAAGAACATCACTACTGATAAAAAGAGCACTCTAGCTTTCATTGTTAGTGGCAATGTCAATATTGACCACAATGTAACTCAAGTAGACAGCTTAATCATCTTTAGTGGGAATCTAAATACAGACCTTAACGATCCAGAAACTGATCCTGATGCTGATAATCCAGATAGAGGAGTTGATCCTCAGTTAGTTATTAATGGAGCTTTGATTGGTTTAGATAATGCTACCTTTACTTTTGGAAGAAGCTTAAACTGGTTTGATAATGCTGATACTCCAGCCACCATTATTAACTACAAACCCAAAGACCTTTACAACCTCATTCCTCTTCTAGCTAAGACTAGGGTTTATCAAGAAGAAACAGCTCCAGTGGTGAAGTAAAGAAGGACTTTCTAAAAAACTTTTCGAAGATTCGGTCAAGCGCGGTTTTATTTTTTTCTTTTGGGCAAGAAAAGTTCAAAGAAAGAAATAGCTGCCCAAAAAGTTTCCAGGATGAGGAAAATATAGGCTTTTAGCTCCCAAGAATAAAGGACTAAACTTAGAGCGCCGATTAAGTTAAGGAGATTATACAATCTGCTTTCCGGTTTCAACTGGCCAATATCCACTAAAGTAAAGGCTAAGATTAAAAGGAATAAACCAATACTTCCTATCCCAGTAACCATACTTTATTATATCAGAATTTGGGGCTCGGAATAAATCACTCTCCCGAAGAGTGATAAATCACACTTCGGGAGTGTGATGATCTTAGAGCTTGGAACTTGGAACTCGGAACTTAGTTTGTAAAGTTGCAAGTTCATAAAGTTATAAAGTAGAACCCCTTTGAGGAGTCATCCTGAGGAGCTAAAGCGATGAAGGAGTGGAAGGTTGCAACCTACTTCCTAAACAGTCCTAACTTATTATTAGGACGATTTAAGAATTAAGATTTTAAAATTTGATTTGAATAAAAATTTCAAATTTTAAATTAAAAATTAATTCTCTAGTTCTAAGTTCCAATTTCCAACTTGACAATTAAGAAAGAAGGTCTTAGTTTTTTAGTATGGAGGTCTTGGTAATTGATGTCGAAACGCAAAAAACCTTCGCTGAGATAGAAAACAGGGACCCTGCCCTTTTAGGTATTTCTTATGTCGGCGTTTATTCCTACCAAGAAGACCGCCTTTTTGGATTCTTTGAAGACGAACTTGACCGCCTTTGGCCCTACTTCAACCGAGCAACTACTATCATCGGCTACAATATCGACAACTTCGACTTGCCTACCTTTCGAAACTATTACCCTGGCAACCTGCGGGAACTGCAAACCCTTGACCTTCTCAAGGTTATAAAGGAAGCTACTGGAATCCGCCTTAAATTAGATGTTGTCGCTAAAACAAACTTAGGAAAAGGGAAGATTGGTAACGGCCTAGACGCCATCCGCTACTACCATCAAAAAGAGTGGGATAAACTAGCTAAGTACTGCCAGGAGGATGTAGCCATCACCCGTGATCTCTACGAATATTTGAAAAAGAACAAACGAGTAAGTTATCCGGATTTGAGGAGTGGAAACATCATCACCGTTCCTGTTAAATTACCTCAAATAACCCCTCCCCCTGTCGAACAAAAACAATTATTCTAAGTTAATAATCTTCGCCTCTTTTAACAACTTCCTTTCTTCCACATCAGTAATAAGGGCCTGGTCATCTCGGATGCTGTCGCGAAATAAGCCAGCAAACTCTGCATCGAGTTCGGCAAACAAATCATCTAAAAGGAGGATTGGTTGTTTTTGGGTTGTTTTTTTCAGCCAATCCCGCTGGCTAAGAAAGAACCAAAGATAGGCCAATCTCTGCTGACCACGAGAGCCAAAGCGGAGCAGAGGCTGATCATTCCAAAGGAAAAGAAAATCATCCCGGTGCGGCCCCCAAAGAGTCATCCCCCGCTCTATTTCCTGGCGAAGGTTTTTCTCATCCCTAACAAGCTCCAGAGAAACGTAAGCCTTCTGGTACTCCAGGCGTACAGTTCTTTTAGCCTCCTCTTGTTGATGGTTGAAAAAATCAATTAGCTCCTGCCGCTTTTTCTGGAGATAATCAGCGTACTTAACCAATGATTTATTCCAGGGCCACAAACGAGACGTTTCTATCTGGCCGTTTTTAATTTGATAGAGAAGATTGTTCCGCTGGCGGAGGACCTTCTGGTAAGTGGCCAGGACCTGAGCATACTGCCAATCTACTGAACTGAGGAAGCGGTCGATTACCCGCCGCCGGCGAGAAGGTGAACCAATTATAAAATTGAGATCGGCCGGCTCAAAAAACAAAGCTCGAAATTCATCTAAAAACTGGCGGCGGCTGACTTTAGTTTTACCTATGAAGAAGGCCTGGCGAAGGAGATTTTTTTCTAAAACCAAGTTTATATTCAAAAGATGTTCATAACCATTAACATCTACTAGAACGGCCACCAAGGAACTAACTTTTTCTTTATTTTTGATAAGGTCAGTTAGTTGATGAGAAGGAAAGGGTCGGCTGGTGGCCAAAAAATAGACGGCCTCGAGAATATTTGTTTTACCGATAGCGTTGCGGCCAACAATTAGATTGAGTTTCCGGCCAAACTCTAACTCTAGACTAGACCAAGAGCGAAAATTCTTCAGCCTTAACTTCTTTAAATACATCTACCTTTATTATAATCAGAACTTGGAGCTTGGAACTTGGAAAAAATAACCAAATCACAAATCCCAATTTCCAAACAAATTCCAATAACCAATGATTAAAATAAAAAGGATAAAAGAAATATGAATAAATTAAGTTTGAAATATTGTGATTTTGACATTGTTTGGATACTTGGAGTTTGATAATTGGAGTTTAATACTGTGTCATCCTGAACGAGCCGCTAGGCGAAGTGAAGGATCTAGCCGAAGGCGCAGGAGAGTAAACCCAAGTTTGGATGCCAGCGACTTTGCGCTCGCGCTGCTCGCTAGATTCTTCGTTGACACTCAGAATGACTCGAGAAAAAAAAGTTTTGAAAATTGGTTATTGATAATTGGGGTTTTTACCAAGTTCCGAGTTCCAAGTTCCAAGTTCTGAGTTCCAATTACCCTTCACAGGCTGACCAGCCACAGACGTAGCATTTTTTACAACCTTCTTCTTCTACTAAAGGGGCTCCACACTCCGGGCAGGTGCCAACACTTTTTCTTTCCTTAAGGGGTTTAACTTGTAGCTGGCTCTGAATGAGAGGCTTTTTTACCTTTTTCTTTTGTCCCTGGCCCCGTTCCAGAACTTGGAATTCTTTTGAACCGTCCCGATAGACAGTTATTCCTTTACAGCCAGTTTTCCAAGCCAAAAGATAAGCTCCCTTAACATCCTCGATAGTAGCTGAGTTGGGCAGGTTAATAGTCTTGGAAACGGCGTTATCTATCCATTTTTGCCAAGCCGCCTGCATTAGAATGTGATTCTGCCAAGAAATGTCATGAGCCACCTTAAAAACATCCTTTAAAGACTGAGGAATCTCTTTTATATCTTGAATACTCCCCTTCTGGTTAACTTGAGCCAGGATCTCCGGCCGATCCAGGCCTTCCTCCTTTAAAGCTTCTAAAAAGATAGGGTTAGTGTAATACAGTCCTTCTTGGCTGACTACATTTTTAGTGTAAGCCAAACCAAAGGCCGGTTCGATCCCTGATGAAGTGCCAGCAGCCATCGAGATAGAGCCGGTGGGAGCAATGGTAGTGATAGCTAAATTGCGGACTGGAGGTTGGTTCTTCTTGGCAAAGGAAGAAATCTTGAAACGAGGGAAGGGCCCTCTTTCCTTAGCTAACTTTCGAGATTCATCCCAAGAAATGTCATGAATAAACTTAGCTACCTTAGTAGCTAGCCGCTGGGCCTGAGGAGTGTCATAACCGATCCGCAGAAGATAAAGGCTATCCGCCCAACCCATCACTCCTAAACCAATCCGCCGGTTCTGGCGGACGACATAACTAATCTGCTCTAAAGGATAAGTCGAGACATCGATAACATCATCCAACATTCGAACGGCTAAACGGACGGTTTTCTCTAACTCTTGCCAGTCAAAGCGCCGCTGATTACCTTTTTTAGTAATGTGTTTAGCTAGGTTTATCGAACCTAAATTGCAAGCATCAAAAGGATGAAGAGGTTGCTCACCACAGACATTAGTCGCCTCTATTGGGCCGATAGACTCTAAAAGAGGGTTATTTTTATTGATGGTGTCTAAGAAAATTAAACCAGGGTCACCTGTCCGCCAGGCTAGGGTGGCAATCTGGTTAAAAAGGGTGTTAGCTTCGATAGTCTGGACAACCTCTCCTGTTCGAGGGTTAATTAACTGCCAACGGCGGCCCTTCTCAACGGCTCGAAGAAACTTATCGCTTATCCCCACTGAGAGGTTAAAGTTTTCAATCTCTCCGCTCTCTGTTTTAGAGGTAATAAACTCGAAGATATCTGGATGCCAATCATTAAGAATTCCCATATTGGCTCCTCGTTTCTTGCCCCCTTGCATCACCTGTTGAGTAGCTACATCAAAAACCTTCATAAAAGAAACCGGCCCGGTAGCAAAACCGCCGGCTGACTTGGTGACTACATCTCCCCGTGGACGAAGATGGGAGAAGTTAAAACCGGTCCCTCCGCCCTGCTGTTGGACCAGGGCTGTCCATTTAATCGCCTCAAAGATAGCTTCCATAGAGTCCTCGACCGGAAGGACAAAACAGTTGGCTAACTGATTCTGGGGAGTACCAGCATTGTTTAGGGTCCGCCCTGCCGGCAGGAACTTCATCTCAACCATTACTTGGTAAAAACGTTTAAACCACTTCCGCCAGTCTTGGTTATATTTCTTTTCAGCTTGAGCCAAAGTTTTAGCCACCCGTTCGAACATTCCCTTGGGGGTCTCAATAGGCTGGCCAGATTCATCCTTGAGAAGATAACGATTTTCAATAACTTTTAACTGATTGACTGATAATCCTAAATCTCCTCTTTCTATTCCTAACACTTGGCGCTGGAGGCGGGCCTCGGCTCGTTTTTGGCGGTAAATGATATAAGCCTTGGCTTCTCGGTAAAAGTTAGCCGCCATTAAAACTTGCTCAACAATATCTTGGACCTGCTCAACTCGAGGATATTTTTGGTGGTTGGTTTTCTTTAAGAGATCAACGACGATCTTGGTTAGACGTTCAGCCTCTTTCCGCCAGACCTTTTCATCCCCTTCTTCAACGGCTAAAAAGGCCTTGAGAATGGCTTGAGTTATCTTTTTTTGGTCAAACTTAACCAACTCCCCGGTCCGTTTCTTAATCTTAGTTAGCTGCATAGCTTTAATATAGCACCCTTAAAATTAATAACTCTTTCTAAGCTCAAGGTTTAACTTTTACATAATGAGTAGCCACAGACAGGGCAACTCATACAACCTTCAGAGACAATCATCTTGGCTCCGCACTCAGGGCAGATAGTCTCATCTTCAATAGTTATCTTTTTTTCTCCATCCTTAACTTTACCTCCACCAATACTCACCACTTGATGCTCCTTTGATCCATCTCGATAGACGGTTATTCCTTTACAACCTGTCTTCCAGGCCAGAAGATAGGCTTCGGCTACATCTTCTAGACTAGCTTGGCGGGGCAGATTAATGGTCTTAGAGACCGAGTTGTCAATCCATTTTTGCCAGGCTGCCTGCATCAAAATATGCTCCCGCGGCTTCACATCAGCCGTAGTTACAAATACATCAGCTACTTCCTTACTAACTCCAGTTTCCTTTAAATGGGCCCCTTGAAGCAGATGATCGATTATCTCTTCTTTCTTGGCTGGAGAGTATAACTTCCCTAGAACTAACTCAAAGATAGGATCAATAATGACCGCCTTTTTAGTCTTCTTATCTTCATAAAAAAGATTGCGCTCATTAACTAGAGAAAAGACAGGTTCGATGCCTGAAGAAGTATTAGCTAAAAGAGAGATGGTTCCGGTTGGGGCTACCGTCAACAAAGTAGCATGACGGTACTTCTCAGCTGTTCCAGCAAAGATAGAAACATCAAAATTAGGAAAGACTCCTCGCTCCTTAGCCAACTCCAAAGAAGCCTCCTCAGCCTGTTTGCGGATGAACTTAGCTAACCTCTCGGCTAAACGCAGGGACTGTTTTGAACCATAAGGAATGCCCAAAAGATAAAACAGATGGGCTAACCCCATCACTCCTAGACCTATCTTTCGGTTGCCATACTTTACCATCCGCTCTATCTCCGGCAGGGTGTAGGTATTCACCTCAATCATATCGTCCAAGAAACGGACGGCTAGACGAACCGTCTCGGCCAGCTTATCCCAGTCAATCTCATATTTTGGCCCCCCAAACCAACCCTTGCCCTTTGCCTTTTTTAGATGTTGAGACAAGACAATAGAGGTTAGGTTACAACTTTCGTAAGGCAAAAGAGGGATCTCACCACAAGGATTAGTTGCCCAGAGCCGACCCAAAGCAGGAGTAGGATTGTCCCGCTCAATCCTATCAAGAAAGATCATTCCCGGATCACCGCTCCGCCAAGCCGAGGCTACAATTTCATCAAAAAGGCGCCGAGCCTTTAGACGGCGAACAGCTTGCTTGGTTCGAGGATTAACTAATTTCCAAAATTTATCTTGCTCAACTGCTTCCATAAACTCATCAAAAACCCCTACTGAGAGATTGAAGTTATCAATTGTTTTGTCAGTCTCCTTGAGGTGAATAAACTCGAAGATATCTGGATGGTCAACGTTTAAAATCCCCATATTAGCTCCCCGGCGTTTAGCTCCTTGAAGAATCTTTGAGAGAGCAGCAGAGTAGGCTTGGAGAAAATCTACTGGACCAGACGCAGCATTAGGAACATTTTTCACTTTGTCCCCCCGCGGGCGGATAGGAGAAAAATTAAAGCCCGTCCCGCCGTTATTTTTTTGAATGTAGGCCGCCTCACCTAATGTCTTAAAAATACTTTTAATCGAGTCCTTAATTGGCAGAACAAAGCAGGCCGACATTTGGCCTGTTCCTCCAGGATTGCCAGCCTCAAACATAGCCTTACCTGAGCAAACAAAACGAAAATCAGCCATTGCTTGAAAAAATTTCTCAGCCGTCTTCTCAACCACTCCATTATCTGCCCAGTTAATCTCGGCTTTAGCCATATGCCTAGCTACCCGCCAAAAGAGCTGGGTCGGAGTTTCAATAACCTTCCCCTTAAGGTCGGTCCGCAGATATCTTTTTTTAGCAATCTCCAAAGCTAAAGGAGTTAGTTGAACTGTTTTCTTTTGTTTTCTTACTTTCATTTTTTAAATAATCCCTAATTTGTCTCCCTTTCAAAGAGACTACAATTTATTCTAACTTTAACTATCACACTTTGAGTAACCACAGACTGGGCAGGTATAACAGCCTTCGCTGACCTGCATAACTGCTCCACACTCGGGGCAGATATTGGCCGGAGTTTTGCTCTTAGTCAAACGGCCCAAACGGAACTGGTCATCCTCATCTGTTTTGGGCCGAAAATCTACCACCTCTTCTTTTTTGGTTAATACTTCCTCCTGGCGGCTACCACTAACATAAACAGTCATTCCTTTTACTCCTAGCCGCCAGCCAAGAAGGTAAGCTTTAGCTACATCTTCCTTGGTAGCCTGGGGAGGAAAGTTAATTGTTTTGGAGATGCTGTTATCAACAAAGGCTTGAAGGGCAGCCTGGGTTCGAACATGCTCCTCCACACTTATATCCGATGAAGTGCGGTAGATCTGGCGAATAGCGGCTGGAAGCTCTTGTATCTGCTGACAGCTGCCAGCTGCTCTAATCTCCTCAAAAATCTTTTTATCATCAAGATCATAACCAGCTTGATGAAGTTTCTTAAGCGCTTCTTTAAATAAAGTTGACTCATAACTAATCTGGCGGTAATCATCCCCGGCTCCTTCGTGGGTCTTCATTATGTAGGAAAGGGCAAAGACCGGCTCACAACCATAACCTTCCAGGCCAGAAACAGTAGCTATAGCTCCTGTAGGAGCAATAGTCATTAAGGCAGCATTTCGAATACCATAACGGCGAATCCCCCGGACCACTTTCTGCCAATTAAGAGAGGGACGGCCAAATGTCTCTTTCACTTGATAATCAAACTTTGGCTGCCACCCTTTAGCTCGGCCGATTTTTTTGTTAGTCCCTACAATCTCTGGATCGAAGATACTTCCTTTTAATAAAGGAAAAGAGCCCCGCTCCTTGGCCAACTCGATCGAGGCTAACATAGCTTGATAGCGGATGAACTCAGTAATGGCCGCAGCTAACTCTACTCCTTCTGGCGAACCATAACCAACTCCCAAACGATACATTAGGTCAGCTAAACCCATAACTGACAAGCCAATCCGCCGACTAGCTTTAGCTGCTTCCTCGATCTCCGGCACTGAAGGAATATAGCGGTTGGTGTCAACAACATCGTCCAAGAAACGGACGGCTAAACGAACTGTTTCGGCCAGCTTATCCCAGTCAATACTTCCTTTCCTAAGGCGGCCGTCTTTATCTATCTGCCATTCTGTTTTAATATGGTGGCGGAGATTTATGCTTCCTAGACAACAGTTCTCATAAGGACCTAAGAACTGCTCTCCACAAGGATTGGTCGCCTCTAATCGATAAACATTAGGTATTGGATTATCCCTCTCTGCCCGATCCAAGAAAAGAACTCCTGGTTCCCCATTATGGTGGGCATTCTTAACTATTTGATTAAAGATTGTTCGAGCCTTAACTCGCCGCCAAACTTTCTGAGTATGGGGGTTAATAAGCTCAAACCAATCATCCGCCTTAACTGCCCGCATAAATTCATCAGT
Source organism: bacterium (assembly GCA_027028625.1). Taxonomy (GTDB): domain Bacteria; phylum Patescibacteriota; class Microgenomatia; order JAADGY01; family JAADGY01; genus S014-63. The sequence goes on along the minus strand of JALVIH010000029.1, from coordinate 1,809 downwards.
AATTCCCACCGAGATATTAAAGTTAACAATTAACCCTTCTTTTTCTTTTACTGAGATGAACTCAAAGATATCTGGGTGCCAAACAGGCAGAACAGCCATAGCTGCCGAGCGGCGGCCGCCGCCTTGGCCGATAATATCAAAGGCAGTATCATAGATTTTCAAAAAAGAAACTGCTCCAGTCGCCAGCCCTTTAGAAGAGCTGATAAAGTCGCCCTTAGGACGAATGCGGCCAAAAGAAAAGCCTACCCCTCCACCTGTTTGAAGGATTAAGATAGCTTTTCGCAAGGTTGAAAAAATCCCTGTCTCCGTCTTTCCCAATTCATCATCAATGGGAAGGACAAAACAGTTGGCTAGTTGTCCAAACTGGGTGCCGGCATTGGCTAATGTCCTTCCATTAGGAAGAAACCTTTGCCCCAACATTATTTTCCGGAAACCTTCTTGGATTGTCTCTACTTTTACCCCATCTCGATAATCATTTTCTGCCTGAGAAACAACATTCACTACCCGTTGGATTATGTCTTCTGGAGTCTCAACAAATTGTCCTTTATCATTTTTGAGGCTATACCTTTTAACAAAGATGTCATAAGCAACTTTAGGCAGCTGTTGATTGAGATGGTAGGTTATCTTTTTCATTAAAGCCTCATTTAAGCAATAGAACTAATTAATAACAATTCCCAGCTCCTGTCAAGATATCAAAATGTATCAAATAATATCAACCCGTCGAAGTTGTTCCCTAATCACCCATTAGAAAATGAGGAAAAATAATGTCTCTTCTTAGCCGAAGGAGCGAAAAGGTTAGCTTCTTTAGTTAAAATAAAAAGAGAAAATAACCAAAGATAGCTAGAGTTAGAAAAAGATACAACCAACTAACAACAGCCAACTTTGTGTTTAAAGGATCAACAACTGTCTCCGACATCATCTTAACTTGACGAATCAAAAGAATACCAAAACCTACAAAGATAAGGTCCATTACTAAGAAGCCTACCTTAAAAAGCCAGTAGAAAAAAAGAGATAAAGAATTAGGGTGCATTGCCAACTCCTTCCACCCTTCTTTTATAATTTTCCTCTTCTTCTTGGGCAATTAGGTCTTGAAGAACTTCAAGAACATCTCTGGGGTTGGGAATACTACGAAATTTAAAAAGGCTTTTTTCAGCTGCCGTTTGGACCAAAACGTCACCATAATTAAAAAGCGATTCAAAGAAACCTTGTTGGGAAAGAGAAATATCTTGAATCCTTTCTATTCTGGTATCAGATATCTGTCGGGAAAGCATATTCCTAAAATTTATATCCACCACCCTTTCATCTGTGATAAAGTAAACATCATAATACCAGTCGAGAAAGTTCCGAATAAAGTAGGTTAGGGTAAAAAGATACCAGAAAAGAATAGCTCCATTGACTAACTTTCCATCATAAACAAAAAACTCCACCGGCAAGAGAGGCTTAATAACCGCCGGGAGAAAAAGAAAAATCAAGGTAACAATAAACCATTTAATAGTGGTAAACCAGTGATGGCGCAGAAAAAGGACAATAGTTTCTTCTTCTTCTTTGACATCAAAATCTTCTTCATGAGGAGCAACCAGAAAAATGCCTAAGGGGGCTTTTTTATCTTTAACTCGGCGGCGAAGTTTTTTAATTATGGATTTCGTTTCAACAGGTTTAGATTTAGCCGCTGCTGAATGATTGTATATTACCCCCATTTACCTATAATTATAACCTAAGAATGGAACTGGGGAATTAATTTTAAATTTGAAATTTGGAGCTAAGTAAAGTTTTGTGTTGTTTTTTTACTTCAATTTGATTAATATAATC
>JALVIH010000028.1 GCA_027028625.1 bacterium | reverse complement strand
GGACACGATGGAGAAGGCAACCACCAATAATACTTAAAACAACCAGCCGAAAAAGATAGTAGAAACGCACCCACCAAAAAAGAGGTTGATGGCGGTAAAACATAAATAAAACAAGACCAAAAAGAATAAGAAAAAGCTTCAAGTAGAGCTTTGTTTTTTGGGTAACTAGAAAACATAATAAACATACTGCTAACCAGGCGTCAGCTAAGGAAAAGGTAAAAGAATAATAATTTAGCCGCTGCCAGCCCAACCAAAAAGTCCAGCCCACAGGGAAAAACAAACTAAGGAGGAAGAAAACGTATAACCAAAAACCTCTCTTATTTCTCCTCATTGCCTGAGGGAACAATGGTTAATACCCTACCTCTTGGAGTATCACTAGATGAAGAGGTTACCCTCTCATCAGCAGCACAAATTAGATGGACAAAACGGCGCTCATAAGGAGAAAGATTGTAAAAAGAAGCTGGTTGGTTGGTCATTACTACCTTCTCAATCTCTTGCTTTACCCATTTTCCCATTTTTTCTTCCTTCTCATAAAGGTACTGGTTTATGTCTAGATGCAACTTTCCCTGAAAATCACTTTGCTGGCGAAGAAACAACCAGATTAAGTGACGGAGATAATAAATATTCTCCCCTCGCCGACCAATTAGTTGGGCTGCTTGATGGAGCTGAAGGGAAATTTTAAGATCATCCCCTTCCTTTTGAATCTCTATCTTTCCTTTTTCTTTTGTCAAAAAAGCCAACAAGCGCTCTAGAAAGTTTCTTAATTTTTCTTCCATAACTGCCTCCTAATTATAAACTGCTGAAGAAGAGAAATAAATGAACTGACTACCCAGAACAAAACAATGCCCGAAGCAAATTTAGAAGCAATAAAAACTGTTACCAAAGACATTATGGCCATCATCTGTTGTTGAGTCTTAACTTGTTCATTCTTGGTTGGAGGCTGAAAGAATAAACTGCCACCCACCTGAAATAAGCCAGCCAAGACAGGAAGGATGTAGTACGGATCAGGCTTAGCTAAGTTAAGCCACCAAAAATTGAGGTCGTACCCTCCAGCAGTTACTTGGTTTAAGAGCACCCGATAGAGCGCTATTAAAAGAATGAACTGGACCACCCCCGGTAAACAACCGGCCGCTGGAACTACTCCCTTGTCCCGCATTAACTCCGCCTGAGCCTTTTGAAAAGCCGCAGAGTCATTCTTGTGCTTTTTCTTTAGCTTAGCTATCTCATCCTGAAGAGCCATCATCTGTTGGGAATACTTAAAAGAAATATAGTTAAAAGGCCAAAGGACCAAGCGGACCAAAAGGGTTAAGAGCAAAATTCCTCCCCCCAGGCCAAAATGTTGGGAGAAGAGAGTTAATAAAATCAAAAGAGGACGCTCAACTAACAGATTCCACCAACTAAATACAAGATGAAGCATAATTAGTATTATAAATGACAACTCAATAAACGCTTGCCAGCTAACCAACCACCGACAATGATTCCTCGTTTCTTAATAACATCAACGGCGTACTCAGAACAACTGGGCGTATGCCGGCAATGAAGGGGAGCTATTCCAAAGCCAAAAAGAAAACTGCGAAGGAAAAAAGAAATTTTCTTATACCACTTAAGCATCACTAGACTGTCAATTTCTTCCTTCCTTTAGCTCGCCGCCGCTTAAGAACATTCTGTCCAGATGCCGTTTTCATCCGGGCTCGGAAGCCGTGAGTTTTTTGCCTTTTTCTCTTTTTGGGTTGGTAAGTTCTTTTGACCATAAGTAAACCTCCGCTTAAGTTTAACAGAACCTGTCTAGTTGAAGCAATAATTAGAACTCGGAGCTTGGAACTTGGTAAGAAAGCACTAAATCCTAAACCCTAAGCTCCAAACCCCCCTTCGGTAGGGGCAGGCAATATTCAAAATCAAAACTTTTTCCCAGGTCATTCTGAGTGTCAGCGAAGAATCTAGCCGAAGGCGCAGGAGAGTAAACCCAAGTTTGGGTGCTAAGACTTGCGCTCGCTCCGCTCGCTAGATTCTTCGCGGGGCTCAGAATGACTCCTTAAGATGTTTTTAGCTTTACAAACTTTATGAACTTTCTAACTTTATAAACTAAATTCCGAGTTCCGAGTTCCAAGTTCTCAGTATAATAGTGTATGTACCAACCTCGATTCACCCTTAATTACCGACTAAATAGTTTTCTTCAGGAATTCAAACAGCTAAAGGAAAAAATCGTCTCTTTAAACACTGCCCAAAAAAAAGATCTAAAAGAAAAAATTCTCTTGGCTAGTCTTTCCTTTGCTGCCAAGTTAAAGAGTTTAGAGATAAAGGAGACAGCTATAAGGCAAATAGTTGCCAATAAAAGCTCGGATTTTTCTAACCCCTATCTAAGAAACTACTACCATACTTTCCTGTTCTGTCATCAATGCAGGGACCAATCCCCCCAATTCTCTCCTTTACAGATACAAAAGATCCACCAATTGCTCAGTGGCAGCTCGATATACGACTCTGACCATCTTAAACTTCGAAAGGAAGATATCTCCCTCATTGGAATAGGCGGAGTTAGTTATAACCCTCCTTCTTACCTCCGCCTTCCCATCTTGCTGGACCAATTTTTCCAATTCCTCAACAACTCAACTGAGTTGCCACCTCTTATCTTGGGAGGTGTAAGTTATTTCCTTCTTTTAGTTCTCCATCCCTATGAAACCTACGGGGAAGAAGTGAGCCGATTATTTTCTTATCTCCTTTTTTCTTGTAGAGAAAAGGAGGTAGACAGTTTTTTTTCTCTAGAACGTGGCTTCTACCAATCCCGGCCTGAGTATTATGCTACCCTAAAAAAGACCCTGAACGAACGGAAAGATCCTAGCGAGTATGATTTAACTCCTTGGTTAGAATTTTTCAGTCAGCTAATAGTTAAAGAGCTAAACTTGGTTTTTATCAACAAAAAAGATCTTTCTCCTCCCCCAAAGAAAAAGAAAACATCCAAACTTCATTTATCTGTTGCGAATGAGAACATCTCTCCCATCCAAGATTCAGACCTTCAACTGAATCCTCGGCAGGAGGTTCTTTTAAATTTTATTAGGGAGAAAGGGAATTTGGTTATGGCTGATGCTCGCCGTTTGTTCCCCGATCTCTCCGACGATACCCTCCTTCGCGACCTTCAGGCTCTCCAAAAAAGAGGGTTGATCTTCAAAAAAGGAAGAACCAAAGGAACCTCCTATTTTCCGTATGAGAGAACTCAGTAAAAATGACCAATTATCAAATTCCAAGAAACAAACAATTTCCAAATACCAATTATTCAAACATTTGATCATTGGTTATTGTTATTTGTTTGGATTACTTGGAATTTGGTACTTGGAGTTTGGTATTGGGTCATTCTGAGCCCCGCGGAGAATCTAGCGAAGCGCAAATACTTAGTACTCAACCTTGAGTAGACATCCATGCGCCTCCGGCTAGATCCTTCACTTCGCCTGACGGCTCGTTCAGGATGACTTGATAGACAAGGTTTAGAATTTAGAGATTAGGACCTGCCTGCCGGCAGGCAGGTTAAAAATTAAAAATTGATCTCCTAGCTCCTAATTCCAATTATTATGGTGTTGGCATGGTAGTCGGTGATATCGTCGGAGTTGGGGTTGGAGTTGAAACAGTGGGAACCACAGTTGGAGTAGGAGTTGGGGATGTAACCACTGGCGTTGGTGTGGGTGAAGGAGCTGTTGTTGGTGATGGGGCTACGGTTGGGGTCGGAGTTGCCGTTGGTGTTGGTGTAGGAGTAGCTGAGGAAGAAGGAGTTGGGGTCGGGCTTAAAGTTGGTGTTGGCGTCGCATTTTGGTTTCCAAATTGGACTCTGGCTCCGCTCTGGAAACTAGTCTCCGCCAGCCAATAAATGGTCAGATCACTGGCCAAGGGGTGGTTAAAGACGATAGTAAAGCCGTTTTGGCTAACTTCTTCTAGATGGTAAGCCGGCAAACTGCCCTGAGGATTGGAGACAAAAACCACCGGCGCTTGGTTCAAAGGTTCGGCAAAATCAACCCTCACCTT
>JALVIH010000027.1 GCA_027028625.1 bacterium | reverse complement strand
GGAGCTCAGAATAAATCACTCTCCCGAAGTGTGTTTTATCACTCTTCGGGAGTGCGATGAACTTAGAACTCAGAACTTGGAACTTAGTAAGAAATGACCAATTATCAATGATCAATTTCCAAATAAGCTCCAATAACCAATGATCAAATAAAATAAGAAAAAAAGGAAATAAAAATAAAGGAAAAAAAGATTAATGTTTGAATAATTGGAATTTGAGATTTGTTTGGATTACTTGGAATTTAGTATTGTGTCATCCCGACTTGTCGGGATCTAGCGAGCGGTAAGCGAGCGCAAGGTCACTAGCACTTAAGCTTGGGAGTACTCTCGTGCGCCTTCGGCTAGATTCTTCGCGGGGCTCAGAATGACCCGTTAATTAACTGAGCTCTAAGCTCCAAGTTCTGAGTTCCGGGTAATTAAAATTAAGATTTTAAAATTTGATTAAAAATTAATGTGGGGGTGCTATCATTAAGTGTAAAGTTAACTAAAGGAGGCTTTTATGTATGGTGGTTTTAGTTATCTCCATCTTGATGAAGAAATTGATACCAGAGACTACATTATTGCTATTTTTAAAGTAAAATCGAGCCTGCCTTTGGAAACAGCGGCTGAGGCCATTGCCTCCGAAAGCTCAGTTGGAACCTGGACTGGGCTTAAGGCTCTCAATGAGAAGCGATTCAATAATCTGGCGGCTAAAGTTGTCTCCATCGACCATCAAAAAAGGATCATTGAGATAGCTTACCCATTAGTTTTATGGGAGGAGGATAATCTGGCTCAACTTCTTTCCGGTATTGCCGGAAACATCTTCGGCCTCAAAGAAATCGACGCCCTCCGCTTGGAGGATCTTCTCATCCCTGAAAAATACACTCGCTACTTTAACGGTCCGGAGTTTGGTATCGACGGCATTCGAGATACAGTGGGTGTTTCCCAACGGCCGCTTTTAGGGACAATCGTCAAACCTAAAATTGGCTTAACTCCAAAAGAGCATGCCCAGGTAGCTTATTTAGCTTGGCGGAATGGAGTTGATTTAGTTAAAGATGATGAAAACTTAACCAGCCAACCTTTTGATAATTTCTACGAAAGAATCAACTACACTCTTGAAGCCAAAGCCAAAGCTGAGGCTGAAACGGGTGAGAAAAAGATATACGCCGCTAACATTACCAGCCAGCCGGATGAGATGTTGAAAAGGGCTGAGTTTGTTAAAGAAAACGAAGGCAACTGTGTTATGTTGGATATCCTGACAGCGGGTTTATCTCTTTTGGAGTACTTAAGGAAGCAAGATTATCATCTCCTCATCCACGGCCACCGAGCTATGCACGCCGCTTTTACTCGAGATAAAGATATGGGAATAAGTATGCTGGTTATCGCTAAGTTAGCCCGCTTAGCTGGAGTAGATGAGCTTCATATTGGAACGGTTGTCGGAAAAATGGAAGGAGATAGAGAAGAGGTTATGGGAATTCATCGAGCTTTAGCCGCCCCTTGGTACAACATTCGACCAGTGATGCATGTGGCTTCTGGAGGAGTCCATCCAGGAATGGTAGAGAAACTCCTTTCCATTACTGGGAGGAATGTGATTATTAATATGGGAGGTGGAATTCATGGCCACCCTGGGGGCACAGCCGACGGAGCCCGAGCAGCCCGCCAGGCGATTGAGTTAGTCAGTCAAGGGCATCATCTGGAAGAGGCCTTAAAGACCAATAAATATCCTCAACTCAAGGCTGCCCTGGAAAAGTGGGGAATCGTTAAGTAATCACTTGACAAAACTTGATTGAGTCTCTAAAATAGCAGTTGAAGCTTGAGTTTGCTAATTTGAGGTTACAAAATTCCTAAGGGAGGATGTCTATGGCAGGATTAAGTATTAAACCAAGTAATGATTATGTTCTAATCGAACCCGTTGAAGGGGAGAAAAAAACTGCCTCAGGAATTGTCTTGCCAGATTCTGTGGAAAAGAAACCTCAATTAGGAAAAGTCTTAGCTGTAGGTAAAAGTAGCCAAAAAGACCAAAATCCACCTTGCAAGGTAGGAGAAACTATTATCTACCGTAAATGGGGTGGAGAGGAGTTTGAATATGAATCTAAGAAGTATCTCTTTGTTAAGTTTGAAGATGTTTTAGGTGTTTTAGAAAAGTAATTAATTAATAAAGTTTAAGGAGGAGGAGATATGGCTAAACAATTAAAAACAGGCTACGAAGCCAGGCAGGCTTTACTAGCAGGTATTAACCAATTGGCCCAAGCAGTTACTGTCACAATGGGTCCGCGAGGCCGGAATGTGGCTTTAGAAAGAAAATGGGGCGGACCCAGAGTCGTCCACGATGGGGTAACCGTCGCTAAGGAAATAGAGTTAGCTGACCCTTTTGAGAATATGGGGGCCCAGCTAATTAAAGAAGCAGCCTCCAAAACTAATGATGTTGCTGGCGATGGAACTACTACTTCAACCTTACTGACTCAAATTCTTGCCCAAAATGGAGTCAAAGCAATTACCGCCGGGGCTAACCCTATGTTATTAGTCAAAGGTCTCCAGGCTGCAGCTGATAAAGTTGTTGAAGAATTATTAAGTAAGAAGAAAGAAGTTAAAACAGATGAAGAGATTACTCAAGTAGCTACCATCTCTTCTGGCGATCCGAAAATAGGAGCCAAGATTGCTGAGGCCTTGAAGAAGGTTGGCAGCAACGGAGTAGTTACTGTTGAAGAGTCTAAAGGTTTGGATTTAGAGATTAAATACAAGAAAGGGATGGAGTTTGATCGCGGTTGGGTCTCTCCATATTTTGTAACTAACCCCGATCGAATGGAAGCGGTTATTGAGGATGCCCACATTCTTATCACCGACCAGAAAATCTCAGCAGTCAACGATCTTCTTCCCTTCTTAGAGAAGGTGATAAAAGTAAGCAAGAATATTGTCATCATTGCTGATGAGATTGAGGGTGAGGCCTTAGCTACCTTGGTAGTCAACAAGCTCCGAGGTACCTTTAATGTTGTTGCTGTTAAGGCCCCTGGTTTCGGCGATCGGCGAAAAGAGATGCTTCAAGACATTGCTGTTTTGACTGGAGGAACAGTTATTTCTGAAGACACCGGACGAAAGTTAGATTCTGTTGAGGTCGAGGATCTTGGCCGAGCCGACCGGGTTGAGGTAGATAAAGAAAACACCCGGATTATCGGTGGAAAGGGTGATAAGGCAGCCATCGAGGCCAGAGTCAAGCAGATCAAGGCTGCTATGGCCGAAACGACCTCTGATTTTGATCGAGAAAAGTTGGAGGAGCGTTTAGCTAAACTAGCCGGCGGTGTAGCTGTCATTCAAGTGGGGGCAGCCACCGAGGTCGAGTTAAAAGAGCTTCAAGAAAGAGTCAAAGATGCCGTCGAGGCAACTAAAGCTGCTGTTGATGAGGGCATCGTTCCTGGAGGTGGCGTAACCTTGCTCCGCGTTCGGGAGGTGATAAAAGAAATGAAGTTCGAGACCGACGATGAAAAATATGGTGGTGAAATTCTCTACCAAGCTCTAGCAGCGCCAATTAAGAAATTGGCCTTCAATGCTGGAGTTGAGCCTGGTGAAGTAGTCAGCAAGGTGATTGCTGGTGAGAAAGAGCATGGTTGGGATTATGGTTTCAACACCATGACCCTAGAGTACGGTTCACTCTACAAAATGGGGGTGATTGACCCCGTCAAGGTTACCCGCCAGGCTTTAATCAATGCCGTCTCGGTAGCCAAGATGGTTTTGACTACTGAGGTCTTAGTGGCTGATATTCCTGAAAAAGAAAAGGAGAACCCTCCAGCCGCTAACCCAGGGATGGGTGGAATGATGTAGTAATCTGAGGAGACCCCACCCTTTCTAGGAAGGGTGGGGTCTTTTTTTATTTAAGAAAGCAATTGGTTAACCAGCTGGCGAAAGGCAGTAATTGCTCTTTTATTCTTAAGATAAAGAGGTTGAAGGTCTTTCTTTTTTTGGCTGATGAGTTGAGGGTTTTTAAGAAGTTTTTTTATTAAACGGTTGAAACTAAGAGGATCCTCAGCTACCCAGCCAAGTTTGTATTTCTTGATGAGATCAAGATTGCCGCTTTCTTGGCCGGAAATATGGCTAATGGCAACAAATGGTTTCTGTCGGGCGACACTCTCGAAGAGAAGATTTGGTCCAGCTTTACCGATAACCAAATCGGAGATGGCCATATAGTCGGCCATTTTATGGGTAAAACCTAGGTTTACCATTTTAGTCTCCTGAAAGCCGAGTTTCTTAGCTAAGATATTTGCTTGTTTGATTAACTGGCGAAGTCTTTTATTAGTTCCGGAAATAAAGATTAGTTGGAGTTTGTGGGGATGGTGGGCAAAAAGGAGACTAGGGAGAGTGTTGAGAACTGCACCATTCCCCTCACTGCCTCCACAGACAAGGAAGGTGATTGTTTTTTGGAAACCTAGACGGCGACGGACTGGTTGAGGGCCAATTCGCTGGTAGAATTGGGGCCGAGTTAACCAACCAATGGTCTTTATCCTTTTTGCCTCAATTCCTACTTCCTGGCCTATCTTAACCGCTGTTTCATCAAAGGCTAGATTATAATCAGCTTCCCGGGAGAGGGTAAAGGGGTTAATAGAAATAGGGTCGCTAATGATATTGAGATATCTGTACTTATACTTCTTTCTGAGGAGATCAAGAGTTGGAATATAACCAAAATAGGTATTTACAATCAGCAAAGGCTGATACTTCCTAATTACAGTTTCTATTTCTTCTCCCTTCATCTGGTGGAAGTATTTATAAAGTAGTTGTCGTGATTTCTGGGTTTTAACTAAATAAAATGGCAGTTTAATGCCGATAGGGAAAAATCGATAAATAAAACGGTACAAAGACCAAAAAATTTCCTGACCAAAAAGATTAGATACCTCAAGGTTGTAACCTTGTTCCGAATTTAAGATCTCAACTACAGCCTCAGCCAGACTCAGATGCCCCTGGATAGCTGTAAAAACAAGAATTTGACTCTTCTCATTTTTCATTTTTTCGCAGCTCCTTTAACTTCCACATAAAAAGGCGGGCTTTACTTTTGGCATTTTCAGCATCGCGGACGAAGGAGCGGGCTTTTTCCAATAAGTGGCGAGGAAGAGTTTTGGCCAAACGAATGTAAAGGCTGCGGTGTTCCCAATCATCAAGTTCATCAGCTAGTTCTAAACCGTAAAGTTGAAATTCGCGAGTTACTTGTTTACTTTTCCCGGGCTGATAACGGGAGAGAAGTTGACGGATACTAGTGAATTTGCCTAAACGCGTCGTTCTAGTCTTTTCCATCTAGATAAAAAGTAAATTGAGTAAGCCTGCCATAAAGAGCCACACAACGAGGAAGTAATGGAGCTGATTTTGAGGGGGCCGGCGGCGGAGAAAGATAAAAAAATGAGGGGGGTAGCCCTTTTTAAGGTAGGACAAAACTTTGGCCATCAGGCGGTAATTAAAACCACTAATGAGGCCGATGGTTAAACTCCAGTTTGGAAAAGCAAGGGGAAAAAATAAAATTCCTAACCAGATAAGAAGAAAGAAGAGGCTCTCGAAAGGGTTGTAGAAGGAGCGATCAGACCAGTTTTCCTGCCAACTAAGGATTAGCCATCTTTTAAGTTCAGTTAAATTTGTTGGCTTAAGTTGGGGAGAGTTAGCTACTCCTCTAACAAGATACTGAAGATCCCAGAGCCAGCTGCCTAAAATTACCCCCACTAGGAGAGCTAGTAGAACTAAGGCTGTTGAGGGTTGAAGAAAGGAATTGCTTAAGAGAAGTTTTAGGCTTTTAACAACCAGCACCCCCAAAGCAAAAAGAGTAACTCGTCTAAGTTGGGTAGTAATAATCATCTCTTCTTATTTTAAACCATTCTATTAGATTAAAAAGCACTAATCTCTAAATCCTAAACCCTAGACAATATCAAAATCCTAATGACCAAAATCCGAAGCCTTCTCTTCGAGTCATTCTGAACGAATGTGAAGAATCTAGCGAAGCGCAAATACTTAGCTCCTAAGCTTGAGTAGACAACCCTGCGCCTATCGGCTAGATCCCGACAAGTCGGGATGACTCGAGAAACAGGGTTTTGATCATTGGTCATTGGAATTTGTTTGAAAATCAGTCATTGATAATTGGAGTTTTTACCAAGTTCCCCTCAATGATCAAGTTAATAGGTTGTCTAGTTGGGAAATGACATATTTGTTCAAAAACTGCCTAATGTGGTGGTTGCGAATTTGACTACTAATCTTACGAAATTCATTGACATTAGAGATTTTCCTGAGTTTTCTGATTATTTTAAGGTCGCTGGGCACAATTTGGTGAGTTTGGGCAAATCCCCAAGCAACCTCGCCTGCTTCTTGGAGATATTCCTTAACAGCAATGGTCGGAGAACGTTTTTGATACTTGAGAAGAACACGAAGACCAACGAGACGTACTTTGGTAGTCTCGGCCTTAAACCGCTTATTAAGAAGTATCTCGACACCAAAACGGGCTTGACGCATTTTTGATAGAAGTGGCAATAAATCTCGACGATAATAGGCTCGCTGGCCACCCAGATAATCAAAAAAGGATGACCATGGTGATGCTTTTCCTCCGGGTAAACCAACAACAGCTCTAGCTTGTTTATTTAGAAGTGGTGACAAAAGAGTAGAGATATGGTTTTGATTGAGATTGATAAGATCAGCATCGAGAAAAATAACAATCTCACCTACAGCAGCTTTTACTCCAGTTGCCAAAGCAAAACCCTTGCCGTGATTATGGTGAAGATTAATTAATCTGATACGAGGTTGAAATTGCTGAAGAATAGATAAAGAACGATCAGTTGAACCATCGTTAACAACGATAACCTCACGTATTAAGGGGCTAGCTAGGAGAACACGGACAACTTTAGCTACTGTTTTTTCTTCATTATAAACAGGGACGATGGCAGAAACTGTTTTAGGTTGGTAAAACTGGCGATAAGAACGCCGATCTTTAAAAAAGACGGTAATGATGTCTTCACCTATTTTCTCCCAATGGCGAGGGGCTGCTTTAGGGATGATTTTAAAGCCTTGTTTGATTTGGGTTAAAAGCTGGCGGCGGCTGTAGTAACTGTCCCAACGGACAAAGTTTTGTCCATCTCGTTCGGACCACTCCGCTAACCAGTGCATAATGTTCTGCCAAATTCCATGATGTTTTTGGTAACCATCAGGTTGGGCAGGCTCACAGATGATGGCCATCTTACGACTACTTTTCCAAGCAAGCTTGATAAAATCACTCCGTCGGGCTTTGGGAAGGTGGTGAAGAAGATCACAAGCAACTATAATATCAGCCGGCTGATAATCTTGAGGATTAAGGGCATTGCCTAAAAAAACACTCAAACCCTGCTTTTGCGCATACTTCAATAGATATTGATTAGTATCAAAACCGAAGTAGTGGCTTTTAGGAGGGAGAAACTTAGCTAAAGGTGCCGGACCGCAGCCGGGTTCTAGCACGGAGTCACCAGGACGGACAAAACTAGCGATGTAGCGGTAACGCTGAGCGAAGGCCTGGTGGTGGAGAAAACGTAACCCCCAAAGATAGAGGCGAGGAAAACGGTAAAAAATGCTCTCCTTCATGGTGCTATTTTAGCATTCTCCTCCTTGGCCCTCGGGTTCCCCAGTAGATCAGAACTAACGAAGGCGCATGGAATTGGAACTAGGAGGTAGGTTAAAATCACTCTCCCGAGGTGTGATTTATCACTCTTCGGGAGTGTGATTTATTCCAAGTTCCGACTTCCGACTTCTGATAATTAAAATCACTCTTCCCATTGGGAGATTTCTTTTTGAGGCAAGCGGAGCTTGTTGGGCATAGTTAACCAGAGAAGGATGGTAGTTAATCCAAGACCAATGCCCATAATGACGAAGGTATTAATGTTCCCTACCCAAGCAGCCAAACCGCCGGCAATGATCGGTCCAATGACATAAGCTAGGTTAAGCATAGAGTCGGAGAGGCCAATTAAATGTTCTCGGTGCCGACCGAGGCGAATGAGGAGGTTAGTGTAGGCGGTGTTAATTAAGGGTTGGCTGATGGCGATGAGAGTGCTGGAGACAAAAACAATGATAAGTTTCCACCAAAGGTAGGGGAGTAGATTAATTGAGGCTAAAAAGGCTCCGGCTAAAAAGAGGAGAGTTAAAACTAGATGATAGCGGACGGTTTTCAGATGGAACTTGTAGATGAAGCTGCCGGAAAGAAGAAAAGGTAAGACATATAGGGAAAGAAATAGGCTTCCCCAGATTGAGGTTCGAGCTAAATTATTTGTAATAATTGTTCCGGTGGTCCAGTAAGTGGCGTCGATTAAACCCAGAAAAAGGCTGATAATGAATAAAGGCCAAACATGGTCAAAGAGTACTCGCCAATGGCTTAACTCGGCTAGGAAGCTAACCGCCCGATGCTGGAAGGTGCTTTTTTGCCTTTTAAAAGCGGAAAGTTTCAATTTTAAGCTGGCCAGTAAGAGAAGAACTAGAGATAGGCCGAGGATAGCCTGAGGGTTGTTGAAAAGGAGCTTGACTACAATGATGGGTCCGATGAAGTAAGCCAAATTACGGATAAAACCAACTATTGACCAAACTAATGGCCGATCAGGAAGAGGAGTTGATTCAGCCACATACTGTTGGCTGGCGAAGTTAAAAAGATCATAATAGAAGCCCCAGCTAGCCATAGCTAGGAGGATGAAGATTAGACTTGCTTTAAAAGAGCTCAAACCAAGGAAGAAGATGAAAAAGAAGATGCCTCCTCCAAGAAGTCCGGTTACCTGGCCGACGGTTCGGCCGGTGAGCACTTCTGAGAAGACCATATCAAAAACAAGGCCGACAATTGAGGAGGAAGAAACTATTAGACCCATATAAAATGAGTTGTGGTAGATGTTTTGGATGAAGTTGGGGATCCAATAGGAAAGAAGGGCATCGATGAGAAAAAGGAAAAATAAGATGGTTAAGAAGTTGGATAATTGGTTGTTGAGCAAGGTCCTATTCCTAATCGACCACAAGCGCATACTTTACTATAACACCATCTCATTTACGAGCCCGGCTCGGAAAACCCGGCTCGTAAAGACAGCCACCCAGGGAGAATTTTATAATTAATTGTTATGAGAAACAAGTTGCCTTCCCATATAAAACGACTTTTTTGGGGGGATGATTTGAACCAATTGGACTTTGGGAAACACGCCGATTACATCATTCAAACTGTCCTCGAACATGGCGGAGTGGCGGATGTTAAGTGGTTATTCAAGCAAGTATCTAGATCTACTATTAAAAAGAACTTTTCCCATTATCATCTCACTCCAAAATCTGCTAACTTTTGGAAGCTAGTTTTATCAAAAGTGATTTAATCGCTCCCGTCGTTAAATTCCAAAACCAATTTTTACCAGCCTAGTCTTTTAATCCCAAGCCGTAATCACAAGCCGGGCTTGTGGAACCCGACTTGTGCAGACTTTATTACCCCCCAAAACCCTAAAGCCTTTTAAGAGTTGACAAAACATTTCTGAAAATATAGAATTATACTATACTTTCGGAAATAAATTACTTAACCCTTATGAAACTAAAGCAACTCCACCAATTAGCTGACTTACCCCTTATTACCAGGGCTGCCCTTCAACTTTATGAACCGAATCCTAATAATCTTCGGTTTAACCTTTATACTTGGGTTAAAAAAGGCATTCTTATTAGGTTGAAGCGGGATTTATACCTATCTAACTCCAGGTGGTTGCAAGCATTTGATAAGCAGGCGTATTTGGAGTATATAGCTAACCAGCTTTACCAACCCTCGTACATTTCTGCCGAGTATGTTTTAAACCAATACAACCTATTAACCGAGGCTCCTTTTTCCGTAACTAATGTAACTACTCGTAAAACGGCTAAATTTACTAACAAACTAGGCCGATTTACCTATTATTCCATCAAACCCTCATTATTTACCGGTTTTATGGTTAAAAAAACTAATTTTGGTCCCGTTTTCATAGCCACCAAGTCAAAGGCCTTATTTGATTATCTTTATTTCCGCTTTATACGAAGCCAACCCATTAATTTATCCACAGTCGATCAGTTACGCCTTAACTGGGAGAATGTGACCAAAGCCGAGTTTAAAAAACTCAAAACTTATGCCAAGTTAAGCGCCAGCCAACGGATGAACAAGCTTATAAATTTAATTGAAAAGGAATTTTATGTTTGAAATCCTCCAACAAATTGTCGATGAAAAACGCCGCCAGGGCTTATCCTATGTATTAATACTTAATCACCTAAAAGAATATCTCCAACTTATTGTTTTAAACCTTATCTATAACAATCCAAAATTTAACCAGCGAATGATTTTTAAAGGCGGCTCATGCCTGCGGATAATTTACGACCTACCCCGTTTATCAGAAGATTTGGATTTTGACATTAAAACTAAGAAACCAATCAAACTCTTATCTGATTTAGATGTTTTCTTGGCTTCCCAACTAAATCGTAAATACCTCCTTCCGGTTGAGACTAAAATACAGTCTGATATAAGACTCTATCTTAAATTCCCTATTTTAACCAAGCTTGGTTTAACCTCAAGGGGAGAGAGTGATAAATTATATGTCAAGATTGAAATTAGTCCGGAAATTATTCCCCAGGCCAAATTTGACCTAACCCCAATTTCCCAATCAGGATTTAATTTTGTTGTTTACCATTATGATTTAGCTACCTTGATGGTCGGCAAATTAAATGCTTTTTTCTCTCGAGTTTGGTTTAAGGGTAAAGACAATCAAATCACCATTAAAGGCAGAGATTTTTACGATCTTTATTGGTTTTTAAAACAGAAAGCCCAACCCAACTGGCCAGCTCTTAAGGCAACTCTGGGTATAAGCAATAATGATCAATTAAAAACTAAAATATGGCAACGTTTGGAGAAAGTGAATAGTCAGCAAATAGCCTACGACCTTAAAAATTTTGTTGATGACCCTGAATTCGTCGACCAATTAAGTAGAAATTATAAAAAACTAATTAGTAAACTTTTAGCTAATTGATTTCGATAGTATCATCGCCGGTTTTTTCAAATTTTGATTTTTCTTATCCCCTTTGCCAAAAACTAACCAGAAACCAACCAACAAGTAACAAGCTAACCAGCTAACCCCTTTTAACCTTTAAATCAATTTAGCCATTATCGATCATACCTTGACAAAATCGATTTATCTTTTTTTCTTACCTTTTCTTCTTTGATCTTTTTTATTTTCTTTCTTCTTTTTCCCCGTTCTAACTTTATCATTCCATATTCGCTCCATTTCCCAAACTGCCAAAGGAATATCCTTGGTCAAAAAAGGTGTCGGAGATAAAGATAATAATTCGGCTAATATCTCATCAACACTTACTTCCCTTTTTCTAAACCAACTCCCCGCCCACGCCAATTGCAATAACAGTTGATTCGCAATTAACTCGCTTGTTTGGTGATTAGTA
>JALVIH010000026.1 GCA_027028625.1 bacterium | reverse complement strand
GTCGTTCCACTTAACGTCCGACCAGCAGTCAGATTAACTATATGGCCTGACTCATCTTCCAGATACCAACCACTAAGATCAATAGTCTCTGTTTGGCTGCGGTTAAAAAGTTCCACCCACTCTCCCAAGGGCAGATCATCACCATCATTGCCTTGGTTAGGACTGCCGTCGGGGTCGGCTAAGAACTGATTGATAACTACATTAAGGTTAAACTGAGGGTCAGTTGAATCAATGATGCCATTGCCTAAGTCCTCTTTTACAACAATGGTTGCACTTTTAGTTGCCTCAACTTGACCCATCTCATCCTCCGACCAATAGCTAAGGTTATTGACTCCTGGATTTAGGGAGCCAATATTTTCCTGGTCATTAATTAAATCTGGCTGGTAACTCTGGCAGCTGCCATTAAGACAAACATTTATAGTAGCTACTCCAGATCCAGAGGCGTCCTTGGCCATCAGATTAAGCTCCCGATTAGAAGAAATAAAATGGTGGTCAGCTGGCAAAAGGCGGATATCATCTATCAACACCCGGCTAGGGTAGTTATCATCCAGGCCATTAACCATCTCGAAACGAAGTTTAAAGACTTGATTTAACCACTCTTGGCCTAGGTAGTAGGAAGTCTCTTGCCAATCAGTATCATAAGGCGGGTCATTAATATCTAAACCATAGTTAAGGAGATGCACCTTTCGACTGTTAGCGATAAGCCAGGCATCAAAATGGTCGAAGTCGGTGTAATCCTCAGCAATGTAACGCCAATAAAAAGAGAGAAAACTAGGAGTGGAAAGGATATATTCCTTCTCTAGATAACTCCGATCAATCACCGCTGGTTGACCATCATCTACTCCCAACTGATAGGCAGCTTCACCTTGATGGGCTTCGAGAGGATCATCAACTAAATGATGAGTTGTTGGCTGATCGCCACCAACCTGCCAACCGTTAAGATCATTGTTTTCAAAACTGCCGTCAACTTCCTCATCAGCCGAGAGAAACCTATCCTCATTACTCTCTCCTAAGGAAAGAGCTGTAGTTGGCGGAGTAGTATCGATATCAAAACTAACCAAGTTCACTCCGCCTCCGCCAACCGTCGGCAGAGCCTCTTCATTGCCAGCTGCATCTTTAGCTACCACGGCTAAATCATAATGGCCGTCACCTAAGGGAGCATTGAACTGAAAGGTAAGATAAACATCTTGGGCTGGAGTAAAGTCACCAGCGGCCGCTTGCTTAGTTTGATAGAGATGAAAATCATAATCATTCAAAGGTCCGTAGCTATAGTAAAGGGAAACCTCAACTACCTGGCTAACATTGTCGCTGCTGACAAAGTGAAGAGTAACTTCTCGGTGATTAAACCAAGAATCTAGAGGATAACTGGGATCGGTAGTTGAGTCCGGCGGCGTCCAGTCGCTTACCTGAAGATGATTGTTATTTATCTGGGTCTGATCAAAAAAGAAAGACTCCGCCGGATAGAGTTGGGCTGAAAAAACTAAACCAGCTAAAGCAAGATTGAGGAGAGCAAGAAAACTAATGGCAAGCTGCTTACTCAACATAGCGGAGGAGATAATAACTTAAAAGTCCAAAAAGAAGAAAAATAAAAGGAAGAAGAATTAGGTAATGGCGGAGGAAGATAAGCCGACCTAGATAAGGAATAATCAAAATAGACTGGCCGATAATCTGCGAAGGAGCTACTAAAGAGAGGTCAGCTGTCGGATTGGCATCCCCTCGCGTCTGCCATAATCCATTTTCCTGGCTAACTAAACGATGAAGAATAAATTTACCTCCTCGGCGGTATAGAACAACCTCTCTAGGAAGATAGTTGTTCTTCCGAAGAATAAGGACGACATCTCCTACTTTAATGGTCGGCTCCATTGAGCCTGAGCGAACAACAACCGCTCTTAACGGCGATGAAGGAATCAAATTCACCAAAGAGAGACTAAGTAGTCCGATACTAACTACCAACGCCAAAAAATTAAACCACCGAAGAAACATCTTTAGGGCGCTACTTGATAAAGGGTACCGGTAATTGCCGTTACCACACTATCTCCTTGGTAGATATTGTCGTCACTGCCGGGAACAAAATGAAGGCCTATCTCCACTCCAGCTTGAGTGCCATGAGTCAAACCATTAAGGGTTGTCGGCGACTCAATCAATAGTTCATTATTGTCTAGTTCCCCCAAACTCAGATGATTATCAGAGTTACTATCTAAACTGACCAAACCGTTCGAGGCATTTGCGGTAACAGTAATTCCACTAACTGTAGCTAGGGGTTGGTCATTGGTTAAGGCCGTCTCGATAGCTGTGATTAGTTGTTGGCCATTGTAGCTGAAACTAGTCAACCGCAGCCGATTGGGCAGAGTTGGATTATTAGCTGAGTTATAACCCGAATTACCAAATCTTAATCCTAAGGCATGAGCATCCACACTCCCTACATTGGAGACATCAAAACTTCCACTAACATCATCTCCTGGAACCATATTTGTTTTGCTCCAGACCGCAGTTAGGGTATCATAACTCCCGTTAAGTTTCATCACTAGGGTACCAAAACTCAAAGTATTACTATTTATCTGAGTCTGGCTGGTAAAGTAAGAATAAGCTCCAATAAGAGTAAGACTAAGAAAAAGGGAAGTTAAAAGTAACCAAACACCCCCTACCTTTTTGAATGTCATCTGCACCTCCTAAAATAAATAAATTAAGGGGGTGTTTTTCTCGTTAGGGCTGGCTGAAAGGAATCTTTTTCAATCATTCCATAGGAACAACCACATTGTCAAGCCCCATCTAGCCGCGAGAAAAATTTTCTGCTAGACTTAAGGAAGAAGGTTAAAATGACTACTCAACAAGACAAATGGATTAACATTTTCTTTGCTTTTGAGGCTCAGGTTAGCGGTTTACTAATAAGATTAGCTAACCAAATAATTGAGGTTCATAATCTCACCCCTTTCTTAGATTTCGAGGCTAGTAAAAACGGTTTTTTAACCACTTTGGACGACATCCTTAGTCGGTTTTACCAAGCAACATCTTTAGAAGTAAAAGAAACAGTCTTTGTCTTATCGCAAGATTGGTTGGTAGCCAATGAGCTGACTCCTAGCAGAAAGGAAATTCTTAAGCTTGCTAAAAAAGAGCTTAGCTTGGAAGTTAACGGCTTCGTAGTTTTAGAAGAGGCCCTTAGTCATGCTTGGCGCCAAAAAACATTATCTCCCCCCTCTTTTCTCTTTTTCACCCTTTTAGACAAACAAATCCACTTAACACGAATCGAACTGGGCCGAGTAAGCGAGCATCTATCTATTGGCCGAAGCGATGACCTTTTAGCTGATATGGCCGAGGCCCTTAGCCGACTAAAAAATAAAGTCCAACCCCTCCATGTTATTATTGCTGCCCAAGACCCTCAAAAAATACAAGACCGACTTAAAAATGCTGCCTGGAAAACTGAATTTGGTTTTCCTCAAACCCCCCAATTAGAATTTCTTAATTTTCAAGAACTAATGGAAAAGATACTTTTGGTTATTTTTAAAAACCAAAAAGAAGTTAGATGGTTAACTCAAGTGGGAGAATCTGCTATCAAAACCACTACTCCAATGGCTGAGGCAGAAACTCCACTTACTCCTCCCCCAGTTCACGAAACTACCCCTAAGCCAGGCAGTAATATGTCTAATCTAGAAGAAAAAAACAACGATGAGGAAGCTACACCTCAAGAAAACAAGGACAAATTCCTTCCTCCTGACAAAAGAGAAAAAAACCAAACTGATGAGGTTACCGAATTGGAAAGAATGGGAATAATCTTTAATCCTGACGAGGCTTCACCACCCCTAATCCAAGAAGAGGAGGAAAAAACATCCATCTTTTCTTCTCCTCTTAAACTACCATCCTTAGGCTCTTTCTTCCAAACTATTCCCGCTTCTCTGGTTAAATTGAAACCCACTTCATTAAGGCTTCCTTCCTTTTCTTTTTCTATTGGCCGAAGTTGGTTTTTAAGATTGATTCTTTTCTCTCTACCTTTCCTTATTATTCCACTAGCCCTTGGACTAAGTTACTTTTTCTTTTTTAAGGCTAAAATTGTTATTACCCCTCGATCTGAATCGCTTCACAAAAGCATTGAGGTAACCTTTTCCGACCAAGTAAAAACGGCTGATTATCAAAATTTTATTCTCCCAGCCAAAACTATTCAGCTCGTCTTAACTAAAAAAGCGGAAACACCAACAACTGGCACTACTGAAACAGGAGATCCTGGTAAAGGAAAAATAATCATCTATAACTACACTTCAAAACCCCGTATATTTCTTAAGGGCGATCTTCTCTATCTAGCTAATGATCCAGGAAAAAAACTTAAACTAGATGAACGAGTAGAAGTAGCCAGTAAAAGCAGCCAGAAAAACGAGGATGGGTCTATCCTTACTATTCCAGGCAAGGCTGAGGCCGCTGCCGAAACTACCTTTTGGGGTGAAGAAGCTAATCTTAAGAAAGGAACCCAACTCTACTTTAGCCATTTAGACAAAACAAGCTACTCAGCTAAGGTAAGCCAAGATTTTCAAGGAGGGAAAAAATATCAAGTCAAATCAGTTTCTCAAGATGATATTGATAAATTGAAAGAGGAGATCAAAAATCAGATTAACCAAAACCTAGACCAACTCCTCAAAAATAAGCTTGCCCCCGGAGAAAAGATAATCAATTCTTCCCTCTCTTTGAAGTACCTTCAGAACAAACTAAGCAGCGAGTTGAACCAACCAGCGGAAAAAGTAAGCTTAGAAAGTAAAGTCCAGATAAGCGTTCTTACTTACAATCAAGCTGATGTGGAAACTTTAGTAAATAAAGTTCTCCAACAAACAGTACCTCATGGCTTCCAGGTTGACAAAAATAATATCAGTTGGAAGTTTACTCCAGAAGAGGACAATAAATACAAACTAGAACTCAACATCCCATTAAAATGGAGTTTTAATAAAGAAACTATCCAGGCTAACTTAGCTGGAAAAGACCTCCAAAGTGCTATCTTTTACCTTCAAAATCTGCCTGGAGTGTTTGCTTTTCAAATCTCCTTCCAACCTCCTGTGCCGAAAATTCTCCAACGACTTCCTTATCGAAAAAGCAACATTTTAGTCTTAGTCGGCTCTAAATAACTTAACTCTTATCCACCCTTGATCTCAACTTAAAAAAATCAAGTTGGCCAGCTAAAGAAAAAAGCGGATTAATCTTCAACCAGTAACTAAAACCAATATAACTGACAGCGGTAACTATGCTTACTAAGGAAATTATCAGGAAAAGGCTGATTATATAGGCAGGATTAAAGAGAAGATTTCCTAAACGATAACTTAACCAAGCTAGGAATAAAGAAATGCCTCCTACCAAAGTAATCTTAATAAACGTTTGAAGCGAGTTTAAGATTGCTCCTCGGAGGAGAGGATTGCCCTTTAAGAGTAGCCAGCCGGCCAGGAAAAATTTAACTACTGCTGCCAGAGAAAGGGCCCAAGCTAGGCTCAAAACCGTTGGCTGGCGGGGTAATAAATAAAGGGTTAGCCCTACAAAAGTAAGAGTAGAAAAGAACTGGGCAACAAGAATAAATCGACTCTGCCCCAAGGCTAAAAAAACTTTTTGAAAAGTAACGCTTAAACTCTGAGCTAGGATAATTGGTAAAGTAATCTCAATAATTTTAGCGGTGAGGACAGTATTCCGCCAACTAAAATGACGAGAACCTAAAATCAAACGAACCAGAGGTAGCCGGAGGACTATAAAAATAATTAACAATGGAGTAACGATAAAAAGTGTTTGTTGAATGGCCTGCTCAAAAAGATAGATAAATCTTTTCTGATCCATCCTTTCTTTGGACAAAGCTAACTTAGGAAAGATAGCTTGGCCTAAGGCTAAAGCAAAAACACTTATCGGCAACTGAATAAGGTTGTTAGCTAGATTGATCAAGGAAAGACTCCCCATGGTTAAAAAGCTAGCTAATCGAGTCAACCAGTTGGTCTGGACTTGAATTAGAAAAATGGACAAAAAGTTGGGAAGGGAAAGGTTAAATAATCTGGTAACATCATCTTTAATCTCTGACCAAGAATATAAACTAAGGTTCAATTTGTCGTCAATTACCTGAATCAGGGCTGGCAGCTGAATAAAAAGATGACCTAAACTACCTAAAACCACCCCATAAGCTAATCCTAAAGCTTGGTAATGGGGAGAGAGAACAACAATGCCAAAAATTATACCTAAGTTATACATTAGAGGCGAGAGAGCGGGAGAGATGAAATTGTTGTGTGTCTGTAAAATCAGAACACTCAAATTTGAGGCGGCCAGAATCAGCTCGGCCAGAACAATGTACGGCGTTAATTGAAGAAGTAACTTTTTCTGACCAAGGCTAAAACCAGGAGCCAACCAATTGAGAAGTTGCGGCCAAAAAGGAAAAGAGATAGCAATGATAAGAGAAAAAACAAAGATAAGACCAAAGATAGTTGCTAAAGCAAAATTGAAGGCCCGAGTTTTAGATTGGCGGACTAATTTCTGGCTAAAAATAGGTAAAAAGCCAGCCATTATCACACTACTAATGAGAAGTTGGTAAAGGGTATCTGGAATCCTAAAAGCAGCGTAATAAACATCTAACTGCCACTCACGGCCACCGAAAAAGTAAGTGGTAAAAAGGCGGTCTCTAACTACTCCAAGCAAACGAGAAAGAAGTATTGAAACAAGGATAATTAAGCTGGCCTTAAAGACACTTTTTTGTTTTCTTCTTAAAAGAAGAATCGGGTTTGGAAAACGATATAAACCAAAAGGCATACATTTATTATCTCAGATTTAACAAGTTTAACAAGAAACTAATATGGCCTTTCTGCCAAAACTTCTTTAAACCAGTTATAATATACTCAAGCGGGATTAGTACAGTGGTAGTACATCTGCTTCCCAAGCAGAAAACGGGGGTTCGATTCCCCTATCCCGCTCCAGGTATATGAAGGTAACCGAACAAATAAAAGATTTTCAGAAAAAAAATGCATCTGAGCAAATAGAGTTCATAAAAAAAGACTACGGTCCATTCGGCAGACGGAATAGAGGACTAAAAGACCTCAAGAGTTTATATTACCTCCATTTTAATAATAGAAGTTTTGAATTCAGTGTACAACAATTAGAGGTTGGTGGGGGAACAGTTTTAGATATTGGCTGTGGAGAGGGCACATTTTTAAAGGAAATATGTTCTTCAGAAAAGATATCTTGTGTAGGGGTTGATTTAAAACCTCCAGAATTTAATTCCCCTACCCAAAACCCTAAGTTTGTCGAAGGAGACGTTTTATCCTATAAAACCTATAAGAAACTCTTAAAGTTAGGACCTTTCGATCTTATAAATTCCACTTACGTTTTTAGATACTTACTCGACCCCTTCAGAGCACTGAAGAGAATCTATAACCTTCTAAAACCACTCGGTGAGGCCTATATAGAAGGCATTCCTGTTAACTGCACTATTAATAATCCGAGCATATTACAAAAATATTTAATCCAGGAATACGGTTTTGAAATAGCTGAAGATGTTGTACCTTCTGGTTTTGATTCCCAACCAATAATGATTCTCTGGCATCTCCATTTCAAAAAAAGAAAGAAACCACTACGATTACCTTTAAAGAAAGGATCAATTATCGAATACACTTGCGATCACTGCAAACAATACTACCAATATTACCAAGTCAACCTATTAAGTTAGGTGTATAATTAAAAAGTAAATGAAAGAGTCGACGAAAATTTTTCTTGGTTTAATAATAGGTTCAGTTATTATCGCGGCTGGTTTGTACTTTGGCTTAAAAGAGGGTTTAAAAAATATCTCAACTAATAAGATTACTGTTAGCCAAAACCAAGACCATAACACTAAGGTAACACCTCTTCCTTCAAATACACCGACTCCTCAAGAGACTCCTACTCCGTCAGCTACACCAACCCCAGCCGAAATCAGCTGGACTAAAAGCGACATTATCAAGGCGCTAAGTAAAAAGACGCATATCCCTGAAGGAGAGATAAAATTCTCAATCGGCCAAAAAGTAACTAAGAAGGATAAGGTATTAATTAAGGGTGCTGTCTCTAGAAAAGGAGAGATGGGGGGAGCAGGCTTTTTTGGGGTAATAAACGAAGAAGGAGTTAATATCACTTATGTTGGCCAGGGAGTGCCTCGTTGTTCTGAAGTCAACCCCTACGGGTATCCTCTCTCTTGGGCTGACTATTGTGTAAAAGATAACGGCCAAGTAGTCCGGAGAAGTTAATATTTTTACAGTAAGATTTTTTCTAAATCATAAACCGTTGGTAAGACAACGTCCACATAGTCAGGCAGTTTAGAAAGAGGGAGATTAGACCAAGCTAGAGCTGTTTGGAAACCAACTTCTTTGGCTGGTTTGAGATCAACCTCTGGCTTATCACCAATCATTAAGACTTTAGGTGCAATCTTATCTATGGCTCGCGAGGTCACCTTATTTCCTGGTCGATAGAAGCAGTTTTTATAAATCCACAACTTTACTTGATCAAAAACACCAGAACAAGGTTTGGTCAAATGAAAATCATCAACACTTCCCCAAACCCTAAGAAAAGGACCAAGCTGATGTTGACTACTGATCTTCACTTGACCGAGACCTAACTGGTTAAGAATGTGCAAAGTTTCTTTTCGGCCACCATTTCTAAGGGCTAGGTGGGTAAAATGAGAAAACCGTCGGAACATCCTCACAAGTTTCGGATCCATTGACAAGTGACGCTCCTTCCTCAACCGACTCTCAACCTCTTCAGTCACTTCATTTAGACTTAATCCCGTGAGAACAGCCAAAGTCTGAGTAGTGCTTTTATACTTTTCTTTAAACTCCAAAAACAAGTCTTTTAACTCTCCTTCATAGGGTCGTTGCCAGTACTTTTCTAAAAGCTCCTGACGCACTTCTTCAAAAACATGATGGATAGTTGCATCACTTTTATAAAGGGTGCCATCCACATCCCAAACAATGACCTTAATTTTTTCTTTATCTATCATTACCTACTATTCTACCAATCAATTGCCGCCCCTTATCCAAAAACTCTTCCAAAGAACTACCGTTATTTTCAATTACATAAGTTGGCAGATTGAGAACTTCAAGTGTTTCTTTAAATAGGGGATACATCAGCCAAAGATTCTTCTTGTACCTAGCCATCCTCAGCTGAGTTACTTCTTCTCTCTTTTCTTCTTTAATATGGTTATCCTCCAAATATTCTTGAACTCTTTTTAAGTAGTTGGCCCGCCGTATCTGCCAACTTACTTCCGGTCGAGTATCTATAAAAACTACTTTTACTTCCGCCAAACTGGCCAGTTTTAGATACTCCTTTTTAAAGTAGAGATAATTTTCACCTTTACCATCTCTCAAAACATAAGCCAGGTTCATAAAGCCTGTTTCCCAGAAAACAAGCCTCTTTTTAGCTGGTTTACTTAGTCTTTTAAACTGTTCGATGGTCAATCGACTTATTTCCTTCTGTAAATCCGTGGTTACGAAAGCGCCGCCACTGTGTTTTCCTACCAGAGTATAAGGATTAATCTCTGGTTGGAACTTGGCTTGAGGATAAAAATCTTTCAAATAGTTAAATAAAGTCGTCTTCCCGGCCGACTGGGAACCAGAGATAAAAACCATACCCATGCCTCGTTATATAACTGTTATTGGAACTAGGAAAAAATCACACCCCCGAAGTGTGATTTATCACTCTTCGGGGGTGTGATGAACTTGGTTATCAGAACTTAGAACTCAGTAAAAATAGCCAATTATCAATGATCAATTTTCAAACAAAACAGAACTTAGAGCTTAGAGCTTAGTATTTAAGGGAGTCATCCTGAGGAGCCAGAGCGATGAAGGATCTAGCCGATAGATGCACGGATACGCACTCAAACTTGAGTACCCAGCGACTTTGCGCTCGCTCCGCTCGCTAGATCCCGACAGGTCGGGATAGCCCGATAGAAGGTTGTACTTCACTCTCTGGAGTGAGCTGCTTCTTGACCTATCTCAAGAAAATAGCATCTCTTTTTTGAATAAAAGAACCCTCATAATTCGTCGGTTTACTATTTTCAACCTTAGAAATTACTTCATCTAAAGGTAACCATAGGAGCTTAAAACCCTGGCGTAGTTCTTTTTCTGTAAAAGTAGGCGTTCCCTTAGAAATAATTCTACCAATGTAGCAATATGATACTTGTTTCAAATTCCACTTTGAGCGAAATTCAATGACTTTTCCTACTTCGCCCTCAATTTTAATTTTACTTCCTACTTCTTCTAAAACCTCCCTAACTAAAGCTTTTATTTTATTCTCACCAACATCAATCCCACCCCCTGGAAGTTTATAGTAGCTATACTTTGAAACAAATAATAAAGGGATTAAGCCATTCCTATCAAAAAGGACAGCTCTTGAAGCTTCTCTAATTTTCAAAGTTGACTCATCTTTAGACCACTCTTTATCTTTAATTTCTTTTAGCAATTTCATACAAACCTATATTACCACTATAACCCCAACTCATCAGCGATGTTTTGAAGGGCGGCGAGGGTGTGGCCGATATGTTCTTCCAGGGGCAGTTCTATCTCCTCCGCTCCCCGTTTTATATCCTCCCGATTAACGCCCCGGGCAAAAGACTTGTCTTTCATCTTTTTAAGAACTGATTTAACTTGAACATTAGCTAGTTTGCGGCCTTTAACCAAAGCTACGGCCACAATCAGGCCGGTCAGTTCATCAACCGCCCGCAAAACCCGGGCCATCAAAGTCTTGGGCTCAACTCCAAACTCAAAGCCATGGGCAGCGATGGCATTGATGACATCCTCATCCTCCCCTTGGTCCTTTAACCACTTGACGATAATTTGGGGATGTTTATCTGGATATTTTTCCCAATCAGCATCATGAAGAAGGCCGGTTATCTGCCACTTTTCCTTTTCAGCTGGAGGCATATTAAAGTAATCAGCATAATACCCCATAGCTGCCTCAACCGCTAAACAGTGTTTAATTAAGTTAGGATTATCAATTAAAGAGTTCAACTTCTGCCAAGCTTGCTGACGACTTAACTTCATATTTATTATCTTAACACTTCCTTCTACGATCCCGACTTAACTAATCCTTTTTCTCTTTACAAACCACTCTCCCGTCAAATTCTTGACAAAATGATTATTCTAATGTACATTTAAATATGAATTATATAACCTCAACTCAGTTAAGAAGCCAGGTCCCAAGGCTTATAAAAACTCTAAGTAAAGGGGAAAAAATTAATTTAATCCACCGTTCCCGAATTGTAGGCCAAATTATTCCTTCTTTAACCACTTCTCCTCAGAGGAAATTTAATCCAAGAATCTTTCTCGAATCGATTAAAAGTTTAAACCTTAAAAAACTTTCTTCGGCTGAAGTAAAAAAACGCTACCAACAAGCGTTACAAAAACGCTATGAAAATTTTTCTAGACACTAACTGGCTTATAGATATCTTTACTAGGGACACAACCAAAATACAAACCCTTAAGGACCATCAAGTTTTCATCTCCCCCTTATCCGTCCATATAATGTTCTATGT
>JALVIH010000025.1 GCA_027028625.1 bacterium | reverse complement strand
CTTTATTTTTTCCAGGCTGGATGAGAGTTCTTTTTCATCCTTAAGGTCAGTTATCCGGAGCTTAGCTCCTTTAGCTGCTAGGTATTTAATTACCCCTACCCCACCGCCAAAGCGGCCTAAGCCAACTACCAGTACCTTTTTTCCTTTATACATCAGAGGATTTTACTCGAATTCTTTTAAAAGGTCTGTTATTTTTCGATCGAGGGGCTGGTGAATAAGGGGAGCCTTTTTTAGAAGAGGGTGTTTTTCTTTAATGCTATTTTTCTTGAGTTGATAAAAAATTCCCAAAGCAAAGCGTTCCCTGTCTTCGGCGAGTCTATAAGCCTCAGTTTTATCAGTCAGAGGCTTATCTAAAGTGTAGGTGTGTTCTTTATAGAACTGAAACTGATTGTTAAAGGTAAAGCAGGTTTGGAGGATGTCAACTATGGCGAAGCCAGGATGACGGATGGCAGCTTTTATCAACTCTTTTAATTGGGTGGGTTGGCCGACCCAGCCACGGGCAACGAAGGTGGCTCCAGCGGCTAAAGAGACAGTGATTGGATTAATAGGTTCGTCAAAGTTGCCTTGAGGAGTAGTTTTGGTGGGATAACCATACTGGGTTGTAGGAGAGGTTTGTCCAGTGGTTAAGGCATAGATTTGGTTGTCCCAAACGAGGACGGTTATATCTTCGTTACGCTGGCAAGCGGCTATCCAATGGGCAGCCCCTTCCCAGAACATTCCCCCATCGCCTATAGTGGCGATAACTGTTAGGTCGTGATTAGCATACTTAATTCCAAGAGCTGGAGGGAGAGATCGGCCGTGAAGGCTTTTAAAAGTGTAAGTTCTAATTTTATCAGCCCCATTACCGTTGCAGCCAATATCATAAGTAATAACTACCTTTTCGGGTGGTAGTTTCAGGTCGACTAGGGCTTGTTGGAGAACGGTGTTGATAGTGTAATTGCCGCAGCCTGGACACCAAGTCGGTTTTATATTTGTTTGGTAGTCTTTAATGGTTGGGGTAGATCTTGAACTCATAGGAATGACTCCAGGGCTTTACTAATTTTATTAACTAGTTCGTCAACAAAAAATGGTTCGCCGTCATCTTTGAGAACGACCTTTAGCTGGTTGGGTCGGATGCCCATTTGAAAGAGATCTTTTTGAAGTTGGCCGGTTGAGTTGTTCTCGATAAGAATGAAGTTGGAATAATTAGCTAGGGTTTTTTCTAAACGCTGGTAATCTAAAGGGTAAAGGTAAGTGAAGTGAATAAAATCTAAAGCCTTGTTTTTTTCTTTTTGGAGGTATTCTTGGGCCTCAAGGATGCTTCCTTTTGTACTCCCCCAGCCAATAAGGGCAGTTTTTGCCCTCCGAGGGCCATATATTTTAGGCAGAGGCAGCTCATTTTTAAGCAGTTCCAATTTTTTCAAGCGCTTGGCTTGCATTTTTTCCCTCAGGGGTTCGCTTTCAATTGATTGGCCATACTCATTATGTTCATCACTATTAGTAGTATGAAGTCCGTTTGGAGTGCCAGGCAAGGGGCGAGGAGAAATGGTTTGTTTTAGGTCATAACGGGGGTAAAGGAAATACTTCTCTTTTATTTGGCTGACTATCTTTCCTTTCTCAATCTCTATCTGGTTTTTAAGGAAAAATTCTCTTCGGCAGCTATAGACACTCTCGCTAAGATGTTTGTCACTAAGGAGGATAACCGGCATTTGGTATCTTTCGGCCAAGTTAAGGGCTTCTTGAGTAAGAAGATAAGCTTCTTCCGGATCGCCTGGTGCAATAACCAGACGGGGGAACTCGCCGTGGCCAGCGTGGCGGGCCAGGTTCAAATCTCCTTGTTCTTGCCAAGTAGGTAAACCAGTTCCTGGCCCCGTTCGTTGGGCGTCCACCAAGACGAGAGGAACCTCAGCAATCCCAGCTAAGCTGATGAACTCAGACATCAGATCTACTCCGCCTCCAGAGGTAGCAACCATACTTCGAGCTCCAGCGTAACTGGCTCCTAAAGCTGAACCGATAGCCTCAATCTCGGTTGAGGCTTGGCGGACGATAATTTTCTTTTTATCAGCTACTTTAGTCAAGTAATGGAGGATGTTAGTTGAGGGAGTCATTGGGTAAGCGGTGTAGAATTTTCCTCCTCCAGCAATGAAACCAAGGGCAATAGCCTCGTTGCCGCTAAGAGTGAGGAGATCAGCCTTCTCCTCGGGTGGCGGAAGAATTGCCTTTCCCCTCCACTGGAGGTCAAGAGAGTATCCAAGTTCGGCTGCCTTGAGGTTGTCTTTTATTACTAAAGCTGGTTTTTCCTTGTAAACCTTTTTAATGGTTGCTTCTAATGGGTTCAATGGATAGTTTAAAACTTTAGCTAGGCTGCCGACGAGGGCAGTATTTATCATAATTGGAGGAATATTATTCTCTTTGAGGAGGGGGCTAAGATTGAGATTAATTAGCGGTTGTTGGCTTGAAGGGGGAGGAGATAGCTTTGGGTCTAAGAGGATTGTTGTTTGGGGAGTGAGAAAAGGAGCTGCTTTTTCAAGAGCATCTGGACTTAAGGGGATATAGATCTCAGCCTCTTTTTTGGAAGCTTGAAGGGGATGGAGGGAAAAATCAATTTGGTAGAAATTGTAGCCTCCGCGTATGAGGGAAGGGTATCCCAAATAACCGAAGGTATAAAAACCTAGTTCCTGAAGATATTTTTGAATGAGCTTGCCAACGCTTTTAACCCCCTGCCCCGCTTTTCCTCCAACGCGAATAGCCAAACTTTTTCTCCTCTCATCCATAACTTCATTATACACAGCTGAAAAACTTGGGTAATATCATCTTTAAAGTAAAAACAAAGAGTGAGCCTTTCTTTGACTATTCCCAATCCTGACTTAAAGCATCATAAGTTTCTTGATGGGTTTTCTTATCTCTTTTTCTTTTTCCCAATCTTTCTAGTAATTGAGCCATGGTATCAGCACAGTAACCTAGTTTTAGGAGGGCCTGAGAAATAACAGCAGCGTCCTCAGGACGACGCGGATCAAGGCTTTTCTTACTTATTAAAGCCTCCACGGGGTTGTCTATTTCAGTCTTAGACATATTGGTTGTGCATAATTTTGTAAGCAAAGTTGTTTTAGAATGTAAGTTTTTGGTATTGGTAATTCTTCATAACATTTATAATTATAATCCTTGATCGTTTATTTTGGGATAGAGAGGCAGCTCTTTATTTATGGATATTAATATTAAGTTGTTAAATTTTAGGGTAACCAATAGTCAAATTGAAATCTGCCAGTGATTTTTGTATAATACCCATAGTAGTTATAAAGGTAATTGAAGTTATTATGGAAAGAGAAGTAAAAATACGTAAAAATAAAGAATTCCGACAGAAAATGAGGGAATTAAGAAGAAAAAGACCTTTAAGTAAAAGAGCGGAATTTGATAATACACAGATAGCAAGCTGGATGTTTTAAAAGCTTTGGAAGGTGTATTGCCTTTTGAGTTAGTATTGCCAATTATAGAAGGGGCTAGAACTCGTAATGATCTTTCTCGTCGTCTTCGTGAATTAGGGATATAGTTGTTTGGGATATAAATAAGTTTTTATTTGCTCATTATTCTTGCTGTATTTATTGTTCTCTGTCGACTTGAGTGTAAGAATAATACACTAAATAAGTGATTGTTGGGGGTTGGGGTTGGACATTCGTTGGCAGGTGTCTGGATCGTATTGGCAGTACAATTTTTTTAAACTCTCTATAAGAATGGAAAGGTCTTCGATGTCGAGGAGTTGAGTGAACTCACTAAAGAGTTGCTCTTTTGTTTCTGAAGGAACTGTTCCTAAACCGTCATTTTTCACTCTTTCAAGAAACTTTTGAATGGCCGTATGGATTCTTGAGGTTGTGAGGATCTCAGGATTGTCAAAAAGTTTTGGAATTATAGATTGGAAACCGTTTCGCAAATGGTGATCTAGTTCAACATCCGGAATGATGGGCTGTAGAGTTTCGGTTTGATTTTGAACCATATTCAAGTATAAGCCCTAATTGAAAGTTAGAAAGTGAGTTAAGAAGTTTGTAAAGTTCATAAAGTTATAAAGCAGAACCCCTCGAGGAGTCATCCTGAACGAGCCGTCAGGCGAAGTGAAGGATCTAGCGTTAGCGCAAAGTCGCTGGCACTCAGGCTTTTCTTACCTCTGACTGAGTTCTAAGTTCCGAGTTCTACGTTCCAAGTTCTATTTTTATTTGACAATTGATCATTGATAATTGGTTATTGAGATTTGCCTGCCCCTACCTAAGGGGGCCTTCGTCGCTATGGCTCCTCAGAATAGCTCGATGAGCGTAATAAATAATTCAGTCCTTTTAGGATTATGTAAAGCATAAGAGGTTAAGTAGGAGGAATTTGTTCCTATAGTTAGTGTTATAATATGCTATGAGTTTAGAACGGTTAAGAGATAAAAATGACCCTTTTATTAGTCCTTCTGAAGGATGGTATAGAGTGAATCCTCGTTTTCCTATCGATGAACCTGGAGCTGGTTGCCCTATGGGCTGTATTTATTGTAATCAAGATTTTTTTAACCGTTCGCCTGAAGGGAAGAGATATGGTCCTTGGTTATATCCCGGAGTTGAACCAGGATTATCCATTAATACCCGGCTATCCACAAGAAGAGGACCTGTATTAGTAAAAGAACCAGAAAAAATTTTGGATGCTTTAGAAAGATATACCTTTTATACCCCTAATACTTCTATCCTTTTTGAGAATTTTAATGATACAGGGCTAGATCCTGCTAGGACACTTAAGGTTGCTGAAGGGTTAGTGGAAAACGGTCATCAAGGACTATTGGCGTTTTACACCAAAATTGGTTTAGGAAGAAAGTGGATAAGAGAAATTTCGCGATTGCAGCAAGCCGGAGGTAAGCCGGTTATAGTTATTTCTTATGCTGGTTTACCGGACGTTGTGGAACCAGGAGGAACCAAAGGTCGTTTTAGGACGGCCAAATTATCTTATAAATATGACATACCAATATTGTGGTCTTTAAGGCCGGTTATTAAGGGAATAAATGATAAGGAAAGAACCTTAAGTCGAATCTTAGGAGAAAAGGGGCCCTTATCATCTTCTATTGCTGTAGGTGGGTTGTATGTTCACCCTGATATTATTAGGGCTTTCCGCGAGGTAGGGTATGAACTGGATGAGAGCTATAAAAATCATGATTTTAGAATTGTTAAGGTGGCAGAGGAAGGAATATTCCAAGCGATTCAAGGAGTAGCCCGGCAACAACAATTAACTGCTCCGATTTATAAGCATACTGCTTGTGCTTTAGCTTATATAGGAACCGCTTTCTATAGGCAGCCGACGCCAAATAGAAAAGCACACTGGATGGATGAATGGCCAATGTGTGAGCAGGTGTGTCCTGATATTCAAAGGAATGTATGTAAAGGGATGAGAGATCAAGATATAGGTATAGTCAGAGATAAAGTTGAGAAGTCTTTGGAGCGTTTGGGTTATGATCCCTCTAACTACAGTATTATTCGCTCTAAGATAAATCCTTATAAAATAAGAATTGTAGGTGGTGGCTTAACATGGGAAGAATTATGTTTTGTTTCTGAACAGTGTGGTTGGAGGGTGGATAATTTACCCTCAATAGAGATTCTGGAATATAGGATACAACAAGTTCTGAAAGAAAGGCAAATCCCTTC
Organism: bacterium; assembly: GCA_027028625.1. GTDB lineage: Bacteria > Patescibacteriota > Microgenomatia > JAADGY01 > JAADGY01 > S014-63. Next base: position 5,870 of record JALVIH010000025.1, on the reverse strand, counting down.
AGATGTTATAAAAGGGTTAGTATTAATTGGTGAAGACTGGTTTGTCTTTTTAGATGGAGACCTTGATGGTCATAATAATCAACGTTTAGTTAACTGGTTTAGAAGTAATGCCCAAGCGAGGGTTCAAGCCGTTAATGTAAACTTGATAAGTAATCCTCAAGAATTTGTGGAAAATATAGACCCAAACATTCTTGGACTACTCTCTTTGAAAGAAAGAGAGGAGATTATTAAAAAGATAACTGACATTGTTTCATAGGTTCAGAAATTGTTCTGTGCCTTGGTGCGTACTCTCTTGTTTTAAGTAAGTTTTAGCGGTGAGTAAATAACCTGTTATAATTTTTCTATATATCAAGTTGAGAAGGTTAAATGGGCTATGAAGAAGGTTCAGTTTGTTTTCTTTGATGCGGGTGGGGTTTTGTTCTTGGACCTGATGGATCAAGGCAGATGGAATAATTTTTTGGAGAAGATAGGAATTCCCCAGAGTAGGATAGCGGAGTTTAATGGTTTTTATGACCAATATGAGGCTTTATTAAACGAAGGGAAACTTCATGCTGATGATTTTTGGGAGAAAGCTAATAAAGAATTGAATTTGAATATTGATCTGCCAGGTTCTTTCCAGAATCTAATGGTCCAGGAATTCCAACCCAATCCCTCTATCAAAAAGATATTAACCCTAGCTCAGCAGAAGTATCGCATTGGCATCTTGACTAATATGTACCCAGGTATGTTCCAACAGATAACTCAGCGAGGGATTATCCCCCGGGCTAATTATGAAGTTATTGTTGACTCCAGTAAGGTTGGCTTGGCAAAACCGGACCCAGCCATTTATGAGTACGCTCAGCAACTAATTAAGGTTCCGCCCGAGGAAATTTTGTTTATTGATAACTCTCAGAGAAATCTAGATGGGGCTAAAAAAGTTGGTTGGCAGACTTTCTGGTACAACGGCAACGCCAGATCTAAAAGCACTCAAGAATTATACGACCTATTAAGTAGATGAAAATCATTTTTTTTAATCATAATCCAACAAACAGGAACATGAGAATTCCCTCGGGAGATATCATCTGTCATCTTTACATACTTGATTTTTCTATTGTCAAATTCTGGTAACCAAGACATAGGAATTATAAATAATCCTCCTTCTTTAACAACCCTCATTATTTCTGGTAAACTTTCAAAGAAAAAATCACAACCTCCATCATCTAGATTAATTTTATAAGGTGGATCTGTTACTACTAAATCCATTGAGTTGCTTGCAAAGGGTAATTCTTTTACATCATGTGTTATAAAAGTATTTCTTTGTCTCAAGGGTTTTGGTTTATACCAAGAAGGTAACTTATCAAATGCAGAAAATAGTATTTGTGTATTTAGTTCAGGTAAGTAGAAATCTAGAGCATCATTTAGTTGTTTTCCGCCTGTATAAGATAAATCTCCAACAATTACTTCTTTTGGAGTACATAGCATTTTTAGAGCATTGGATAAGCTTGCACTTCCGCCAAAAGGGTCTAAAATTATTTTCCCGTCGATATATCTTCTTAGCATGGGAAGAACTGAGGCTAGTTTATAGTATGATGGAGTCCATTGTCTAGATTCTCTATCTATAATTAGATCACCTCCTTTTACGCCAAATCGAGGACTCCTTTTGTTTAATAATGCTAGTACTGCTTGTTCCAAAACATCCCTTATATCTTTTCGAATGTTTATTAAGGTAAAAGGGTCTCGTATTATCATTAATCTGTTCGCAACCATATATTTGACTCTCCCTCTGGCGAATTCATAATGACCAGCATCTTTACTTTCTGTCCTTTTACTTTTTATGTAAATTCTTTCTAGCCTATCCAAAGTGTCGAGTAGAGAGTTTATTTCCCATTCTGGTACATCATAAAGCCAGCTATAATCTCCAAAAATTTGAGATATTATTTCATCTGAAGAGAATAATGATGTATCTATTATTGGCCCATGAGGAACATTATTATCTTTAACTTGCATTTTGATATGAATATTTCTTTCTTCTAACATTTTCAAATATGACAATAAAATAGCTGGTTTATCTAATATATCGTTTAATTCTATTCCCTCTCTTCTTAGTACTCTTATAACAGAAAACATTTCTCTATTAGTTAAATTAAGAAGGTAAATTTTTTCATTTCCGAATTTATCTGTTAAAAATTCGAAACCAATAGAGGTTGCATGTTTTCCTTCAATTATCGCTCCATCTTCAGGTACCATTTCCATATAAATTTTTTTATCGAAACTTTCAGTTGAAGGTACTTTTTCAAAACCTCTTGCACTGACTTCACCATGCATATCAAGCATAGATCTGATCATATTGCCAATCAAAATTAGTCTTGTTGGAGAATCTTTACTATATAACCTTTTATATATTTTTCTAGCTAAAGTTGTGGAACCACAACCAGCCATGTCGGCAGATATTAAAATAAAAGGGGTTTGCTTGTGGTTTAATACCGGCACTCTCGGCGTTAGATACTCTCTTAGGAGTTCTTGCTCAAGAGAAATGTCCTCTTCATATCTCATAGTATATGATATTATACACGTTCTTTAAAGATGTTTAAAAATATATAGTGAGCGATTGCATTTTGGTGGCGGTTATCACTTGTTGAGCAATTAGCTAATATTGGTAGCGAGATATCCCGGGCTATAAACTGGCGAGGGAGAAATGACGAGTACTTTAAGTTAGCCTTTTATCGAGCTTTAGAATTGTTCAGTTTAACCTTAGCTGACCCTAAAAATAGAGGTAGGCGGCTAAGAGAACTTTGTCGAACTAAGGAGTTACTAGTAGATTGGTTTTATGGCAGTAAAGTCTATAAAACTACCGACAAACAATGGCGGAAGTACTTTGACTGGTTTGCTTACTTAGCGAATACTAAGTACCGCCACCCTACCCCATTGGTAAAGTCCTAAATTCTAAGTTCCAAATCCCCCTTCAGTAGGGACAGGCAAATTCTAAGTTCAAGTGACTAAAATCTAGAACGCCCCAAAACAGTTATTCCAAACGAGCAATCTTTCTCTCTTCGCGTCATTCTGAGCCCCAGCGAAGAATCTAGCCGAAGGCGCACGAGAGTGCTCCCAAGGGTGGATGCTCATTTCTTTGCGCTTCGCTAGATCTCTACCCCTACCGAAGGGGGGCTTCGTCGCTTTGGCTCCTCAGAATGACTCCCTCAAGGTTTTACAAGCTCGGCTTGTAATTATGTAATTACTTGTATAATTTAATAGGCTATATGGTGTTAGAATTAGATTTTTATCAAAGAATATCTTTGGAAGAAAAAGGTTCTCTATGGGTTATAAGAACAACCGTGGAACGAATGAAAACCGATAAAATTTTTGAAGAAGTTTTTTTCTCACTATACAGAGTTTTAAGCGCCTCAGCTATTTTTGTTCATAGGATTGCTCCAGTTAGACCACTAAGCGAAATAAGCCTTTTAGAGGAAGATTTAGGATTTGATCGGTATATTGTTAGAGGACAATGGAATGAAAACGATTTAAAAAGATCTTTAAGGTATTTAGATAATTTATTTGAAGAGATACGTTTTATTAATGAAACAAAAACGAATCAAGCGCTAACTCCATATGAAGCTGATCTGCTACGCGCTAAAATATTCCAGAAAATAAAAATGTGGTTAGTTGGGAAAAACCGAACAGAAAATCAAGCTGATGAATTAGTTGAAGATTTATACAGAATGAGTGGTGGATACGCAAAGTCTAGAGATAGAAGTTTTGATGATGAAAGAAGTGGAATAATTGTTCCAGTAATTGGAGCTCCAAGCGAAACATTTGGAAGGATTGGTATCAATATACTAGTGGAAAAGTTTGGGTTGATGAGGGTTATTGCAGCATTGGTTTTAACTAATCCTAGTTACTTACAGGCTAGAACTGTTTTGTTAAGACTAGGTTATATCACTGGATATCCAATGACAAATGCTCAAATTAGAAAATTAATGGGGGCGAAGAGAAAAGAAGATAAAACTACAGTTTTAAATTATCTTTGGGAAGATATTTTAACTAAGATGTGGGAAGTATTAGAAAACGGAACGATTGAAATTGAACAACTAGCAAATATTAGAGAAATGGTGGACAGAGCTAAATTAAAATTTCCTTTCAAAATCAGAGTCGGGCAAGGAGAAAAACAAATTATAAAAATTATGCCCCCTAGAACAGCAAGGTATGAATTGGCAAAATTGCGTTGGTTAACATCTGAAGAAGTATTTGAGCATTATTTATCTTATTTACCACCACAATATAGAGAGATTGTAGAACTTGCATTAGAAAGCGATGAAGTAGTTTTCACTTATTCAACTGAAGAATTGGCTCAAAAATTCTTTCCAAACGTAAAACGTAGACATGATCGATTGGTTTATTTAGAACGAATATTAAAGAGAGCTAGTGAATTTTTTAAAGGAGATATTTTTATTGACAGGAAGGGAGTAAAAATTAAAAGAAATAGTTATAGAGATAGCCTATACAGGCTGTATTCTCCATGGAAAGGTCTCCCCCCAATAAACTTGGAAGATGCTTATCTAAAGGAAACTTTAATACTGCTATACCAAACAGACGAGAATGGTGGTTTATTGACTTCGCAAGAAGTTGCGGAACGGTTGGGAATTGGTGAAGATGGTTTAATGGCGAGGATTAAAAGGATTATACTTCAATGTAGTGCCTTGAAGGTTAGTTAGTGTTTGATGGAAGAGCTTTCTGGGTAACAGAGTTGATGCAATTAGATTTAAGTTGACCATAGGTTGAGCGGTCGCCTTTGGCTAGAGCCTAACAAGTCGGGTTTTACAAGCCCGGCTTGTGATTGTGGTGGATAGAATTCTTAACAAACAAAACATAATCTGAATGAGAATTGAAATATATCCTATAATAAATAATATATGGAAAGAGAAAAGATAATGGCAGCCGATATTCGTCCAGAAAAAGGGGGTCTAAAATCTGCATTAAAGGATTTTTTTGTGCAATCTAAAGTGGATAGAAATCTCAAGTTAGCAGAAAGAATAATGACCTATGTTCCTTCAGAAGTGGCAGAGTATATTTCTATGGATTCTATGCTTAGTTCGGCCTTTCTGCTTCATTTGGCGATATATTTAATTCAAAAGAGTGGGCAGGAGTGGTCTATTTAAGCAAACATCCTGTAGTAGAAAGGGGGAAGGGGCTGATGCTTACGGGGTGGATTTATAGAATCACTGATTTTTTTGTAGAAATAAATGAAAAGTCAGCTGGTATTTTGCAGAATCTCTTATTTATACTTCAAGTACAACACCCTGACAAAGCTGGTGATTTCCGTAAACTTCAATTAGCAGCTAATATGATTACCACATACTATCTTGAGTACAAGGCGAATAAAAAACAAGGGGGCAGTCTTGAAGAATTAAAGAGGAAGATTGAAGATTATTTTAATCGGTACCCTATTAAATAAGGGCCGGGTTTTACGAGCCGGGCTCGGAGTTAGTTTTTATCTATGAGCGTCAGGTATATTAGAGAAAGTTTTGTCTGTTACTTCAGGTCCATAAGGTGGGAGTCGTTGATCTTTCGGGGAGATGATTTTTAAATCTGAAGGAACTTTAGGAGAGTTTCCTTCTCTCACATCAATAGCATGAGCATTTGGGTCGTTAGAAGATGTAATTTCGCTTATGCCTCTTTCTCTCATTAATTTAATTATAGCAACCTTGTCATTTTTACTAAGTGTTAAAGCGTCAAAAGAGGATTATATTCGAAGTGAAAATTTCAAGTGCTTGTGATTGTTGGAAATAGATGAGTTCTTCCGGGCCAGATAGAGGTTGAGTATATGTCTAGAAAAGGCTACTAATAGTTTGATTATGTTAACAAGAATTTGGGCCAGGGCGATAAAAAATATGAGG
>JALVIH010000024.1 GCA_027028625.1 bacterium | reverse complement strand
GAAGTAGAACGACTTCCTGGATTAAGAATTAACTCATTAATCGGCGGTGAGATAGTTAAAAAAACCCTATCTAAAGCCTGAGTAGGAGAAGAGAAAATAAAAAGACCAAAAGCAGTAACCAATACCCATAAAAGAAACTGAGTAACCTTAACTTTTTTCATTAGTATTTAGCTGTAGCTAAATAAGTAATAGTATTACTATAAATACCCGCCGGTTGAAGCCCACTAATTTCTAATTGATAAACCACGTAAGCTTGACCATTGGTGTCAGTGTTTGTCCCATCAGCTGGACCATCGTGGGACAAAACTGCTTCATAAGTTGAGGTCAAACCGGCAAACTTAGCAGTAGCAAATCTATCACTAGCCCCACTCCCATTAAGGTCAGTCAAGGTAGTATCGGTTGTACCATAACCCAGATGCCCATAGGTATTCTCTGATCCAGGTGTCCCCGAGGGTGAGCTCCAGGCTGTAGGGCTACTATTATCTACCGCCGTTCCATCATCAAATTGATCAATATCATTTCCCACTGCATCGGTCATATTACTATCTTGCTTCACTGCTACATAAAAACCATTGCTAGCATTAGTCGATACCTTCAGTTGCTGGGCTGCCGTATAAGCTGTAGAAGGGTTAATAATCCCAAAAGGCACACTGGTAGCTGTAGTAGTTACATCGGTAGTATCATAACCATTGCCTACACTTGTCCCTGAAGAAACTCCAACCACTTCAAAAGAAAGAGTAGCTTGAACAGTAGCCGAAATAGTTACTGCATCAATAATGGCAATCCGGACAGTAGCTGAATCATGAGTAGTACTCTCATCACTATTAGTCGTCGAGAGGCTCACCAGGTAAGTATCAGCTGTACCCGCTGCTGCACTCTTAGAAGGATTAGTAAATCCAGTCACTACTATTTCTACATAATAATCAGCCGCTACACTTGAGCAGGTGCCAGATGTAGCTAACTGAAAAGTAAGAGTGTCATCGGTACCATTTTCCACAAAACCAACCTGATCAACTCCATTATTGTCATCAGCCACCGTACAGGTCTCAGCTGAACTCATATCAGCATTAGCTGAGATCTTCATTGAGGAAACATTAGCTGCCCCCATCCCAGTCACATCAAAATCAGAAGGGTAATCTATAATTATCTTTTCACTCGCTGATAAGGCGGTAGTTGCTTGGAAATAAATAGTGTGAGTAACGTTAGTTTGGTCGGGCCGTGAGTCCGATAAAGTAATCTTAGCGTTCTTTAAGTTTGCTGCTTGAGCAGTACTATTTAGCCAAGGAACCAAAGCCATTAAAACCTGGGCTAAAAGAAAAGAAAACAAAACTAAACCAGCCTTTCCTCTAAATCTCATTTTTATTTTTGTCCTTGATATACATTATCATAAATTCTAACTATAGACATTGTCAACAGTTTATCATAAACTTTGAGTATGGAACTTATTAGTTCTTATTACCATTTGCTCGACCCAAATATAATGGTTAGATGGATAATCACTCTTCTTCTAATCACTTCCCTTTACTTCCTTCTTGTTTTAACCAAAAGGGTTTTAATTCACTACCTTAAGCATCTCCCCCATTGGCGAGATAACCCCTATAACACCTTCCTCTCTAACTATTTAGAAAGCATCCCCTTTTTATTCTGGCTAACCACCGCTTTCTATCTAACTCTTTTTATCTCGCCAGCTAATAAAACCTTATTTTCTCTTATCCAACTCCTTTTCTTCACTTTGACTGCTTACCAACTAACTATCTTTCTCTTCCAACTAACCGACGTACTTAACCAACACCTTCTAACGACCAAAAAGGAAACTAATAAAGCCAAGCTCATTATTTTTAACTACTTAGCCAAAGCCACTATTCTGACATTTGTAACCTTAACTTTTTTAGCAAGTTTGGGCATCAACATTACGTCCCTTGTGGCGGGGTTGGGAATTGGCGGTTTGGCTATTGCTTTAGCAGTTCAAAATATCCTTGGTGACCTTTTCAGCACCTTAGCTATCGTCTTTGACAATACGGTTAATGTTGGGGATTTTATAGTCGTCGATCAGTATCAGGGGAAGGTAGAAAAGATAGGTTTGAAAACTACCCGTATCAGATCTTTTAAGGGGGAGGAAATAATCATTCCCAATAAGGAACTTTCTTCTCAAGTAGTTCGTAACTTCCATTCAATGAAGCAACGACGGGTTAATTTTAATCTGAGTATTAGTTACGAAACTTCCTTGGACAAAATCAAAAAAATACCCCAAATAATCAGCCAGATTATTGACCAACAACCCCATGCCAAAGTTAAGAGAGTAAATCTAACTGAAATGGCCGACTCAGCTTTAATTTTCTCAGTTGTCTACGAGCTAGAGACAAAAGACTATTCCCTTTACCTCCAAACCCAAGAAGCTATTATCCTTCAAATCCTTAATGCCTTTGCTAAAGAAAAAATAGCTTTAGCCTATCCTACTCAAACAATCTACCTTAAAAAAAGCCCCGGCGTTCATAAATAAACAAAACCGGGACTTTTAATTCTTTGAATTAACGAGATTGAGGTTGACGGGGCCGAGCTTGATTAACAATCAACTTTCGACCTTCGTACTCTTTCCCATTTAACTCTTGAGCAGCTTTCTGGCCATCTTTTTCTTCAGTAAAGGTAACAAAAGCAAAACCTCGAGACCGACCTGTTTGCCGATCAGTAATGACAACACAGTCCTCTACTTGACCATATTGGTTAAACAGGTCATTTAACTGTTGGCTAGTGACCGAATAACTGAGATTGCCTACGAAAAGTTTAAAAGACATAGGGAACTCACCTCCTTACTTAATGAGCGTGGAAACTGAACTGAGGAATAAAACTTCTCTCACTCTTTCCTACTTACTTAACTAACAACTCATTGTACCACAACCATTTGCTAGAATAAATAGGCCTAGATAAAGGAAGGGTGCCGGAGTGGCCGAACGGGCTCGCCTGGAGAGCGAGTATCCGAGTGATCGGATCGTGGGTTCGAATCCCACCCCTTCCGCCTCCGCTAAAGCTACAGCGCGATGAATCCACCTTCGCTAAAGCTTCGGCGCGATAAATTCGCTTAATACCCTCTGATGGTCATTCCTAAAAATGGCTCTTGGAGGAGGTAGAGGTAGTAAGAGAAACGACCAACTTGGAATAGAAAAGATTTAATTCCTTTAGTCAATCTCTTAAGGAGAGCGTAGCCTAACCAAACCCCGCCTAAAGCCAAAAGGAAGTCTGAAAAAATCCAACCCCAAGAATAACTATCGCCAAGCAAACCAAGGACTAGAATAATTAGTCCCAAACCCCATTTCTGAGAAAATAAATTTAATATCTCTTCTGTCAAAACCATTCCTAAAACAAACTCAGCTAACCGAGCAGGAAAGTTTACCCACCAAAAGGTGACTGAGCCAGCCACTCCAATCGGGCCAGAAAAGCCAGCCTTCCAAATAAAAAAGCGATAAAGGAAGGTAATTATTAAAGCTCCAGCTAACAAACCTCGGTTGCCATATTTTCTTTTAACCCAAAAGAGGAGAGGAAATAAAAGGTAAAGTTGGACAATCACTCCAATAAACCACCAGGTTCCATCAAAGATAAACATATTTTTATTGCTCAGCCATCGGGGAAAGATTAATAGGCTTTTCAAATAACTCTCCAATGGATAAAAGGATAACCACTGGTGGAAGGTTAAGGAGCGATGAAAAATAAACAACCAAACTACTCCGCTGCCTAAATGGACTACTGGATGGGCTAAAAAATAAGCTGGGTACAGCTTTTTAATTTGGTGCCCCATTCCCTGATAAAGCAACTTAACATCACTTATCTTGAGGTGGAGGTATTTTTGAGTTAAACCATAACCACTAAGGACAAAGAAAATATTTACTCCCAAAAAACCAGGCCAAAGGCACAAATTTAAAAGGTACTTTGGTTGACTAAAAAGAAAAGGACTCAACTGGTTCCACCAGCTAACTAATCCTTTACCAACTGGCAGGATAGCGTTTTCCGTCCAGGCAGCTTGGAAGTGATAAAAAATTATCAAAAGAATAGCGAGACCTTTTAAGATGGTAGTTTCTTTCCTATTCATTTTCTTCAATGATTCTGCTAATAACCATAGCTAGTTTGAAGGGGTGGTGGCGGAGAAGACTCCTCTTAAGAGGATCAGCTGAAGATTTTTGGTAGTGTTTTTCATCTATTATCGCTGCTCGAATTACTCGTTTATCCCTACCTAAATCGTCCTTTACTGGATGTTCATCTTGACGCTGATACCATTCTTTTATCGACTGACTTATGGGTTGATTGTTAACAATAATGTAGTCCAGTGGTCGGCCCAAGTACTTTTCCAAAGTTTCTAAGTGATCCTTAGCTGTCATTCCATTAGTTTGGCTTTTAAGGGTCATTAAGTTCATAACCATAATCAACCGAGCTTTTGTCTTAACTAAGGTCTCTTTAACCTTATCAATAACCAAGTTAGCAATAGTTGAACCAAAGAGATCACCTGGTCCCAGAATAATGTAATCGCTTTCTAGAATCACTCTTTTAGCTAGGGGATTAATAACAGCTCGGGGAGTAACTTCTAGATTAACAATTCGTTCCCCATCTTTTAATTCATACTCTTCCATCTGATGTTCGGAAACTATCCGTCGGCCGGAAGAGTAAGTGGCCACCAACTTAACTGGTGTTAATGAGATGGGGAAAACCTTCCCTTTTAAATGAAAAATAGTATTAACAATTTCTAAGGCTTTAGTCTCCGAGCCGTAAATATCACTCAGAGCAGTCAAAATTAAGTTGCCTAGATTATGCCCTTTAAGTCCTTTTCCTTTACTAAAGCGGTAAAGAAGGAGGCGAGTTAAATATCTATCTTTTTCATCATCTGCTAAAGCAGCAATACACTGGCGCAGATCACCTACTGGTAGAAAACCAAACTCATCTCGTAGACGGCCGGTTGAGCCGCCATCATCACTGACAGTAACCAGAGCAGCCAATTCATAAGGTAATTTCTTCAAACCAGAGAGGGCAACAAAAGAGCCTGTCCCCCCACCTATGACTGTTACTTTAGTGGCCATCTTTAAAAACCAAATTCAGTTGGATTAACATAAAAAGGTACTATTTGACCTGCTCTATCCATTAAGGCCACAGCTAATGGGGTGTGGTTCAGTCTGACTTGAGAAAGAAATGCCGCCGAAGTAGCTATTTTATTCTCTTCACTTAACCAAACAGTAACCTTCTTTACCCGCTGCAGGCCTTCTCCCTCTAACTTTAAAAAGGGTGGTAAATACCTTAGATGTAACTTGGTGTTGTAGTTATAAATGGTTAAGGGAATATCCCAACTTACTTGCCAAGGGCCAATAACCACTTTTATTAAGCCAGAATGAGCAGTTACTGGCACACGGACCGCTATCTCTTTATCCTTCCACTTAAGAATGTCCGTGGGAGAAGCTACAGCTCCAGGAAAAATAATTTTACTTTCCTTAGGATTATTACCTAGATTTTTTCCTTGAATAAGAACTACATCACCCCTTTTACTAACAAAGGGGGTTACCTTATCGATCTGAGGTGGTTTAGTGGGGATTGGACCATAAACCTTAATAGGTTCAATTGGAGTAGGGTTAGGCGCGGCTGAGGAAGGCAACTTAGTCTGTTGCTGCACCAAGAGAAGGGAAAGAGGAATAAGAAAGATGAAACCAATAACTACAGAAAAGAGTAAAAAAGTTGTTAGGGGGATAGTATTAACTTTTCGAATAAGGTTCATACTTTATTTTACCCTTTTTCCTTAATAATAACCTGTTTATTCTGAGCATCGAGGATAATGGCAAACCTATCTACCACCCCTTTTCGACCAATAAGAGGTTGAGTAGCTCTTGCTTGAGTAAAAACAACAGGTAAAGTTACTTCCTTTTTTCCCATCCTTACTACCATCTCCCCTTTGTAAGCAAAGCTGGTAGTATTTCCATAACCTGTAAAGACCGTGCGAGGCATAAAAGCTAAGTTATACCCCATAGCCTCAGCCATTTCTCGGGGCAAAGAGGAGATCACCGCCCCAGTATCAAGTAAGAAGTGAATTTTTTTGTAGCCGCTTTTTGTTCTTACTTCCAAATTAAGTTCCGGCTCACTTACTATTCCCATACCCTGAAGGAGACTCAGTTTATAAGGAGCTACATAAAGAATATCCTTTCGAGAACTTATAAGACGGCGGGAAATTAGATGGCTAATTAAGAAATAACTTACTAAGGAAAAGAAAACTAGAACAAAGACAAAAACACTTATCCTCATTAGAAAGTCCAGATAATCTCTTGGGCCTAGTTTTTCCTCTAAATGGATATAGTTTTCACTTTTTTCGAAGTTGTTTTCCATACTTTAATATTAGCCAATGACGTATAATAAGACAAATGCTGTTAACACTAATTCTTATTCTTTTATTGAGCGAGGGGGTGGTTTTAGGTTATCTTCTCTGGAAACTTCGTTTATTTCTCCCCCCTAAGAATGAAGGTTGGTTGGAAACACTCAACCAGCATCAAGAAGAATTAAAAGAACTTGAAAAAACCAAAAAGAAAATCTTAACTGAAATAGAAAGATTAGAGTCTATACTTAAAGAAAGCTATCTCGTAAGTAGCATTGTCCGTTTTACCGCTTTCTCTCAGATTGGAGCTAACCAAAGCTTTTCTCTCTGCCTACTCAATGACAACCAAAACGGCGTTATCTTAACTAACATCTTTACGAACCAAGCCAGTCGCTTGTACTTAAAGAAAATTGAAAAAGGCAAACCTCAAATTCCTCTTAGCCCTGAAGAAAAAGAAGCCCTTCAAAAGGCAGTTCATCAACTTAAGTTAATTAAAATTAGGAGTAGACAGTTGAGTAAAATTTAGGTACAATTTAGTTATGTCAAAAAAAGAACTTATTGCTTTGATTCTTACGGCTTTTGTTGGCACAGCTCTAGGTGCTTTAAGCGGACGGTTGGTTCTGGCTCAACTAAACAACAAAACCCAAACCCCTCTTATCGTCTCCTCTTCTTCTTCGTTCGCTGAAAAATCGATCCAAGAAACTAACGCCCCCAAAACAGAGGTCTGCCCCTTAAATGGTAGTTTACACACTAAATCAGAAAAAGAAATGTGGCAGAAAAGGCGGCCATTATTCGTAATGATTGAAAATCATCAAGACGCCAGGCCGGTGGCAGGGTTAAACAATGCCGACATTGTCTATGAGGCTGTCGCTGAAGGTGGTATTACCAGGTTTGGAGCTGTTTTTTACTGCTCCCAAGCTAAAGATATTAAAATCGCTCCCGTCCGCTCAGCCAGGGTATATTTTGTCCGTTGGGCGGCTGAGTATGGCCAAGAACCAGTTTATGTCCATGTTGGAGGAGCTCATTGTGATCCTCGAACAAAAGAGGGGTGTCTCAATGGAGGAAAAGCAGATGCTCTGGGTTTAATTAGAAAATTAGGGTGGCAAGGAATAAACGATCTTAACCAATTCTCCGTTGGTTTTCCAACCTTTTATCGGGACATAAATCGTTTAGGTCATCCTATCGCTATCGAACACACAATGACAACCTCTACCTATCGCTTGTGGAAATACTTAGCAACTAAACGGCATCTGACTAATGTTGATGAAGAGGGTGTTCCTTGGAATAAAGGTTTCCGTCCTTGGAAATGGCAAGCGGATTCCAATGTTCAAGAAGGTAATGTAAGGGAGATAAGTTATAGTTATTGGCCAGGCTACTCAGCTTATGATGAAAAATGGGTTTATGTCGGAGGAGAATACCAACGTTACAATGGAGGAAAAATAAGTGTAGATTATAACACTAAAAAACCCATCACTACTAAGAACTTAGTCGTCCTTTTTGCTCGAGAAAGTAGAGCTAATGATGGCTATCCAGGGAATGTTCACCTTGTTTACCAAAACATTGGCAGCGGAAAAGCTTTAATCTTTTACAAAGGCCAGGTGATTAAAGCCAACTGGAAGAAAAAAGACATTAATTCTCGAACAATCTTCACTGACAACCAAGGCAAGGAAATAAAATTCGTTGCCGGAAAAATATGGCTCTCGCTGCTGCCCTCAGGGAACAAAGTTAACTATTAACCCTCTGAGGAAAACTTTTTTGGCTGCCATCATTACCTCAAAAACAAGAATCAAGTTGTTAAATTTGTTCTTTAACCATCCAAAAGAAAAATTTTTCGTCCGCCAGATTACTCGTCAAATAAAGGATGAAATTAACGCTGTTCGTCGCGAACTCCAACGTTTTGAAACAGCTCATATTGTAGTTAAGGAACAACGAGGCAACCGCCTTTTTTATCAACTGAATCCTGATTATTTTCTCTATGATCAACTTCAGTCAATAGTAAGCAAAACTTCAGGTTTAGGCTATGACATTTGGCGGCGACGCAAGCAATTGGGTCAGCTAAAGTTTGCTTTCATTTCTCGGCGTTTGCTTAATAAAGAACCTCATGATCCTCAAGCTATCGATATTGTCTTTATTGGCAGGTTAGTAATGACTGAAGTCAACCGTTTGATCCAAGAGTATCAAGGTCTGTATCAACGAGAGCTTAATTATACTGTTCTCACCCTTGAGGAACTTAAGATATTAGTTAAAAAAAGAGATTATTTTACTCTAAAGTTACTAGCCACACCTCGAGTGATGATAGTTGGTAAAGAAAAGGAGTTGACTAATGCCCTCTTCGGCTAATTTAAAAACTTCAGTAAAACTACTTAAGTGCGGAAATAGCCTGGTAGTCAGTGTTCCTGCTTCTATCGTCTCCTTTCTAGGCCTAAAGGCAGGGGATGTAGCTAAGGTAAGGTTAGACAGAAAAGCTAAAATAGTTTATAGTTTTAAAATCCAACGTCAACTAAGCTTAATAAAAATGAAGACTAAGAGTCATTCTCGAGCTCATGGAAAGAAATAAAAAAATCTTCCTAGCTATTGTTGCTCTTACCCTTATTTCCTTGTGGATAGACTTGCCAGCTCATTTGACAATCCCCTTTCCTAACAATAAAAAAATAACTATCGGGCATCCTATCATCGATCTTCATCTCGGGAAAAAACGCTTTTACCGTGATTTGAATTTCAAATACGGCCTCGATCTCAAGGGAGGAGTTCATATCGTTTTGGAAGCTGATACTAGTCATCTGTCAGAAAAAGACCGAAAAGATGCCCTCCTCTCAGCCAAAGATATTATCGAAAAAAGGGTTAATCTTTACGGCATAAGCGAGGCTGTTGTTCAAACTGCTGAAAGTAATGGCCACTGGCGGATAATTGTTGATCTGCCTGGGGTTGTAGATGTAGATAAAGCTTTAGCCCTTATTGGAAAAACAGCTCAACTAGACTTCAGAGAAGAAGACCCCAAGTTACTTAAACAAGCTACTCAGAGTGGTGCCTTTGTTTTTCCTACCAAAAAGACTGGTCTAACTGGCCAAGATTTGGAAAGAGCTAGCTTGAGTTTTAACCCTCAAACAGGCGAACCCCAAGTAGCTTTAAAATTCAACCATCAAGGAACCAAAAAATTTGCTGAGATAACTAAAAGAAATGTGGGAAAAATAGTCGGCATCTTCTTGGACAACAAACCTCTCACTCTTCCGCGAGTTAATGAACCGATTCTTAATGGCCAGGCAGTCATTAGTGGTAACTTCACCTTGTCTGCAGCCAAGGACTTAGTTATTCAACTTAATGCAGGAGCTTTGCCCTTACCTTTAAAAGTAGTCGAACAAGAAAAAATCGGACCAACTCTAGGTTTAATTTCTGTCTATCGCTCGACTATCGCCGGAGGGGTAGGTTTATTGGCAGTAATTCTTTTTATGTTTCTTTACTACGGCTTTCCTGGTCTTTTAGCTGATATTTCCCTCATCCTCTATGGTATCTATACTTTGGCTATCTACAAACTTCTCCCTGTTACTATGAGTTTACCAGGTGTAGCCGGGTTTATGCTTTCAGTTGGCATGGCTGTGGACTCTAATATTCTTATCTTCGAACGAATGAAGGAAGAACTCCGAGCCGGCCAACCGTGGCGGCAAGCAATGGAACTTGGTTTTGGTCGGGCTTGGGACTCAATTAAGGATGCCAATGTAGCTACCTTAATAACAGCTTTTATTCTTTTCAATCCTTTCAATTGGTCTTTCCTTAATCGTTCGGGGATGGTTCGAGGTTTCGCTTTAACCTTAGCTTTGGGAATTATTATTTCCCTCTTCACTGGAATCGTCGTCACCCGTAACTTAATGCGTCTCTTTTGGCATAAGCCAAAAGAAAAGGAGGTCTTAGATGAAAGCAACAACTAAGCTATACCCAGTTATCGATTGGATGAAGTACCGCTATCTCTATTTTGCTATCTCTCTCTTAGTAATTCTTCCTGGTCTTTTCTCTATTTTTACTTATGGTTTTAAGCTTTCTATTGACTTTACTGGTGGGACTCAGTGGGAACTACATTTCGACAAGCCTACAACCGAAACTCAGATCCGCCAGGCTTTAAAGGAAATTGTCCAACCAGAAAGCATTATCCGAACTCAACAAGGTAACTACATTATTCGCAGCCAACCTCTTTCCGCTAAACAGCTCCAACTAGCTCGCCAGGCGTTAAAGAAAAAAATTGGCAGCTATGAAGAATACAAATTAGAGACGATCGGCCCTATTCTAGGAAAGGAGCTGCTTAAAAAAACAATCTACGCCGTCATTCTGGCTTCAACTCTTATCCTGCTCTACGTTACCTTCCGCTTTAAAAACAAACTTTTTGGTATCTCAGCTATTTTAGCTATGATTCATGATAGTTTGGTTCTCTTGGGCGTTTTCTCCCTTTTGGGTCATTTTTATGGCATTGAGATAGACACTCTTTTCGTCACTGCTGTTTTAACTATCCTTTCTTTCTCTGTCCACGATACCATCGTTGTCTATGATCGAATTCGTGAGGCAGCTCGCATTTACCCTCGTCTTTCCCTTCGAGCTTTAATCAACAAAGCAGTAACCGAAACTTGGGTTCGTTCCCTTAACAACTCATTGACTATAATCTTTATGCTTCTAGCTTTAGTCCTTCTTGGCGGAACAACTACCCGCTGGTTTATGGTAGCTTTGTTGGTTGGAACTATCTCGGGGACTTACTCCTCTACCTTCACCGCCGCCCCTTTACTTTTTGTCCTTAGCCAAAGGAAAAAATAAACCTCTCCTTCTGTGCCGCAGGTGGGAGTTGAACCCACACCCTAATAATTAGGACACGGCTCTGAACCGTGCGCGTCTGCCAATTCCGCCACTGCGGCAAAGACATCATATTTTAACATTATTGGTTATCGGAGCTTAGAATAAATCACACTCCCGAAGTGTGATTTATTACTCTTCGGGAGTGTGATGAACTTGGAGCTTAGAACTCAGGACTCAGTTTGTAAAGTTAGAAAGTTCATAAAGTTTTTAAAGTAAGCCTTCTCATGGAGTCATCCTGAACGAGCCGCCAGGCGAAGTGAAGGATCTAGCGAGTGGAGCGAGCGCAGGAATTGGCAGTCAAGTTTTTTCTAAGCTCTTACTACGGGTTATTAATTGTTTCTAACCTAGCTCCTAGTTCTTAGTTCCTAGTTCC
>JALVIH010000023.1 GCA_027028625.1 bacterium | reverse complement strand
AAGAATCTAGCGAGCGGAAGCGAGCGCAAGGGTACTGACACTCAGGTTTCTTCTAAGCTTTTACCTTACAGGGTTATTAATTATTTCTAACCTAGCTCCTAGATCCTAGTTCCTAGTTCCAATTACCAAGTTCCAAGTTCTAAGTTCATCACACTCCCGAAGAGTGATAAATCACACTTCGGGAGTGTGATTTATTCCAAGTTCCAAGCTCCAAGTTCAAATTACTGAGTTCCATTCTCCGCGTAATCGATGATCCTGTTGAGATAGTCCACAATCTCAGCTATATCTTCGTCGGTATAGCCATGGGCTCGAGCCCCTTCAGCTAAGGTCTCTAAACTCGAAAGGGGACAGTTAAGGCAATGCAGTTCAAATTCCTCTTCGAGAACTTGAGCTAAAACAGGGTATTTGGTAACAATTTCCGACAAGGGCGTATTAGCAGTAATAGGTTTAACCTTAGTTTTCTTTTTTCTCATTGATAAGTTCTTTAAGAACTTGGGCTAGCTGGCTATTATCAACTTGACCAGAAAATTCTTTAACTAGCCGGCCCATTAGCTGGCCAAAATTTTGAGGTGAAAGCTGGTCAGCTGGAACTAGAGAAAGAACTTTTTTCTTTATCTCTTCTTTACTCAACTGAGGAGGCAGGTATTTCTTAAGGATATCTATCTTAACTTTAATCTCTTCTACAACTTCTGGCCGGCCTGCTTTTTGATTAAACTCCAGCTCTTCCTCTTCTTTTTTAATCTGTTTTCTAATTATCTGAAGCACCTCCTGGTCACTAAGTTCGCCTTGCTTCTCTATCTGGGCATTTTTAATTGCTGCTAAGAGAAATCGAAGGACGCCTTTTTCTGTCTGATTCCCAGACTTTAAAGCAGTTATCAAATCAGTTTGGAGTTTTTTCAGAATAGCCATTACTCTATTTTAACAATTTGGTAGCTTCTCTCACCTTGAGGGGTGCTTACTTTTACAACTTCTTTGAGTTTCCGTCCCTGTAAGGCTTGGCCGAGAGGCGAGTCAATAGAGATTTTCTTCTCTAATGGGTTAGCTTCCCAATGACTGACTAAGGTAATGGTGAGTTGTTTTTCCCCTGTTTTTAAGGTCAAACGGCTTCCTAAACCAGCCACATCCCGCCGTTTCTTGACCACTTTGGAGACTTGGAGAACCGCCTCTAACTCGCTTATCTGATTATCTAGAAAACTTAAGGCCTCTTTGGCGCTGGTGTACTCGGAGTTTTCCGATAAGTCACCGAAAGAACGGGCCCGAGCCAACCGCTCAACTAACTGCGGCCGTTCTTTTTTAAGCTGAGTTAACCGATTTTTGAGTTCTTCTACTCCTTCTTTGGTTAGGGTAAGGGTGGGTTTATGATTATTTGTCATAAGAATGATTATATAATAAAATTCAAGTTTTCTTTGCCGCTGAAGAGAGATTAATCTACTCGAGGATAAAGGAGAAGGTAAGGAATAAGACTAAGAAGAACAAGAATGGTAGCCGCTTTAAAAAGAAGAGTGAAACCGTAAGTCTGGGTGATAAAACCGCCTAAGGCTGCAGCCAGAGACATTCCAATGAAAACGAGACCGTCGTAGATACTCCACTCATTGGTAGCTTTGCCTTTATCCAAGTGCTGGGAGAAGAGACTAGCTTTTGGCGGTGAGGCTAGTCCTAAGCCAACCCCGACCAAAACCTGGACAAAGTAGAAAGTGGTTAAGTTAGTCGTCCAGTGATAACTCCAAAAAGCAATGGCTACTAGAGACAGTCCTAAAATAGTTATCCTTATTTTCTCTTTATCATCCTTCCCCTCCATTAAGCGGCCGGAGAAAAGTTCAAAAATAACTCGAGAAATCATATAGACACTAACCCCAGTGGCAGCAGTGGCTAAAGTTCCTCCAGAGATGTAGCGAACTACGAAGATAGAAAGAAGGGGAGAGATAAAGTTAAAGCCTGACCAGAAGAAACTTTCTGAGAGAATGAAGGAGCGAACAATGTAGTTCATCTGATAATGACTGGGTTTGTGGCCAGCGAAATAGTTTTTCATAATATTATTATATAGGAGGCAAAATGAAACAGTATCATCTTTTAGTTAGTGGTTTGGTTCAAGGCGTCGGTTATCGCCATTTTGTTAAGAGCCGAGCTGAGGAGCTGGGCCTCTCCGGCTGGGTCCGAAATAGAGAGGATGGCCAAGTGGAGATAATGGTCATTGGCCGCCAAGAAAAGATAAACAAGTTTATTAACCTTCTTCGGAAAGGGCCTATCCTAGCTCGAGTGGAAGCAATAAAAAGTGAGGAGGTGAAGCCTTTAGATCTTTCCCTCTTCGGCCGTTTCGAAATTATAAGGTGAGGAATAAAGTTCCCAACCCAAGCCGTAAGGCAAACCAAGTTGGGAAGAGATTTTTCCTAAAGTATTAGCTAAATTTAAAGTTTGTATTTCTTCTACTCTAGATTTGTGGACCATAACTACAAACAAAGTTCCTATTTTTATCATCTTAAATCCTTCCTGACCTAAACTGGTTTTAGAAAAATAGCTCTGGACCAACTCTGCTAACCCACTTAGGAGTTTGTCCGCCTTAGTCATTCCGATATGAGCATTTATCTTTTTCATCTCATTTGGGCTGAAAAGAAGAAATGGTTGCCAACCCTTTCCTTGAAGTTCTTTTATCTGCCTCACGGGGTCAGAAGTAATTAAGAAATCAGGGAACTCGTGTTTCTCTATCTTTAGTTGTTCTGGTGGAACTGGTTGACCATCAATTTGCCAGCGTTTACCTTGAAGAGATGCCGAGGCTACTCCCTTTTTACCTTCCTTGTAATCATTCTTTGCTTCGTTTAAACTCAGATCAGCTACTCTAAGTATTTCTTGGAGACGTACCTTCTGGTGAGGAGAGAGATAAACACCAGCTACATAAGCTTTAAAACTATTTCTATTTAAATGGCTATAGAAAAGCTTTATTATCTCCTCAGGGGACTGTCTAAGAAGCTTTAGAGGGATAAAAAGTAGGGCTTCATCCTCTCCTGATTCTCGGTGGCGGCGGCCAATAGTTAACTCAATACCATTTCCTTGGATGGTAAGCCAGTCGATACTTTCTTCCAGACTAGCAAGCAACTTCTGCCAATCTCGGTCATAATGACGACCACAAGAACGACCACAAAAATCAACCATTATCACCAAGACTCCTTCCTCCATAACCTTCTCAAGTTCCTCCAACCATTTTTGGCGAGGCATAGTCCCTGTTTGGAGGACTTCCTCCTCACTTAGGAGAGTGTCTAATTTCTGAGAAAGAGGATGTAAGGGCAATAAAGGATTTATTTCTGTTTTATCTCTCATTCCACCTCCTCAACAATACCTCCCCCCACCAACCGGCCATCTGGAGTATAAAAAACAACCGGCTGGCCGGGGGAAGTAATAAAAGCTGGTTCTTTGAGTTGAATATTTCTCCCTTCGATAGTAGCAGGGATGAGTGAACCTAAGTTCCTCAGGCGAACTAAAACTTCCTTGCCTTCTATGTTTTCTTCTGGCCAGACCGTGGTTAACTGAGAGAAGCTAATCTTCTTAATCCAACAGTCTTCTTTTAAAGAAACAACTAGGCGATTAGTGGCTAGGTCTTTTTTAATTACATATAAAGGCTTTAACCCACCCTCTGGGTAAAGGTAACGTCTCGGTAGAGTAGAAGGCCGTTTTATCTCCAAGTTGTGCCGCTGGCCAAGGGCATAAAAATAAACACCTTTATGATAACCAACTACTTGACCTGAGGGGAGAACCACCTCACCTCTCTTAATAGGAAGGTACTGATTCAAAAACTTGTCTAACTTGACCGGGCCAATAAAACAAATCCCCATCGACTCCGGCCGGTTCCAGTTGGACAAACCTAGCCGCCGAGCTAATTTTTTAACCTCTTCCTTTTTCTTATCTCCTAGAGACCAGAGGATATAAGGAAGGATTCCCTCTTTAAGCTGGTAGAGAAAATAGGTTTGGTCTTTACTTTCATCTAGCGGCCGAAAAATGGCCAACCGGCCACCTGTTTTTTTGAGCTTAGCGTAGTGGCCAGTAGCCACTTGATCATAACCTTCTTTTTTAGCCCAATCGAGAAAAAGGCCAAACTTTATCTCTCGATTGCAGCTGACATCCGGGCTTGGAACCCGGCCTCGAGCATATTCCCCGAAAAAATTCTCAATTACCCGCTGACGGTACTCTTTCCTTAAGTCAACAACTTGGAAAGGGATGGATAATTGTCGAGCAACTGCTGCTGCCATCTTTTTATCTTCCTCTACTTGAGGGCTATCCCAAGCCCAAAAGAAAGCACTATCTACTTGGTGACCCTTTTGGAGAAGGAGATAAGCTGTTATAGCCGAGTCAACGCCGCCGGACAACTCAACAATAACCTTAGCCATTTTTTCTTTGTTGATATTTATGATAACGATCTAACTTATGATAAACATAGAAAACAGTCCCCGCGACGAGGAGAAGAAGAATAAGAAAATCAAAGCGATGGAACCAAACACCAATGCTTCGCCAATTAGCCCCTAGCCGGTAGCCTACCCAGGCTAAAAATAATGACCAAAGGAAAGAGCCAACAAAGGTATAAAAACTAAATTTAAGAATATCCATCTCAGCTATTCCGGCTGGAAGAGAGATAAAAGTTCTAATAATTGGTAAGAGCCGTGAGAAAAAAACAATTGGGTGGCCGTATTTGTGGAACAAACTAATAGCGTCATCAAGTTCGTACTCGAAGATAAGAAGGTACTTGCCGTAGCGGCGGATAAGATAACGAATAACTTCTTCCCCGTATCGTTTACCTAACCACCAAGAAAAAAGCGATCCAATGAGACAGCCTAAGGAACCAGCTAAACTAACTATCAAAAGATTGAACCTTCCTTGATAGACCAAAAAGCCAGCGAAGGGCATAATAATTTCTGAGGGCAAGGGAATGTTGGCTGACTCAATAGCCATAGCTAAGACCACTCCACCGTAACCTAAAGTGGCAATAAGAGAGGTAATGAGAAGAGCTAGTTTATCAACAATAAACTCCATATGGGTAATTGTAAATGAGGAAAGAAAGGTGGTCAATTAATCTATTAAAGTTCGCTTAGATGTTTGGGTTGGAAGTCGTAGTTCTTAAGGTAATCTAGGTAGCGGCTGGTTGTTTCGGTCCGTTTATGGCCAACTATCCGACTAACAACGATAACCGGCGTCCCTTGAAGAAGTTGTTGGGCAATGAATGTATGGCGGATATCAGATACAGTGGCATTCTCTATCCCCGCTTTAGCAAAAGCCCGGTTGATACTAGCCCTGATATTGCGGATAGATAAGGGGGTTCCTTTTCTAGTTAAGAAAAGAGCCTCATTATCACTTTTTGGCCTTATTTTTAAGTACTCTTCCAAAGCTCTTTGGGCGTTTTTATTTAAGGGAATTGTTCGGGCTTCATGGCTCTCAAAAGCCCGGACATAAAGCTGTTTACCTTTATAATCCTCCAGGCGCAGGCGAGCCACTTCTCCTATTCGCAAGCCTGTTTGGAGCATAAGTTCAACTACAGCATAGGTTCGAGGATTATCACGGACCGCATCCCTTAAAGCCCCATACTCTAATCGGCTGAGAAAGCGGGGACCTTTAGAGGGGATACGGGGGTGGGTGATCTCCGCTGCCGGGCTAGCAGGGATAACTTTAAGCTCGTTAACTAAAAAACGAAAGAAAGTTTTTAAGGTGTTTATCTTTCGAGAAACAGTTTTAGGCAAGAATTTTCTCTTAAACAGGCTGCGCAAAAAGGCCTCCACCGTCTCTCGCTTAACTTCTTTTATATCCTTGATATTATTTTCTTTAAGAAACTCAAAGAACTGATCTAGGTCCTTAGAATAAGCTAAGATAGTGTAACGCGACCTTTTTTTCTCAAGCAGGTAGTCTTTGAACTTGTCCTTTAGTTTTTCGTCCAACATAAATCATCCTTTAAAAATTCTTCTTTATATTATCACTACAGGCGGTTCTAGTCAATTCTTGTAGTATATGTTCTAGGAAAATTATTTAGTGACTGCCCACCTATATTTTATTCTTCTTCTCTCCCATAAGTTTTGTTATAAGATGCTTTATACGCTGGTCAAAAACCGAAGTAGAAAAGCGGCTAGCCCAGTCGTAGAGTTGCCTTTGGGAGAATTTAACCTTCTGGAATTTTTTCCAACCACTAAGGAGGCTATCCAAGGTAAGATCGTCAAAAAATATACCACTCACCCCCTCCTTGACGGTTTCTAGAGAACCGCCGGATCTATGAGCTAAAACTGGCGTGCCATAAGCAGCCGCTTCGATAGGAACTATCCCAAAATCTTCATCTTCTGCCGGGAAAATAAGGGCTTTAGCCCCTTGATAGAGGTGGTGGAGAGCCTGATCATCGACTAGGCCTAAAAACTCAACATTTGGTCCGGCTAATTGGCGGAGTCGCTTTTCTTCTGGACCTTGGCCGACTATTTTAAGATGAAGGTTTAATTTATTAGCTAGTCTGACAGCTAAATCTATATGCTTAGCTAAAACAAGGCGGGAGACAACTAAAAGATAATCCTTCTTTGGGTAAGGACGGAACTGGGGAGGAATATTAACTGGAGGGTAGATGACCTCAGCTTGCCGGTGGTAGGCCTTTAAAATGCGGCGGCGAGTCTCTTCGGAATTAGCTACCAACACATCCGGCCTTTGAGCGGCTAGATAGTCATTTAACCTTAGTTTGTGGTTAAGGTAAGGGGCGATTACCTTTCCAACAAAACTTTGCCGCCAATTACGAGCAGTGGTGTAACCATAGAGGTACTTGGGGATGGAATGGAGATAACTGATATGGATAGTCTCTGGGCGGACAATAATCCCTTTAGCCATATACATATTTGACGAGGAGATAACCACATCGTAGCCGTCGAAGTCAAACTGCTCAAAAGCTAACAGGGCGTAGACCCGTAAAGGCGAATAAAGGCGGCTAATAAAGGGAACCTTATTTAAAAAAGAGGTTTTTATCTGCCAGCCAGCGAATAAGCTTTTCTGCTGGCCTAATTTTTGAGGGAGGTAAAAAGCAGTGTAGAGTGGAGCCTTGGGAAAAAGATGATGGAGCTCGACCACCACTCTTTCTGCTCCTCCCCACTCAGCTAAAAAATCATGAACCAAAGCCACCTTCATATCCTTATTATAGGGGAGGTAGGAACTAGGGGGTTGATTAATTTTAAATTTGAAATTTGAAATTTTTATTCAAATCAAATTTTAAAATCTTAAATTTTAATTAGAAAATAGAACTTAGAGCTTGGAACTCAGAACTTGGCAAGAAAGCACTAAATCCGAAATCCTAAGCTCCAAACTAAATAAGCCCTAAATTCTAAACCTTGTCTATTAAGTTATTCTGAGAAGCCATAGCGACGAGGCCCCCCTTCGGTAGGAGCAGAAATCTAGCGAAGCGCAAAGAAATGAGCACCCATACTTGAGCAGACACCCCTGCGCCTATCGGCTAGATCCCGACAAGTCGGGATGACACAAAAGACAAGGTTTTGGTTATTGGAATTTGGGATTTGTTTGGAACTTGGTATTTGTGATTTGGTGCTTTTTTCTAAGTTCCAAGTTCTGAGTTCTAAGTTCATCACACTCCCGAAGAGTGATAAATCACACTTCGGGAGTGTGATTTATTCTGAGTTCCTAGCTCAACTTCCGATATATCTCTGCTTTATCGGGTTTTCCAAGAAGAGAGAAGGCTAGAAAACGAAGGAAAAAGCCAATTTTAATTGCTTCTTGGGCATAAATTTTTCCTAAGCGGCCATATCTTTTGGAAAATAATCTAACAACAAACTCAGCTTCTTTACCCAAACTAATTTCCTTACTGCTCGAGGCCTGGCCGATATGATAGAAACTAGCGATGGGGTTGAAGAGCAACTGCCCTTGGGAAGAAAGCCGCTGGCCAAGAAGGACATCCTCCCCATACATAAAGATATCCTGGGGAAAGCCTCCAACTTTTAAGAAAGGTTGCCGCTTAACAGCTAAAAAAGAAGCAGCCAGCCAACCAACTGAATGTTTATTTTGATAAAAGGAAGAGTATGTAATGTGGTAAGGGTGATAAATGAGAGTTAGTGGTTTGAAAAAGAGATCCAATCCCCAGGCCCAGGTAATTAAATTAAAAAAATTAAGCTGATAGCCAGCTGATTGCTGGAGACGATGATTAGGGGAAAGTATCTTCGGACCCAGAGCAACTACCGAAGGTGGAAGAGCTTTTAAAACTTCAAGAAACCTTTTCAACTCACCCTTATTCCAATAAGTATCATTGTTTACCAAGATAAGCCACCTTCCTTGAGCTATCTGGGCCGCCTGGTTATTAGCTCGACCAAAACCTACATTTTCGGAGTTAAAGATTACTTTGTAAGTTGGTTTTTTGCGCCACTTGCTAAGGATTTTTTTTACAGCGGGGTTTGGAGAGTTATTATCGATGATAATAACCTCTATCTCCGAGAGTTTTTCTCTCTCGATAGAAAGAAAACAGTTTTCTAACTCTCGAGGAGCATTATAGCTAACAATAATTAGAGTAGCTAGCTTATCGGCGGCAGAAGGGTTCATTATTGTCGGTGTTTAAACATTGGCTAACCATATCAACCGCATTCATTATTCCTCCCAAGTAGGGAGGATAAAGCTTAACATCCTCTACATGATCCCCCAAAGCACATTGCCCTCGATTAAAATGATCATTATTATTTGAAAAATAGTCTCTACTTGTCCAAGGAGAGAGGGCGACATTATGCATAACATCGCTCTTAAAGCTATTTACCACATCCGGACTCATTCCTTCAGCTAAAAAGTGTCCTCGGAGAACATCATCGTAAACACTAGCACAAAAAGAAATATTTGAAGTTCCTGCTTGAAACCAATCTTTCGTTTGAGCCCTGTCTGAGACAAAAATTCGGAAAGCCCCTCTTTCTTTATAGACCAAGTTGGCGGCGATGGTATTCAAGTAAGGATAATAAACATATACCCAAAGGGGGTCGGAGACATTGTAACTTGTTCTCCCTTCCTTACATTCCATTGCCGGAACTCTATTTCCGTTTCCATCGACATAACTCTTTCCGGTAGGAACCCATTTATTACAGTACAACTTTCTGACAGGTCCTCGGAGGCGTTGGTGGCCGCTTATCTCAACCGGCACCGGCTGGGGGTCAGCTAATTGGCGAGCTTCGGGTGGAGCTGGCGGCCGACAAACTAACTTAAATGGTTGGCCAGAGGATTGGATAAAGTTTCGGTAATCACACACCCCGCATAAAGCCCCCTTACAACGTCCTCCAGTGATTTGAAAGCTTAGACTAACCTTTTGAGGATCGCTTATTCCAGGGAAAAAGAAAGGCCCACCAAAAGTCCCCATATGGCAATCTAAACGGACGCCGTTAGTTCCAATAACATTACTTGCGCCGCCCAACATTGGAGCATACCGCGTCTTGGTTTGACCAGCCGCCTGGGCGATAACCATTAATCCCCAATCACCCACACTATAATTAGAATCATTGGATCGGGCGGTGAACTCCCAACATACACTTAAGCCTCCCCCAACTCGTTTAACTTCATAAGGCCGGATGCTGGCTTGGAAGATATTTTTCATCTGGCTGCAGTCAGCCTCAGCTAAGAATTTATGAGAGTTATCAGTTTTTGGAGGCAGAAGAAGAGAACTAGCTGTTTTAGTAGATGGTCTACTCATACTTACCTGGCTGTCATTAGATTTGGAAACTAAAAGGTTATTTAGAGTTTGAGAGACATCACGGAGAGCTTTTAGCCAAGGAAACTTGGTGTGAACAGTTGACCCTTGATCAGAGAAGGGTGGGCAAGCATCAACACTCAAGGCGCCTCCAACGAAAGTGATTGGGTTGGCAAAAAGAGGTATATCTTTCCAGTACTTGCTTAAGGGGTTTGTCTTCCACTTATTCAAAGCCTGGAGATAAACAGCATAGCTAGAGAAGTCTTTGGCTAGCGGCTTCGGAGGAATAGCACTTATCTCAATTCTTCCCTCAGTAGTTAGAAGAGCGCATTCATTTGCTTGGTTAGGACAGCGTTTCAGATCAGAGTTGTAACCATTGCAGTAAACTCCATTTTTACAGTTAGTCCAGTACTTCTTTCGATAAGCATCTTTTTCGTTTATAGTTAGAAGTCGAGTCAACACAGAGGGGTTTGTCTGCCTTCCGTTATAGATAAGGTCTCCAGCCAAGTACTGGGCAATGCTCCGGGCGTAAGGAATGGTAATTCCCCCAAACTCTTCCAAAAACAGGCCCCTGGCTACATTTCGCGGGCCACTATCTGGATACTTGATTTCTTCTTTTTGGATAAGCCGAACAGGATCTGAAATAGCCGAAGCGACATCTCCTTCCACAGGCTCGACCCGGGGTTGATAAAAATCCCCTGCAGCCTGGTTTATACCTCCGCCGTAGACAGAACAAAAATCTGCTGAGGTAGCCAGCCCACAACCGTCAGGGTGGCAACGGGTTAAGTTTAGACCCTCCGCTTTTGCCTGGTTTAAAAGGGCAAGAGCTGATTTTGGAGAAGGAGCTCCGAATGCAACCTGGCCATTATGGGGAAAATTACGGTAAGCCTCAGCGGTCTGAGAATTAAAGATGTTCCACGGCTCTTGATGCTCAGGGTCGTAAGAGAAGACGGCAAACATTACCGATCCTAAACTCCTTTCAGCTTTTTCCACAAATGGTTTAAGGTACTCATCCCGATAAACTACTCCTTCGTTAGGGTGAACCACCCCCGCCTCAACTCCGTAGACAGGCTTATTTTCAGCTCGGTAGAGTCGAAGGAGGGAGCGAAACTTTGAAGCATCAGTAACCGGCACTTGGTCTTGTTTGTGAAAAACATCACCAGGGTAGTTTTCTACATCATAAAGGTTCATAGAGATGCTATCAAATTTTTGGAAAAAGTTTGGCTCTTGACTAAGAAGTGCGTTTATATACCCAGCTACATCTGGCCGATTGCTATTAAACATTGGTGAGAGGAGTTCGACTTTGGACCCTCGAATGCCTAGCTTATTAAACTGGTTTATTAGCTTATTGGTGTAGTTAATAACTACAGCTGGGGGTTGGTAATCGCCGCTACCAGTTTGGTTGGGTTCATTGAGAGGCATAAAGAAGACTTTCTTGCCACCAGTGTCCATACTAGCTAGGGTGTAAGCCCAGCTGATGGCCCAGTTGGTTCCGCTCTGGCCAGCGAAGTTTTGGTCTGGATAGTGGCCGCGAATGATGACATTGACATTATGACTTCTAATCATCTGAGACAGCCAAGGACAGTCTCCTGGAGTGGCCATTACCACCACCCAACCTCCAGGACCAACTAAGTTGGCCGCTTGGTCGAACTCTGAGTGGTGGGAACCAATATTTATGCCTGGCTGGGCCGCCAAGACAGAAGGAACTCCTTTAAAAAACAAACCCCCGACAATAAAAAGAGAGATAAATAAAAACAGCCCTTCCCTCACTTTTCTCATACCTTATTTTAAACTATTGGTAATATTGGAGCTTGGAGCTCAGAATAAATCACTCTCCCGAAGTGTGTTTTATCACTCTTCGGGAGTGCGATGAACTTAGAACTCAGAACTTGGAACTTAGTAAGAAATGACCAATTATCAATGATCAATTTCC
>JALVIH010000022.1 GCA_027028625.1 bacterium | reverse complement strand
AGGTATTTATATAGTTTGTCCCATAAATAGAGTTATTTAGAAAATTATTGTCTTTCCCCCTCTTAGGGGATAGACTAAAATTACTCTCTGCCATTGGGGCTTAAGTTTTGCCTGATACTTAAGCCGCTTATCTCCCGCCTCCTTTTCCCAAAAGAGGCGGGTTTTTTTATAAAACAAAAAGCAGGCTTAAGGCCCCAAACATCATTAAGGCGGCGCTGATAGCCTCCCAGCTGTGTTTAGTTTCCAGATTTAGGTTTGAGTAGTCTTTTATCATTTTCTCTGTTAGTTATACTTTGTTATACTTTTTTATAAGTTATTTTTAGTATGGCAAGTTCCGGAGAAGGTGTCAAATATTAGTTTGAGATACTTTGAATGATTCTTAACAGAGTAGAACATAAGGATAAATACTATATTTACACACATATTTTCACAGAATGCGGTAAAAATAACCCTAACAAACATTAACTTAATATATCAAATAACATCATCTAAAAAATCGATTTTGGAACCTTCTAAAATTGGTCTGCGGTAAACTAGGAAGAGTAATTGATGATTTTAATTTACCGTTCGTAAGTTAAAAAGCAATATGGTTATCAGAAGTTAAGCTAATGTTGCAATACACCCACCGTTCGTGTTATAAAGAGATAACCTATGAAGCTAAAGGATAAAGCAAGAATAATCTTGGCTACTACTGCCTTTTCTGAGAAGCAGGCTGCCGTTAGCCGCCGCCTGTTGAACAAGGTATTTTCCTCTAATTTGAGTACTCTTCGGAGTGCTCTCAGCCGCTTAGGGAATAGGGGTGATATCGAAAAAATTATCTCTCCAACAGGGGTGGATTATCGCCTCACTAAACAAGGGAAAGAGAGACTTATGAGAGATTATCCCTATTTTAACTACTTAGAAGAAAGGGAAGAAAGGAGTTATTTTCTCCTTTTTCATTTCCCAGAAAGGTTAAGGTCCTACAGAGATAAACTCCGAGCGATAGTTAGAGAGGAGAACTGGTTAAGAGTTACTACCTCTGTTTATTTTTCTCCTTTTCCACCCTCCAATTTCCTTCTCAACACCCTTAAAGATAAGAGATGGAACGAAAAAGTGGTCCTTCTTAGAGGAGAGTTGTTAGCTGGAAACTTGATAAGTTTGCTTAAAACCCAGCTGGATTTTGATCAAATATATGCTCAAATAATCACTTTTATCAGTCAAGCAGATGGAGTGATAGGGCTTATTCGTAAAGAAAATAGCCTGGTAAATTGGGAAAAGTTAGCCAAAGAGACCATTGATAAGTTTTATCAGTTGGTTGAGAGCAAACCCTATCTGCCTAAAGAGTTTTGGCAGCCGGAAAACCTTCCCCGCCAGGCTTGGAAAAGATTCCTTAAAATTATTCAGAACTTAGAAGTTGGAACTTAGAACTCGGAGCTCGGAGCTCGGAACTCAGTAATCAGAACTCAGAGCTCAGATCTCAGAACTTAGAACTTAGTTATTGGAGCTTGGTTATCAGTTTCTGGATTCTTTTCATTAGGGTGAGACTTCTATCTCTTAAGGGTGTTATTGTCTCCTGGGAAACAATGCTTAACTCTGATGAAAGGGTAAGAAGAGTTGAAGTCTCATTAAGGGAACCTAAAGCCATTTGGAGAAATCTCCGAAATTCAGGTTTAGTCCCTCTTCCTTGACCTTCGGCTATATTCAAAGCTACTGAGACAATAGCTCTTCGGATTTGATCTACTAATCCGAATTTTTCTTCTGAGGGAAACTTTTGAGTTATTTTATACACTTCCTTTGTTAAATCCATGGCTTCTTGCCAGATCTCAAGTTTCTCGTAGTTGGGCTTGTTATTCTCTGTATCCATTATTTCCATTATAAACAGTAAGTATTTTCAATAATTTAAAAAAGGAATAAATAACTGAAGAGTTCAAGTTCCTTTCCAAGTTCTAAGTTCCAATTACATAGATCACCCCTTTTACTTTAGAGAGGTTAACGAATTTATCCTCCCAACTGATTTGGT
Organism: bacterium; assembly: GCA_027028625.1. Lineage (GTDB taxonomy): Bacteria > Patescibacteriota > Microgenomatia > JAADGY01 > JAADGY01 > S014-63. The sequence continues at coordinate 2,121 of JALVIH010000022.1, read as the reverse complement.
GCTTTGTGATACAGAGAGTACCGTTTTTATATACTAAGTACGGGTCTAAAAAGTAAGTTGGCAGGGCCGATGAAGAGGGGTGATGAGGATCGAAGATTTGGTAGCAGCCGGCCGAGAGAGCTATTTTGCCTTGAGAATTGCTCTTTTTTAGCTCCGTTTTAGCGTTGTTTTTTAAAAGAACCAGATGATAGTTAGGTTGAGGCTGGAACTTAGAATTAAAGACCAAAAGAGGCGGGTAGCCTTTCTTTTTTTGGTCCCAATATAACCAGAGAAGAATGAAGAGAAAGGGCACATTTAAGATAAGAAAGATGAAATAAAATGGTAGTTTATGAGAAGGAAGTTGGGGATAAATAGCTGGGGGTTGTTCTGAAGGCGATGGAGCCACAGTAAGAGGTAAATAAGTAAGTTGGAAGGTGATTTTGGCCTCTGAGGGAGCTCCGGTGGTGGTTAGAAGGAAAGAATACTTCTCATTAGGGGAAAGCTTAGGAACGGAGAAGGCAAAACTGCCATCCGGGTAAGAGGTAGTAGTGAGAGTGGTAGTTGGTGAGGAGCGGCCAAGGGGAGAATAAGAGAGGATTAATTTAGTCCTGGCTTGGGTGGAGCCGATTATAGCTAGAGGTAAGTAATGAGTAGTAAAGGTAAGGTTAGAGGCAGAGCTGGAACTGACGTTGATATGATGTTCACCCACCCGAGTGAGAGAGATAACAGGAAGGATAGTGGTTGAGATAGAGGTAGGAGCAGACTGAATAGACTCAGGGGTCTCAGGCCAGGCAGCGTAAACTGGAAGGCTTATTTGGGTTAGTAGAAGGAAGAGAACAACCGTTGAAATTAGCTTATGCTTCACTTTTTCTCCTGATAAAGTAACCTGCAATCACCAAGGAAAAGATTCCTAAGGTTAGTTTCCAAGGAAAGAAGATAATGGTTTTATTTTCCTTAATAGTTTTTGATGAGGTTTTAATTTGGAGCTGATAATTATAGAGGCCTAATTTAAAACTATCGGAATAAAAATTAATACTATTATCACTAACTGGCTTATGATTGCTAAAAAATTTATCTTTTATCCTTTGTAAAGGATTTTTATGTTCCTTGAATGTATCTTGCACTCTATTAGGTGTGATTGCTAATTCCACATCTTTCTCAGTTAAGAATATGGACCTTTTATTCCCCTTTAAAACTGTTACAGGAATAAAATTCAGTATCTCTTCATTCTTACCCAAACCAATTTTCTTCTCAAGTTTAAGGGTAGGTAATACCTCTATCCATTGGTCATTGGGATTATAGATCTTCACCTTGGTTTTAATCCTCCTCTGCCAGGAATCTAAGAAAAAAGGGGCTGAGAAGGTAGTTATTATCGGAGGAGCGGGTTTTTTCTGAAGAGTATCAGTGACACTAATGAGAAGGTTAGTAGCGATGCCTGGTTGGAAACGGACCTGGGTATTTTCCTTTGTTGGTGAGCTGAGAAAGAGTAAAGAATAATAATAGTCCTTTTGGGGCAGGTTTTCCGGAGGAGAGAGGGTAAGGAGAAAGTCTTGATGGCTTTGGGGCTTGAGAGGGTAGGCTTTCTTCTTGAGATCAATGGGGCCGGTTACTTTTATCCAAGAAGGGATAGCTTTTTCCAACGACCAGAGAGGTTGGCCTTGAGGAGTAGTTTTGTGGAATGCTCTTAGTTGCCAAGTGAGGTAGAGGGTTGAAGAGGAGGAGTTGTAAAGGCGAATTGGCTGGCGGAGGGTGGTTCCTGGCTTGATTCTTACCTTGATGATAGGAGGAAAGATGCCTAACTCAGTCGCCGCTCGAACCTCAGTTGGCATAAGGAGAAAGAGAGAGCCAAGAGAAAATAATAAGACTTTGAAAAACGTCTTCATACCCCATTTTAGCGTAGTTGGAACTAGGAACTTAGTTTATAAAGTTAGAAAGTTCATAAAGTTTGTAAAGTAAAACTTCTCTCCCGCGTCATTCTAAGCGTCAGCGAAGCCCTCCTTCGGTGGAATAAATCCACCTTCGGTAGGGGTAAAAATCTAGCCGAAGGCGCATGAGAGTGAACCCAAGTGTGAGTGTTAATTCCTGCGCTCGCACTGCTCGCTAGATTCTTCACTTTCGTTCAGAATGACTCGCCATTAAAGT
>JALVIH010000021.1 GCA_027028625.1 bacterium | reverse complement strand
GCTGAATGATTGTATATTACCCCCATTTACCTATAATTATAACCTAAGAATGGAACTGGGGAATTAATTTTAAATTTGAAATTTGAAATTTTTAATCAAATCAAATTTTAAAATCTTAATTTTAATTACCAGAAATCAGAGCTCGGAACTTGGAACTCAGAATAAATCACTCTCCCGAAGTGTGATTTATCACTCTTCGGGAGTGTGATGAACTTAGAACTCAGTAAGAAATAACCAATTATCAATGATCAATTTTCAAACCCCCCTTCGGTAGGGGCAGGCAAACTCCAATAACCAATGATCAAATAATAAGGAGTCATTCTGAACGAATGTGAAGAATCTAGCCGAAGGCGCATGGTTGTCTACTTAAGCTTGAGTGCCAGCGACTTTGCGCTTCGCTAGATCCTTCGTCGCTCTGGCTCCTCAGGATGACCTCTTATAATGCTAAGTTCCGAGCTTCAAGTTCTAAGTTCCAATCCCATGCGCCTATCGGCTAGATTTTTACATCTACCGAAGGTGGATTTATTCCACCGAAGGGGGCTTCGTTAACACTCAGAATGACAGAGGAGAGAGAGGCATCTTGTTCAGGACGATTCCCTAAAAAGGTTTTGGATTTTGGTATTAGTATTTATCACACCGTAGCTTCAGCGAGGGCGGAGGGGACAGGACTCGAACCTGCAAGCCCCTTTCGGGGCGACGGCTTAGCAAGCCGCTGCCTTACCATTCGGCGCACCCCTCCTTGTACAGTTGATTATATAACAGAGCTTGGAACTCAGTAAGAAATAACCAATTATCAATGATCAATTTTCAAAGAAACTCCAATAACCAATGATCAAAATCCTCTTTCTCGAGTCATTCTGAGCCCCGCGAAGAATCTAGCGAGCAATAGCGAGCGCAAGGTTACTAGCACCTAAGCTTGGGAGCACTCTCGTGCGCCTATCGGCTAGATTTTACCCCTACCTAAGGGGGGGCCTTCGTCGCCCCAGCTCCTCAGGATGACTCCTCAAGGGGTTTATACTTCAAAACTTTATGAACTTTTTAACTTTATAACTAATATCTCCCATCTTCCACCTGGTAGGTGTAGGTATTTTCTCCCTTAAACCATTGCCAAGCTTTAAGAGTGGTTTCCCAAAAGAACTGGACCAAAACTAGGAAGAAAAAAATAGCAAAGAGAATTATCAACCAATTCCGAGGACTAGTTTTTTTCTTTTTAAGTTCAGAGCCTACTTTTTTCTCCTCAATCATCTTAAATCCAACCTAAATCTGATAACTGAGGAAATCCTCTCCAGTAGAAACCCCATAAAGTTACAAAAATAATAGCAATCCAGTTAGTTAGGAGAACAAAAAAACTCCAAGGTTTTTTTTGAAGGGTATCTTGATGAAACCACCCCCACAAACTTAAGCCAACATTAAAGATTAACATTAAAGGCAAAAAGGTTTTTACCATCTCTCCCTCGATGAGGTCAATCGCCCAACCCAACCCACTCAAGACAGCTAGAATAACTAAAAGGGTGCTTTGTTTGGAAGACAAGCGGTGATTTTTATGATTCATCTCCAACCAAACACCCAAAATAGTCATAATAAAGATGGCAAAGTAAGCTAGGATGTGGCCAAGAATTTCATCTAAAAAATGGGTTATCCGCCAGGCAGGATCAAGGGGGTCATAAGGCATAAAGTTACCAATAGTATCAGCCGTAAAATGGATTATCTCCCCCATCCAGCCAATCCATAAAGAACCAATAAAAAGGGCCTTTATATAACTCATCTTTTTGTCCAAAAAGAAATCAGGCACTTGACCAGCCAGCTTGAGAAAGAGATAGTAGTAAAGTAGCCAAAGGGAAATTATTACCAAAAGAGCATTGGCAATACTGTAATAAGGGATGGGGAGCTTGAAACTTATCGGACGATGCATTGGAGGAAGAACTACAACTATCATTGATAAAGCAGCTAAAAGGAAAATAGCTGCTATTTGAAGGACGTCATAATCCCGCCGCTGCCAGAAAAAAAGAAACAACTTTTTTACCATACCGATATTATAGCTTAGGGCTTGGAAATCGGAACTTAGAACTTGGAGCTTAGAACTCGGAATAAATCACTCTCCCGAAGTGTGATTTATCACTCTTCGGGAGTGTGATGAACTTAGAACTCAGAACTTGGAACTCAGCAATTGGAGCTAGGAACTAGGGGTTAGGTTGGAAATAAAAAACACAGATAAAAAACAACAAAACAGTACAAAGAAATTCTTTAAGAATTAACTCAATTTTTAGTCACCAATTCAGGTGGATAGATTTTGTAAAAAAATTTAGAAACCAGAAGAGAAATAGAATTACCTAACGAATGAGCTAAAATTGAATGACTAATTCCTCTTTCCCGCATTAAGTACCAGAAAAAAAGGCCAGCCATAAATTGACTGAGAGGAATTGACTCAGCAAACTTCAACTCTCCCAATTCATCTTCTTCAAGATTATGCCCTAAAGCAAAAATAAGAGAAACCGGCACCCCAACATCCCAATTAACCCCCTCACCTTCTGTATAATCAACAATTGTTGAAGGTAATAAACGAAAAATAACTTCTTCAACTGTCGGACTTATTATTCCATCATTTAAAAGTGTATCAAGAGGTTTATCTTCTAATTTTTCCATCAACTCATCTATATCAATACTTTGATTACCATTCTTAACACCCAGGCGATTAAGAATAGCGACTGTTACCGTTTCAGCTATAACCATTAAGATTTCTTCTATCGCTGTTTCTGTATAAGAATCTTTTTTTATTGGTAATTTTAATAATTCTTCAGCCTTGTTATTTCGCTTAGGTAACTCTTTTCTCTCCTTCTCTCCTTTTTTCATTTTCACTACATCTATTTCCCTCGCCTCTACTATTTGTACCCCTATTCCTTTTGTTGTTAAAGTTGTTGCTAATGCGGCCAGGAATTTAAGAAATTCTCTTCGTGATAACTCTTGTTTCCGTCCTTTTTTAGGGGTAGGTTCCAGAGAATTTTTAATATTTTCTGCTTCTCGTTTAAACAACCTACCTACTCTCTTAAACAACTCCCTTCGTGTAAATTCCTGAGGCATATAATCTTTTAATTTAAGAAAATAATAATGGTCCGGTGCCGCGGGCGGGAGTCGAACCCGCACCCCGTTTTAGCGGGACAGGATTTTAAGTCCTGCGCGTCTGCCAATTCCGCCACCGCGGCTTAAACGGTTTAATTATAGCTCATCATCAGAACTCAGTTTGTAAAGTTAGAAAGTTCATAAAGTTATGAGGTAAAGAACCTTTTCTCCGCGTCATCCTAAGGAGCTGGGGTGACGAAGCCACCCTTCGGTAGGGGTAAAATCTAGCCGAAGGCGCACGGGTGTCTACTTAGGTTTGGGAACTAAGACTTTGCGCTTCGCTAGATTCTTCGCGGGGCTCAGAATGACGCAGAGAGTGGGCAGTTCCCTTACAAATGAGTCATCCCGAGCAAGCTGTTTTCTCCTCTTCGCGTCATCCTGAGGAGCCGTAGCGACGAAGGATCTAGCGTTAGCGCACTTAGATCCCACGCTTGAGATTACTCTCATGCGCCTTCGGCTAGATCCTTCACTTCGCCTCTCGGCTCGTTCAGGATGACTTTGTGAGAAGGTTTACTTTGTAACTTTACGAACCTTATGAACTTTCTAACTTTATAAACTAAGTTCCGAGTTCTAAGCTCCAAGTTCCAATTTCCAATTAACCAGAATGATATAATTACTTTGTTGGAGATGTAGAGTCTCGACATAGAGGCAGTTTGAAAATGCAGGCCGGAAGGATACCGCCGTAAAGGTATCAAACAAAATTTGCCGACGAATCTGAAGGCGGCACTGCTGTTGATTTGGCTGCCCTTAGCAGTCAATCAATGGTAGTTCCAGCTTTTGTAGCTTAAGTTACAGCTGGATATCATCAAGAAGCCTTGTCCTCAACGGGGCCTTGATGGTAGCTTAATGAGTTGAGGTATATCTCTTACATTTGAGAAGGGTGTAAGAGATGGATAACTAACTTCTCGCTTAGTTGTTAAAGGGGGGTTGGTCCCATAACGACTAAGTAACTTAAACCAACCTAAGCCTGTAGATTTTTCAAGCTGTACTCTATGGACCTCGGGTCATTCCCGGGCATCT
>JALVIH010000020.1 GCA_027028625.1 bacterium | reverse complement strand
TCGTTGGCCCGGAGGAGAAGTTGAATCTGGCCGCTTTCGTCGCTGATATCAATGAAGGTTAACTTGCCGTGGCGGCGGATGCTTCGGATGCGGCCGGCCAAGCTTGTTTTTAAGCCGATTTTTTTGGCTTCTTTTATCAACCCCTCTCTAGGATAAAAAGGAGGGTTAGGATTGATGCCTAACTTTTTGATGGCAGCTAGTTTTTGTTGTCTGATTTTAATTAGTTCTTTAAGTGGCTGAGTCATAACTTATGTTACCATCATTCAACAATTGGTTTATTAGAACTTGGAACTTAGATTTTGGAACTAGGAACTAAGATCTAGGAGCTAGGTTGAAAACAATTAATAACTCGTAGTAAGAGCTTAGAAAAAAACTTAGCTGCCAATCCCTGCGCTCGCTTCCGCTCGCTAGATTCTTCGCGGGGCTCAGAATGACGCAAAGAGAGGAAAGTGGCTCGTTCAAGATGACACAGTAGAGGAGGAAAGTATAACCCTCTCTCGGGTCGTCCTGAGGAGCCATAGCGACGAAGAATCTAGCCGAAGGCGCATGGTTGTCTACTCAAGTTTGGGAGCTAAGACTTTGCGCTTCGCTAGATTTTACCCTTACCGAAGGGGGGCCTTCACTTCGCCTGGCGGCTCGTTCAGGATGACGTTTCTTCTTTAATTAATTAAGATTTTAAAATTTGATTTGATTAAAAATTAAAATTCAAATTTAAAATTAATCAACCCCCTAGTTCCTAGTTCCAATTACTGAGTTCTAAGTTCCAAGTTCTGACTACCTATTGTTTTTGTCTCCGTGGAATTTGATGATTGATTAAGGGAAAACTAAAAGTGATTGAAAACCAGGGTAATGTTATACTACTTACTATGGGATTAAAAGAAAGAGAACCAAGCAAGGAAAATTTAGTTAGAGTGGTGCGGGGTCTAGTTGTTTCCTTAGCTCCTCTAGATGAACTTTGGCAGTTAAGAGATAGAACGGATGATGATATCTCTGTCCTTCGTTTTTATTTGGGATTAAAAGGTGGGGGAAAAACACAACGATTAACTCTTCCAGGTGGGAAGATACGCCCACATGAACCTTTTGATGAAGCGGTCCATCGAGAGGTATATGAAGAAGGCAGTTTCACCCCTCTTGGTATTCCTTGGCAGACCAGAATTGGAAATTGGAGATACAAGATTCCTGGTCGGGACCTTCCTCCACGCCAAGTTACCCTAACCTATTATCCCGTTCAACCAGCTAATCCAGATGAGCTTCTTCAGGGGGATGAAAAAATTGAACGAGTGGTCAGCCTAACCTATCAACAATTAGAAGAGTTATTTGAGAATGGGAAAATAAAAATTCAGATTGGCGATCAGGAGCGGGTGGTTCCTCTTGAAGAACATCTTAGAAAGCACCCGCCTGATATATTTTTATCTCCAGAAGACGAAAGAAATCAACAAGAAGCTGTTGAAAAAGGTTTAAGGTGGATGTCTCATCTTGAAGCTGCTCTCGATAGGAAAGTTAAGCGACTTCTTCAGGAGGCAGAAAGTAAAGAAGAATTTGAGAAAAAATATCTTCACCTTCTTAGTCACTATATGACTAGAGGATTAAAAGCGGGTATAAAGTTCAAGAAACCTGGAGAAAAAGAGGATGAAAATCAAAGAAAGACTCCTGATATTTTAAGATCTCTAAATCAAGGATTTTTGGGGCGGGACATTCTCTATTATCTTCCCCACCTCATCAAACTTACTTCAGACGATATTTTCCATCTCCCAAATGAAGAAGTAGAACTTCCCCAGGGAATAGAGGTATTTCTTTCTTTTTTAAATGAGGTTATAAATGGTTTTCTTGAGGCTCAAAATTACTCCTCGCTTGAGGAGTTAAAAAATAAGCTTCTCGATGAGAACCTTACTTTAGGGGAGAAGAATGAAATTATTACCTCACTGAATGAATATTTTAGAAATAGCCTAAAGAAATTAGAAGAACATAATTTAACCGATGATTTAATCAATGATGCTATTAGAAACAGTCAGACATTTTTACATAATTTGTCTTTAAACTTGCGAACGATAGATCCTAATTTAAAGCAAATTTATCAAGACTTTGCTCTTCTCGATGAAGTCAAAAACGCTAACTTAGGCCAACTTTTGCTTTTCTTTTTAGGTTTAGATACTAAAGAAAATGAAGCTCCAGTAAACAAGCAGCTCAGGTTTGAATCTGGACGACAACTTCTCTTTATTTTGAAGATGTTAGACTGGCTGCCTTATTACAAAGCTAATATTGAGGAGATAATAGAAGGAAATAAACTCCAGTTAGCGGTTACTAATTTTTTTGGTTCACCTATAGGTATAGGAGTAGTGAGGGTGGGTAGTGAAAAATTAATAACTCATATCCGCCGTTGGGGTAGGTTTCAAGTTATCGTTGATGAAAAACCTTTACCTAAAAGTTGGGATTCTTTTCTTCGGAAAAGTTTTTTTGAAGAATGGGAAAAGATTGTTGATTTTCTTAATGTTAATGTTGTTTTTGTAGGTTCTGAAGACGAGAGGGGTAAAAAAATGGATGAAATTGAGATTGTCGAGAAGGCAAGACAACTTATTACTGATTTTGAGACCTATCTTCGTAATGAGTATCCAAATAGCCAGATTACGGTCAACGAAATATATGAGTATGGCACTCCGGAGTATAAAAAGATGTTGGAAAGAGGCCAGGCTGATCTCCAGGAAGTTAAAGGTAAGCGTTTAGGTTCTCAAGGCAACCGCCTAGTCCGCTACAAAGTAATTATTGAAATGAATGGAGAGAAGTTAGAGTTTATTGTTTATCCTTTTATCTCAGCCAAATCTCCCTTTATGGGATGGAAAGAAAAAATAGAGGATGACCCAGATTACTTTATTCGCCGGGTTTTAGCAGGGGCTCAAGGCATTCCCAGCCTCTATAGTTTAATTTATCCACCTGCTATCTACCCCGACCATTACTCACAGAAGATCCAGTCTGGGTATCATAAAGATTAAGGACTGGAATTTGAGAATAGTCATGGCGGTGGAAAAAAGCTGAATGGAGAGAAACTTTTTCTCCCTCCATCTTAGGGAGCATATAAGCAAGTTGGACTAGAAAAAGGGGTAGGTTTAGTACCTTGGCTATGAGGGAGGTAGAACGAGGTGAGTTGGGAGAAGAAAACCTTTTTCTTCTCTCTTTATAAGCTTGAGGAAAGAAGTTGTGAAGCCATTTGTTTTCTTTTAACCAGTGACTGTAAATTCCTCCTCGATCGAGGAGAGGAATAACATTTAAAATTTCTGTTGCCACATAAAGACTAGGAGAGAAGGATAATTGGTTTAGCTCCAGCCACAAATTAAGGCAAAAGAGGTTTTGAAGATGTTTTTTTTGGCCTGGGCGGCGGCGGGGAAGGTGAGGATTGAGCATATAAAAAAGAAAACGAGACCACCAAAGACTATTATTTTGGGTAACTATTACCACATCCAAGTCATCGTCTGGCTCGGCAAAACCAGCCGCTACCGAACCGCTTAGACCTAAAAACAAGATCTCATTTGGTAGTCTAAGTTTGTCCAATCTTTTTCGGGCCAAACTAAGTTTTTCTTTCGCTTCTCGGCGCCTATTTACTTGGTTTGTTAAATTGAAAGAAAAATCTGGCAGAAAATAATATCCGCCCTTTTCTTCTAAGTCCCCCTGGCCCACCAATTCTTGTAGTTCTTTTTTAACTTCTTCTTTCTTAAGTTGGGTTTTGTACTGCCAGAACCATAATTCCTCCATAGTTAGGGCTTGGCCAAAATAATGACGATACCTAAGGGGCACCAAGAGATTATCTTCCTTCATAATTCCATCCTACATCATTATGAGTTATAATCTTAATGTTGTTCCAATTTTTATTCATTTAAAGGAGGTCTTATGGCCGGTGAGATTAAACATCTATCTCAAGATAATTTTAAAAGTGAAGTTTTGGAGTCCAAAGTTCCGGTTTTAGTTGATTTTTGGGCTCCTTGGTGTGCCCCTTGTAAGATGGCTGAACCGGTGTTGGAGGAGTTGAACGAAGAATACAAAGATCTGCGTATTATGAAGGTGAATGTTGATGACGAACCTCAGTTAGCTTCGGAATACGGAGTAATGAGTATCCCTACAGTTATCCTCTTTAAGGACGGCAAAATCGTCGATCAGATGATTGGTTTTGCTGGTAAGGCTGGCTATCTTCGCCTCCTGGCAAAGTTGGAATGAGGAAACCGGGACTAGGTAATCGGAACTTGGAACTTAGAACTCAGAATAAATCACACTCCCGAAGTGTGATTTATCACTCTTCGGGAGTGTGATGAACTTAGAACTTGGAACTTGGTAATTGGAACTAGGAACTAAGAACTAGGAGCTAGGTTAGAAACAATTAATAACCCGTAGTAAGAGCTTAGAAAAAACTTGACTGCCAATTCCTGCGCTCGCTCC
>JALVIH010000019.1 GCA_027028625.1 bacterium | reverse complement strand
GGAGTAGTTAAACGTTGGGGTTTTGCTGGAGGACCAAGAACTCATGGCCAATCGGATAGGGAAAGAGCTCCAGGGTCCATTGGTGCTGGAACAACCCCGGGACGGGTAGTCAAGGGAAAGAAGATGGCTGGTCATTATGGTCATCAATTAAGAACAGTCCTTAACCTGCCGGTTTTAGCTATCGATAAAGAAAATAAATTAATCTTGGTTAAAGGGCTTTTGCCTGGGCCAAAAGGGGGAATTGTTCGGATGGAAATTGTTGGAGCAAAAGAAGTTGCTCCCATTGAGTTGAAGAAAGAAGAAAAAGAAGAGAACAAGGAGCAAAATGGTTAAAAAAAGAACTCAGAAACAAGATTTGGAGGTAAAGATTGAAAAGGTGAAACTTCCTCCTTTTATTGAAGGAGTTAAGTGGGTGCCCAGTTTAATATCTCAAGCTGTTCGGGTTTTTCTCTTTAATCAAACTAAAAATCAACGGGCGGCTAAAACCAGAGCTGAAGTTAAGGCTTCCACACGAAAGATCTATGCTCAGAAAGGGACAGGCCGAGCCCGTCATGGAAGCGTTAAAGCCCCTATATTTGTTGGTGGTGGCAAGGCTCATGGTCCAAAAGGATGGTTAAAGAGGCTCCGTTTGCCGAAAAAGATGAAGCTTAAAGTCTTAGCTATGGTTCTTAATCATCTTTATAAACAAGAACAGATAAAGGTAATCAACCGCTGGCCAGAAGTTAGGAAGACGAAAGAGCTCCAGCAGCTGGTAGAGGAGTTAGTACCTCAGGGAAAAGAACCTGGTCTTCTCTTGTATCAGCAGGGTAAAGCTGATTATATTTGGAGAACTGGCCGTAACCTGCCTTATTTAATGATTAAGACAGTCGAGGAAGTTTCTTTCTACGACCTTTTAAAGGCTAAGCAGGTAGTGATAGATAAGGAGAGTTGGCAGAAGTTGGTCTATCGAGGGAGGAAAAAAGATGAATCTTAGAGATATTATTATTGCTCCAGCAATGACTGAGAAAGGATTGCAGGGCCAGGAAAATGGTCTTTATGCCTTTTGGGTTAAGAGAGAAGCTACTAAGACTCAGATAAAGTCAGCCATTGAGAGTTTTTTTAATGTCAAGGTGGAGAAAGTACGAACAGCTATAGTAGGTGGAGAGAAAAAACGGGATTGGCGTCGAGGGAAGACCTACCTCCAGCCTAAGCAGAAAAAGGCTTATGTTAAAATAGCATCTGGTCAAAAAATTGAGTTATTAAAAGGTAAATAATGGCCCTGAAAGTATATAAACCTACTACTCCTGGACGTCGTTTTGGTAGTGTAGTTGATTACTCTCTACTAACCAAAAAAGAACCTGAAAAAAGCTTAACCCGCCCTCTTAAAAAGACAGGGGGGCGCAACTCTCATGGCCACATTACTGTCCGCCATCACGGCGGAGGGGTTAAAAGACTGTATCGTCAGATAGATTTTAAGCGGCGTAAAGACAATATTCCAGCTAAAGTTGCTGCCCTTGAGTATGATCCAAATCGAACGGCCTTTATTGCCCTTCTCCATTATCAAGATGGGGCTAAAAGCTATATTATCGCCCCTGATGGGTTGAAGGTGGGTGACACAGTTGTTTCTGGAGAAAAAGCTGATGTTGCTTTGGGTCATTACCTTCCTTTGAGTCGTATTCCGGTAGGGACAGAGATCTCTTGTTTAGAGATTAGGCCTGGTAAAGGAGCCCAACTACTTCGGAGTGCAGGGTCTTACGGAATTGTTAAAGCCATAGAAGAGGATAAAGTTTATGTCAAGTTAGCCTCGGGCGAGGTAAGAATCTTTTCTCCTCAGGCTCGAGCCATGATTGGCCGAGTAAGCAATCCGGACTGGCATAATGTCAACCTAGGTAAGGCCGGCCGCAAGCGCTGGTTAGGTATTCGGCCAACGGTTCGAGGTGTTGCCCAACATCCTGACTCTCACCCTCATGGTGGTGGAGAGGGGCGATCCGGAATTGGTATGCCTTCACCTAAAACACCTTGGGGAAAGAAAACCTTGGGAAAGAAAACCCGGAAAAAGAAGAAATATTCTGATAAAATAATTGTTCAAAGGAGAAAATAGAAAATGACTCGAAGTCTTAAAAAAGGACCATATGTGGATGAGAAACTTTTAAAGAAAGTCTTAGCCCAGAAAAAAGAGGGTAAAAAAGTAGCCATAAAAACCTGGGCTAGATCCAGTATGATTGCCCCTGAGTTTGTTGGTCATACCTTTTTGGTTCATAACGGGAGAAAGTTCGTTGAGGTTTATATTAACGAGACGATGGTTGGTCATCGGTTAGGAGAGTTTGCTCCTACTCGGAAGTTTACCGGCCACGGTCGAATGGTTAAGAGAATTATTTCTAAAACTTAAGATGAAGGAGATAAAAACTGTTGCCAGAAATGTTCGTATTAGCCCCCGCAAACTGCGGTTGGTGGTTAAGATGATTAAGGATAAAACCCCTCAGGAACTAATAGAGTATCTTCCCCTTATTCCTAAAAAGGGAGCAAGGATTGTTTACAAGGTTCTGAAAACAGCCTTAGCTGATGCAGAACATAATTATGGTCTAGCTAAAGATAAACTTCGTCTTAAAGAAATGCGAGTTGACGAAGGAATAGTAATGAAACGTTGGCGGCCAGTTTCTCGAGGTCGAGCTCATACCTATAAACGGCGCAGTTCTCATTTAACTATAGTCTTAGAGGAGGTTAAATAATGGGGCAGAAAGTTCATCCTTATGGTTTTCGCTTGGGTCCATATTATGATTGGAAAACACGGTGGTTTGCTTCCAAAAGAGGTTATGCCAAAACTGTACTGGAAGATTTAAAACTCCGCCAGTTAATCGAAAAGCAACTTGAGCGAGCTGATATTGTTGATTTAATAATTGAACGGTCTTTTAAAAAGATAAAGGTTATTCTTTTTGTAGCTCGGCCAGGGGTAGTTATCGGCCGTGGCGGTGCTGGCATTGAGAAGTTGAAGGAGTTAATCTATCAACTTCTTCAATTGAATGAGAAGAAAAAGAAAGAACTGCAGTTGGAAGTAGAGGTGAAAGAAGTTAAGAATCCAGATCTTTCAGCTCGAGTAATTCTGCGGCGAATAATAGCTGGACTAAGAAAAAGGATTCCTCATCGCCGAATTGTTAATAAGGCTATGGAACAGGTAATGGCCTCCGGAGCAGAAGGGATTAAAATCGTTCTCTCTGGCCGGATAGGAGGAGCAGAAATTGGCCGAACTGAAAAATATAGTTTAGGCAAGGTACCAACCCAAACGCTGCGGGCCAATATTGACTATGCTGAAGAACCAGCCCTAACTCGTTCTGGTTATGTTGGAGTTAAGGTCTACATTTATAAAGGTGAAAATAAGAGCAAATAATGTTACTTCAACCCAGAAAGACTAAGTATCGACGAATCTTTAGGCCTAAAGTAGGCGGCAAAGCCTGGCGAGGATCGCAACTGGCCTTTGGAGATTATGGATTAAAGGTTCTCAAACCAGGTTGGGTTTCAGCCAGACAGTTGGAGGCAGCCCGTAAAGCAATTGTCCATCATACTAAGAGGCAAGGGAAGCTTTGGATTCGGGTTTTTCCTCATTTTCCAGTTACTAGCCGGGCGGCCGGAGCCCATATGGGTGGAGGTAAGGGAGATCTGGATCATTATGTAGCTAATGTCAAGAGTGGGGCTATAATTTTCGAATTGGCTGGTTTAGCTGATGAAATAAAAGAAAAAGCCCTCCGGGCAGCGGCAGCTAAGTTTTCTTTACCAACGAGAATAGTTAAGGAGGAAGATGAAGCGTAAGGAATTAAAAGAAAAATATTTAAAGATGCAGATCTCAGATTTGAGGAAAGAGTTGAAGGCATTGGAAACTGAAGTAGTTAAGCGACAGTTAGAGAAAAAGATGGCTAAACTTAAACAAACTCATCTAATAGGTCTCCTTCGTTACCAGATTGCTTTAGTAAAAACTTTAATAAGTGAAAAGGAAAAGGAAGTTAAGAAGGGAGAGTAGTATGGCTAGTAGAAAAACACTCAAAGGAGTTGTAGTTAGTGATAAAATGATAGGGTCAGTGACGGTGAAGGTCACCAGACTCTTTAGCCATCCTTTATATAAGAAAAGGGTAAGGCGAGATAAAAAATATATTTGCGATAATCCTGTCGGGGCAAAGTTAAATGATGAAGTTTTAATAGAAGAAAGTAGGCCCTTGAGCAAAAGGAAACATTGGCGAGTTATAAAGGTTATTAAAAAATAAAAATGTTACAGTTACGTTCGATTATCAAACCAGCTGATAATACCGGAGCTAAGCGGCTAAAGCTAATTCATATCTACGGAGGTTCGAAGCGGCGTTATGCTCGTTTAGCTGATAAGGTGCTCTGTGTGGTTGATGGGAGCACCCCTTATGGTTTGGTAAAAGACCGCCAAAAAGTTAAGGCGATAATTGTCAGAACTCATAAAGAACAACGTCGTCCTGATGGTTCCTATATCCGTTTTGATGATAACGCGGCGG
>JALVIH010000018.1 GCA_027028625.1 bacterium | reverse complement strand
CAAAAAGTGAGAAATGTCCTTATCAGTAGCAAAAACATGGTGGTAAAAATAGTCGGCCGACCACCGCCACCGAGGCAGCTTAAAGCCAGCGGCTAAGCCCCCGACTTTTTCTCCCGCCTCAACGATAGTTATTTTTCTCTGAGGAAATTTCTTTCGGAGATAGTAAGCTGTAGCTAAGCCAGTAAAACCGGCTCCGATGATGATTGTTTTCTTTTTCACCCTCTTATTTTACTGGAATTAGAAGAGTAAAGCTAAGCCGATGGTGGCCAGAATGAATGAGCTGGCAGTCATTAGGACTGAAGTGGAGGAACCGGCAGCAGGCAATTTAACTACTTTTGGTGTCGGAGTGGGAGTAGCTGTTGGTCCAGGGGGAGTACAACCATCGAACCAATCGCCGTTAATGACGCATTTCTTTTGGCTAGTGTTATCAGAACCTATGTTGTAGCAGACCTTATAAGGAAGGTCTTTACAGTCAGCGTCTGTGGAGCAGATTTTTTCTCCACAGGCTGGCGTAGGAGTTGGGGTAGGAGTGGTAGTTGGAGTCGGAGTCAGGGTTGGGGTTGGAGTAGGAGTAGGTTGGGTGCAGCCATCTTCCCAATCAGGATTAATAACACAGACTTTTCCTAAGTTATCTCCTTCAATGTCAGCACAAATCTTATATGGATAACTAGCACAGTCAGCATTGGTTTGGCAGCTAACCTTTCCACAACCAGTTACTGGGGTTGGAGTCGGGGTAGGCACGCTAAAGACTAAATGGCAGCCTCCTTTTTGGCTAACACAGCGATTATTGGTGCCAGCGCGAGGTCGACTTTGGGGGACGTTTGGGGCTACTGGTTGGGTGCCTAGCTCTTTCAGACGGAAGATGATAACCACCGTTCCGGTAGCTAGTACGAAAGTAACCAAAGCTAAAGTTATAGTCAACCAGTTGTTTTTTATAAATTCTTTCATCTTAGTTGGTACAGCTCCAGCCGTCTTCAGGGCTATGGACGGCTAGAGAAACTGAATAAACGCCATAATCTGGAACAGTGAATTGGTAGAGAGCGGTGTAGTGTTTAACATTTTGGCTGATTGTGTACTCTAAATTAGTTCCTTCGCCGGCATCGGCGACTGCTGTTCCGCCTTTTTTAAAGATAGTAAAATAAAGTTGGTCGATAGTTTTGTTAATAGCAGTATCCCCCTTGCCTTGCAGGAGAAGAACATCTCCAGGTTTGAGAGTTGTTTTTAAAGAGTAAGGCTGGCCATTTACCTTGAGAATCTTAACTTGAGTACAGGAAGTAGGAGGAAAAGGTCGAGAGGTTGGAGTTACTGTCGGGGTAGGTGTAGGAGTTGGTGTGGAGGTAGGAGGAACATGGCAGTTGTGGTCGCAGCCGGTGTCGGCGGTTTGGCAAGTGTAACTACCAAGAGTAGCTTTTAAGTCGGTCTGCCAGTCACAAATCCCTTTCTCTTTATTTTCACTGTTAGTAAAGCCGCGAGTCCAGACCTGACCGGCTTCAAGAGTAACATACTCATGATTTGGTTTACCGCCACAATAACCACAAGCCTTAGGATTATTGCACCAACTAGCAAACCAGTCAACGTTACCACTAATTTTCCCTCCGGTCTTATTAATTATCTTCACTCCCTGGCTATCGGCGTAGCACTCAATTCCTTTATCGATCCCCTGACAAGTTCCGTTAACGCACTTAGCCCCCTTAACACAGTCTGAGTCGCGGCTACAACCAGCCTTGCTTCGACAATGGCCGTCTTGACAAACCTCCCAAGCTGCACAGTCTTGGGGTCCATTGCATGCACTGGGATCGCCTTTGTCATATGGTTTGCAGACAGATTTGCTTTTACAAGTTGGACTATTATCTACTACACACCGCCAAATGTGGTTTGTATCATCTTGGTGTCTTTGCTGGCATTCCGGAGTCCCAGAACAGCAATCCTCGTTACTGGACTGAGACTGGTTGTAAATGCTTGGCTTTTTGGTGAACTTTTTAGCTATTAACAGACCGGTGAAGAGAGCTAAAAGAAGAATTATCCCTCCACCAACTAGAATCCAGATGACCTTTGGAAGTGAAGATGAGGAGGAAGCTTGTTTGTTATCAGAAGAGGGGGAACCTGTCTTTATCCACCCGCTCTGAGGACTAGCTGGAAACTGATTATTTTTATTAGTCTCATCCATTGTCATTACTTTGAGCATAAAATAACCACCCACCTGTTGTCAACAGCAATCCTGCTACTAGGAGATAAAACAGGCTATTGTTAGCGCCGGTTTTCGGCACACCTGAAGCGGTAGAGGGCATCGAGGTTTTTGGAACTGGAGTCGGGGTGGGAGTTAAAGTAAGGGAAGGATGGGTGTTTTTGGCTGAGGCTGAAGCTGAGTAAGAAGGTGTTTCATCAATAGCCTCACCGCTGCTGGTGATATAAAAATGGCGGACGAGTTTATGTTCTTGCCCCTGGTCATCAGTATAAGTAATAGTTATGGTGTGCTCTCCAGGTTCAAGGTTGACTGGTGGTTTCCAATGCCACTGGCCGTTCTCATCAACATAAACATTGCTTGTGATTACCTGTTTTGAGTGAATAATAATTTTTATTTCTTTACCTTTTGGCCCCAACCCTTTTATTAATGGTGAAGTGGTGGCAATTTTTTCTCCCTCATGACTAGGGTTGAGTAACTCTAAGACAGAGCCGGAAGTGGCTGTTTTATCTTCGATATTGAAGCCAGAATTTCCTTTTTTGGCCGCAGGAGAGGCAGTGGGGCTGGGAGAAAGAGAAGGATGACTCTCTTTTAGTTTTTGATCAGTTGAGGAAGTTAGCTTTTGGCAACTGTAGGCTTGATTAAGAATTATTGGCGGAGCCGGATTAAGATTAGCGGTTAAACATTTTCCTTGGCTTTTCTTTTGACCATAGATGGCAGTTATAGACAACTGGCTAGCTTGAGTATCAACCTTAAAGTAGGAGTTTAGGTCTGCTTGGCGGAGGAGAGAGAGGTTTATAGCCCACTGACCGCTTTCATCAGTTAAGGAACTGAGGAGATTGGTTCCTGGAGCCGAGATGAAAACCAGAGCCCCAGCCAGGGGTTGTTTATTCTCATCTAGAACTTGCCCCTCAGCCAGGCTGGCTGTTTGATTTTTAAGGGCGGGAGGGGTAGTTAAGATAAAAGGAGCACATTCATCTCCTCCACACTCTGCTGAGGAGGTACATAATTGTTTGCTGGTTTTGCATTGGCCGACTCCCACGCTGTTTACTCCAACTGTGTAGTAGATAGTTTTGTTAATAGGAAGGTTAGTTAGCTCAACATAGTGGGTAATGTAATAGCCTTCACTTGTTTTATTTTTGTCTCGGAGATCACTACTAACGAAGTTGAGTGAATCTGGACTGAAGCCATAAAGAATAAAGCCAGTAGTCGGTTTTAGAGTTTGCCAGCTAATAGTTACTTCAGCCTTTCCTCCCTTAAAAGCAGTTTGGTTGCTTACTTTTAGATCTTGAGGTAAGATATCAACTGAGGCTGAGGTTCTGGTCTTTTGTTTATGCTGAACTAAAAACACTCCAACGCCAATACCAACTAAAAGAAGAATGATGGCGATGAGGGTTGGTATATGAACTTGGCGTAAGGATTTCATATTCTTATTCTACTGACTTTCCTCTTTTTCTTCAAATTGATTTTTTACTTCGGCTGATGAAGAGGCAACGGCGGAAGAGCTAGAGATAGCTGAAGGAGTTGGAAGACTACTGATAGTGGCTAAGTTGTTTGATTTTAATTTAGTTGAAGTGAGAGGTTGAAGTTCTGGGTTGTAAAGTTTGTTTTGATCTAAAGGTTGGTAGTTGGCTAGTTGGTTCCATAATTTTTTATCTATTCGGTAGGTGGGGATTTTTAAAAGAGGCTCTAATTCTTGTAAACTGACTTGATTGTTATTGAGTTTAAGAATAATTCCTATGACTAGCCAAATTACTACTACGATAGCTGTAAGAACACTAATGAGCAAAAGATCAGTTTTTAGCTTAATCATTTTTTAGCCTCTAGAACTAAAGTAGCATTTAAATTCATTAACCCTTTTTCTGGTTTTAAGTTAAAAGAAGCAACCTTAATCATTGCTTGGGAGTTTTCTATATCTTTGAAAAAGGCTAGGATGTCAGGATAACTACCTTTAAGAGTAACCCCAGCTTGATAGGGAATAAAAGGATTTTTTTGAGGCTTGCGATCCTTAGCTGCCGGCCAACGGTAAGGAGCTAGGTTAAGAGAATCTAGGATGAGATGGTTTTTATAGGCAAGCACCTTTATAATCCTTCCTAGTAAGGCCGGGCTAGCTTGAGGGGGAAAAACGTTATCTACCAACTTAAGTTTATCGTTTATTTCTAAATAGTCCTCTTGTAATTTATTTAGGCGGTTGATCTTTAGCTCCATCTGCTCCACTAATGATCGATTATCTTTTATCTGTTTCTGGAGAGAAAGAATAGTTTGAACAGTTGGCTGAATAGCCATAATTATTAGAATTGCAAGGCTAAGAAGAACTAAACTAGTATTAGTGTAGATACGGACATCGCTCCGCCGATGATAAAGGCGTTGCCAACGTTGGTAAAAGTTTTGGTTAGTATTTGACATAAGTCTTGGCTGGAGTCAAAGAGATAGAAAAAGTAATTAAGCTTTCTTGGTCGGAAGTGAGGGAGGTATTAATTTTTTCTAAGTTAACATTTTCGAAGGCGGGATTAGCTTTTAAGTTATTTAAGAAAGAATTCAACTGATTGAGGCTACTGCTACTGCCAACTAAGGTAATATGATCCGGAGCGGCCTCCATCTTTTTAATAACTATTGTTGGGGGCAAAAGTTGGCCAATCGTCTGAAGGTAACGGCTCCATAAAAGTTGGTTTTTCCATTCTCGAGCAATGAGAGCTTGGTCCTTAGTTGTTAGGCGAAGCTGTTTTTCAAAAGCAACTGCTGATTGGAGGATAACTTTGTCTGTTTTTATCTTGTCATTGAGATCAGCCAAATCTTGATCAAGTTTGAAGCGGGAAAGAAAAGCCAGAATAACAATCAGCTCGGTAAAGATAAGAACATACCGACCATAAGAAATTATCCACCGAAGAAAATAAGCCAACCACGAATGATGCCATTGAGCCGCTGGTAAGAGATTGATATCAGAGTAACGCATTTATTTAATGGTAGCATAAATTAAGATGGTGTGGCAAAAACTTGAGTTAATCGACAGTCACTGTCATCTCAGTTACTCACCTCTTAGAGAGCATTTGAAAGAGGTATTAGCTGCTAGCCGAGTAGCTGGGGTGAGGAGAATTGTAGTCCCAATGACTAGTCCCAGAGAGTTTGGTTGGTTTCGGACCCACCTAAAACTAGAAAACCTTTTCTTTGCTTTAGGAGTACACCCTAGCGCAATTGAAAAAGTCGACTGGCCAAAAGTGAAAGACCAAATCCTTACTTTAATTAATCAGCAACCAACTAAAATAATAGCTATCGGTGAGGTAGGTTTGGACAGTACTTATCCTTTTTCTCTAGATAATCAATTAACCCTTTTTCTTAAACAAGTAAAACTGGCTAAGAAGCTTCAGCTTCCCCTCATTATCCATAATCGAGGCTGTCGCCACCTTTTTCACCAGCTTATTTTAGAAGGAACCCTCCAACCCCCAGCTGTTTTTCATTCTTTTATCGGCCGACCCAGTTGGTTGGAGTTTCTTTTTAAGAAGGGGTTCCATATAGGATTAGGAGGATTAGCTTTGGGTTCCAGCTTTAACTCTCAAAACTGGCAGTTGATTAAGAAGTGGCAAGAGAGATTATTACTAGAGACGGATGCACCTTTCCTTCTTCCACCACCTTTGAAGGGGAAAGAAAAATACAACCAGTCAGCTAATGTTAAAATTATAGC
This sequence comes from bacterium, assembly GCA_027028625.1. GTDB lineage: Bacteria > Patescibacteriota > Microgenomatia > JAADGY01 > JAADGY01 > S014-63. Next base: position 6,986 of record JALVIH010000018.1, on the reverse strand, counting down.
TGAGGTAATAGCCCTTAAACTAGGGATAAGCCTAAAGGAATTAGCTAAGATTACAACTCAAAATGCAGTTAATTTTTTCCAATTAAATGAAAACTAAAAAAAGCTTTACTGACAGATTACTGGAAATTTTACCCGCTCTGACTTCCTATAGCCTAATTATCTTTCCAGTGGTTGGTAGTTTTTATTCTCCTCTTTATGTAGCCTACTATATTCTTTTTTTTGATATCCTTTGGCTTTACAAATCGGTAACTATGACCTTAGCAGCTACCCTTTCTTATTTTCGAATCAAAGCCTCTGAAAATATGGATTGGATGGGAGAGTTAGAAGAGTTTGGTGATGATTGGAAGAAAGTTTATCACATTGTGGTAATTCCTACTTATCAGGAACCGATTAATATCCTCCGGCGGACCTTAGATGCTTTGGCCAAACAAGAGTTCCCTCACCAGCAGTTAATTATTGGTTTGGGAGGGGAGTCGAGAGAGAAAGGAATAAAGGAGAAGTTGGCTCGCCTCCAAGCAGAGTATGAAGGTAAATTTGGTTATTTTCTAACCACTGTTCATCCTGACTTGTCAGGAGAGGTAAAAGGTAAGTCTTCAAACAGCGCTTGGATTATCAAGCAAGTGGTTAAGAAAATAGTTGAGCCAAATAATCTTCCGATAGAGTACATAACAGTTACATCTCACGATGCTGATGTGGTTCTTCATCCAAAATATTACAGCTATTTGACCTTTAAATTCTTGGATGATCCGGAACGCTACTTGCGTTTCTGGCAGCCAGCGGTAATGTTCTATAACAATTTCTGGTCTATTCCCGCCCCAAGTCGAGTTATTAATACTTTTTCTACTATCTGGATGTTGGCTTTACTTTCTCGTCCTGATCGCTTGGTTAACTTCTCTACCTACTCCCTTTCCCTTAAAATGCTTAAAGAAGTCGGCTATTGGGATGTAGATGTGGTTCCTGAAGATTATCGAATATTCTTTAAATGTTTCTTCCAATTTGCTGGCAAAGTGGAGGTTATTCCTATCTACTTGCCGGCTTATGCTGATGCAGCTGAGGCCAAAGGCTACTGGGCGACCCTTAAAAATCAGTACGAGCAGCTAAAACGGTGGGCTTGGGGTGTTTCTGATGATCCTTATGTAATTAAGAAGTATTTAACCACTCCAACAGTTTCTTTTCTTAATAAGACAGTCCGTCTTTTGAGAATTTTAGAAGACCATTTCCTTTGGCCGGTCAACTGGTTTGTTATAACTATTGGAGTAAACATAATTCTTCTTATTAATCCTTACTTTAGCCATACTATTATTGGTTACACCCTTCCCAAATTATCCTCTTTGATCCTTAGCCTAACCTTAGTTAGCCTGGTGGTGATTTTAATTATTGATAGTCGTCAACGGCCTCAGCGGCCAGAGTGGTTTCCTCGCTGGCGGGCTTGGTTAATTCCATTTGAGTTTGTTTTAATGCCGATAGTTGGTTTCTTTTTTAATGCCCTGCCAGGTCTAGACGCCCACACTCGTTTGATGCTAGGTAAATACTTAGAATATCGGGTAACCGAAAAAGTTTATCATAAACCTATAAATGAGGGATAAAAATAATTATCCGAGTTTTCTTAGTCGGTGGCAACCCAATTTGTCTTGGTTGAGGTTACCTCATCAAGAGTTCCTTTTTAATCAAGAAGAATTGAATCCTCTTAATCGTCGCCTTTTTTACCTTAATTTAGGCCTAATTATTATCTCAGTTTTGGTTATTAGTTTGAGTTATTTTTTTCTTCCTCCCTTAGTTCCTTTGTTCTATAGTCTGCCTGAAGGTCAAGAGGAATTAGCCTCTAAATGGCAGCTCTTTTACCTGCCAAGTATAATGTTTATCTTGACTCTAGTAGCCGCGGTCATAGACCGGAAGATGGAGTTTTCTGACGAGATAATTAGTCGCAGTCTCTTTGGGAGTACCCTCCTTTTTAATCTCATCTTATTTATTTCTTTAATAGAAATAATATGGCTAGTTATTTGATTCTGGCTGGGGTTGCTTTTGGTTTGAGTTTGATTGTGAGTTGGTTTATTATCCGTCTAGCTTACCATTTCAATTGGCTAGACTACGGCCAACAAAAGCGACCTCAAGACATTCATCCTCAACCAACCCCGCGATTAGCCGGAGCGGCTGTTTTTTTAGCTTTGTTTTTAAGCTTGTATTTTTTCCATCCAGCTTTCTTCCAAGACATTTTACTAGTTAGGATCTTCGTAGCTCTCTTTTTAGTTCTTGTTGTTGGCTTAGCTGATGATTTATTCAATCTTAATCCTTATCTCCGCTTAGTGACTAACACCTTAGCTGCTTTGATAGTTATTACAGCTGGAGTAGAGATAAAATACATCACTAATCCCTTCGGAGGAGGGGTATTAAACTTTACTTCTTTTGGAATTTCTTTTTTAGTACCCCTCATCAGCTTACTTTGGCTAGTTTGGCTAACCAACGTAATCAGTTGGAGTAAAGGAGTTGATGGCCAATATCCTGGATTAGTTAGCTTAGGCCTTCTAGCAGTAGGAGGATTAAGCCTTCGTTTCAGTGCCGATCCTTTATCCCGGACTACTTTCCTCCTAGCCTTAGCTGCTTCGGCTGCCTTTGCCGGCCTTCTTTTTTGGAACCTTCAACCTCAAAAGATAATGCCTGGCTATAGCGCTGGTTCCTTAGGAGGTTTTCTTTTAGGAGTTATCTCGATGATGGCCGGGGCCAAATTGGCCACTCTTTTTATTGTTATGGGTGTGCCTTTACTTGATGGAATCTATGCTATTTTTCGTCGCTTAAAACAAGGGCGATCACCGGTTTGGGGAGATGACCAACACCTTCATCATCTCTTGCTTAAAAAGCTTCATTGGTCAAAAAGGAAAGTGGCTTTGTTTTATTGGTTGGTAACCTTTTGTCTAGGCCTAATTGGCCTCCATTTGAGAAGTTCTCAGAAAATGTTTACAATAGTCTTAGTTACCTTTTTATTTATTAGCTTAATTTTATGGTTAAAACACTTTTTTATTATTTTAAAACCAGCCGACCGCTCCAGTGGATTAAAAACCTAAGCATCTTTGCGGCTATTATCTTTAGTGGTTTATTTTTTAACCCTGTCTTTTTCTGGCCAGTCTTTTGGGCGGTCATTATTTTCTCTCTTACCGTTAGTGGGGTTTATTTCCTTAATGATGTTGTTGATTATCAACGGGATAGGTTACATCCTTTTAAAAAGTATCGTCCAGTAGCCGCTGGTCTTATTCCTTTGCCCCAGGCCATCGTCGTTGGATTGGCTTTGGTTAGTGGTGGTTTATTAGCGGCTTTTTATCTTTCTTTCCCTTTCTTTTCGATTCTTTTAAGTTATATTCTTCTTCAGTTGGTTTATTCTCTTTGGCTAAAACACCTGCCCATCCTCGATATAGCTGCTATTGCCACTGGTTTCATCCTTCGAGTTTATGCTGGAGCGGTGGTAGTCAATCTTCATATGTCGGTCTGGTTCCTTATCTGTGTTATTGCTTTTTCTTTATTTGTGGCGGCAGCCAAACGGCGGGGAGAGTATCTGCTCGCAGATGGTAAACCCAACTTAAAGCAACGGCCGGTTTTTCGTTTTTACAACCCTGTCTTGTTGGACATTTATATCTCGATGTTTGCTAACACTACTTGGTTAAGCTATACTCTCTTTGCTTATTTTCAGCCTCTATCTTTAAAACCAACCCAACCTAGGCTTAATCTTTTTCTACCTCGGACTTTTTATACCCAGAAATGGTTGATGATAACTGTACCCTTGGTTATCTATGGGGTGATGCGCTACCTTCTTTTGGTTTACAGCTATCGCCAAGGCGAGTCACCCACTCGGACCTTATTAAAAGACAAGCCTCTAATAATCACTGTTTTACTTTGGTTAGTTCTGGTCCTAGCCATCCTCGATCATTCGTAAGTTATCAGAACTCAGAGCTCGGAGCTTAGAACTTAGAAAAATGATCAATTATCAAATTCCAAGTAATCCAAACCCCCCTTCGGTAGGGGCAGGCAATTTCCAAATATCAATTATTCAAACATTAATCTTTTTTTCCTTTATTTTTATTTCCTTTTTTTCTTATTTTATTTGATCATTGGTTATTGGAGCTTATTTGGAAATTGATCATTGATAATTGGTTATTTCTTACTAAGTTCCAAGTTCCGAGTTCTAATTACTGAGTTTTATCTTAGCCTTTGAGGTCTTTGTTTTCTTTGGCCGGCCGGTTTTAGTCTTTTTAGTCGGAGCTTGTTTGGGGAGAGCTTTGGCCGCCCGTCTTTTTAAGCGAGCCGCTTTATTCCGATGAATAATGTGTCTTTTAACCGCCCGATCAACCAAAGCATAAAGGCGTTTTAGGGCTTCCGGTGTTTTCTTTTCAAAATACTTCTTAATCGCCTCTTTGTATCTCCTCTTAAGGCGGAGATTAAAGATGATTCGTCGCCGATCGACTCTTAGTTTCTTTTTAGCTGAACTAGTAACTGGCATAGCCCCTATTTTAACACTAAACCTCTCCTAGGGCAATAAAGCTCTCCTACTAACCCACAGCGCTCACCCCGCTCGCTAGATTTCTGCCCCCCCGAAGGGGGGCTTCGTCGCCCCAGCTCTCAGGATGACATAGAGAAGGGAGAGACTTCTGCCAATTGAAAAAACACATGATCTAACACAGAATAAGTCAAAGTAATGCTATACTTTATATGATACAAAATGAAAAGTAGGAAAATATTAATCTTCTTTGTAGGTTCACTTACTATTTTATTGGGGATGTTTGTTTTTTATGTTTATTTGTTGAGATTGAAATTTAAAAATCCTGAAGTAAATTACATGGTAGCAAATCCTAATACTAAGAATAGTTACCAAAGTTTTACTATTTCTCAAGTACATTTTGACAATTTAGTAGACAAAAAAAGGTTAAATTGGTCTCCAGCAACAGAACAATTAAATTGGTTTCCGGAAAACGATTATTTAATTAAAAAAATCATCTTTGACATCAATAATGCCAAGTATGCTATTGATTATGATATTTGTTTGTATTACTCTGCTCAAGATAGTATGGGTGGGCCTTACCGAGCTGTAACTGGGGGTTTTTCTGAAAAATTGTGTTTTACTGCTATTACAAAACATCAAACTAATCGGATTCACAAGATATATGATTTAACTAAAACACCCCTCTATGCTCCTAAGGGAACTCGCTTATTTTTTAATGTGGTTGCTTATTCGCTACCAAGGCAGAATCATTCTAAACCTACATATTCTGTGACTGTTGAATATGTTCCGTATCAAAAAGGGATGTCTCATTTTACTACTATTAGGTTACCTTATATAGATGGGGATATCACTAAAGATGGAATAGAAAGACCATCATATTATCAAGCACCATATAAAAATGATTTATTAGTGAAAGGCTTTATTGTTTTTAATAGCTTTTATCATGGAAAGAGTCATATTTGTCTAAGAAAACTTAAACAAGGAGGAAAATTATTAAAGGAATATTGTATACCAGATTTAGTTCTAAATGATGATACTCCTAACATTAATCCAACTAAAATATACAAAGTTAATTGGTCTATATCCGGAGAGAGAAATGAGCTTCTGGGTTATTATATCAAGTACACTTATAATAACAAACCTCTTATTTATGCTGATGGAGCTTTATGGGCTATTGTCAAAATACCTTCTAATGTTAATGGAGTTGATGCAGTATTGAAAGATTGGGGCATAGTACCTCGAAGTTTTCTTCGTCATTATTGTAGAACAACTCAGGCCAAAGGTTTGAATCATCCAGCATTTTGTGCGGGTACCGATTGTAGGATAAAAACTAAAAGACTCAACTGTGCAACAAATTTTATGCCGGAGGCTAACCTATGTAAACACCCACTGCCTCCATCAGATCTTAAATGGTCTATATTAAACAATAAACCTTTTATTAGTTGGGAGCGAAGTGAGTTTCAATCAGCCTACTTATTTAGGGCAAATTATCTGAAAAATCCGTGGAAATGTAATTCCACTGTATACCCGGGAGATATTTGTACTAAACCAATTAAAAACAATTTTTACCTGCTGCCATATAAAATTGTTAATGATCATAACGTATATACTATCTGGATTCATAGTGTAAGCTATTGTGGTGTTGTTTCACAACCTTCTACCATTCACCTTTTTTGACCTTGATACTAGTTGATGGTTTTGTTCAGTAAAGAAAGTATTATTTTTCAGTATAATTAGATCTTAATAAGCCAATTAAAGTGGTTGAAAAAACGTAAGTTTCCCCTTGTCTGCTATAATATCCCTAGTAGCGGGGTAGTGTACGGCCGCACGCGAGGCTCATAATCTCGCAGACCGGGTTCAACTCCCGGCCCCGCAACACAGAGAGATCCTCTAATAAAAACCTGTCTGAGGAAGAGAAAGAAGCTTGCTGAAGTACTTAAAAATTATCGGCCATTTCTGGTTAGGAGTTATTTTCTTTGTTTTTAATCTTCTGGGTAAATGTCTTCTTTTATTGGATAAGTTTAGGTCCTCCTGGCGAAAGAAAATTACTTCTTTATCCATCTTTTGGAAATTGCCTTCATTTTCTGGATTAAAAAAATCAAAAAAGTTGATTAAGCATCTCCATCTCGTTCTAAACAAAACTCAAGGTGCCTTTACCTGGACTATTACTAATTTCTTAATCCGGCTCCGAATTGCCAAAAAAGAGATCCAAAAGTACTTGAAGATGTTTCCTTTTTCCACTATTCCTTATTCTTTCCTGACAGTTTTAACTCTCAGCCTTATTCTAGTAACCTTCTTTATGGTCTGGTTTTATTTTTCTTTTTTAGATGGACTTCCCTCAGTCAGTCAACTAAGCAGCCCAAATATAGCTATGAGTACCCAAATCTTCGACCGTTCCGGCATCTTGTTATACAAGATCTATGCTCAAAAGAATAGGATACCTGTTAAGCTGGATGAGTTGCCTAAGTATGTTCCTCAAGCAACAATAGCTGTTGAGGAT
>JALVIH010000017.1 GCA_027028625.1 bacterium | reverse complement strand
CCATCTTCTTTCCCTTGACTACCCGTCCCGGGGTTGTTCCAGCACCAATGGACCCTGGAGCTCTTTCCCTATCCGATTGGCCATGAGTTCTTGGTCCTCCAGCAAAACCCCAACGTTTAACTACTCCGGCAAAACCTCGCCCTTTTATTAATCCACTAACTTTAGTTAAACTTCCCACTTTTAGGTCCGACCAAAAATCCACTTCCTGGCCAATCTTATACTCCTCTTTCTCCTGTCCCTCTTCTAGACGAACCTCTTTTATTAAGCGAAAGCCTTTCTTAATTCCTTGTTTTTTCAACCATTCCCTTTGGGGTTTTTTCATCCGTTCCAATTTCTTTTCACCTAACCCTAAGATAACAGCATCATAACCATCCTTTTCTTGATAACGAAAACCAACCACCACTGCCGGTAAAAGTTTTAAAACCGTCACCGGTTGTGACTGGCCTTGGTTGTCAAAAAAACGTTGCTGGTGGGACTTTATTGACCACAACACCTTCATATTCTCCTAAGTTTTAATTTCTATATCCACTCCTGCCGGCAACTCCATATGCATTAAAGAGTCAATTGTCCGTTCGGTTACTTGGTAGACATCGATCAAGCGACTGTGAATATTTAGTTGAAAATGTTCCCGAGCATCTTTGTCTGTATGCGGACTAATAGTAACCACAAACTTTTTATGTTTAGTCGGTAAAGGAATCGGCCCAACTACTTTTGCTCCGCTCATCAAAGCGGTTTGGAGTATTTTCTGACAAGAACTATCCAACAAACGATGGTCATAAGCTCGTAGCTTTATCCTAATCCGACCAGTTTTCATTTTTCCTTTCAAAAAAATTACCCCCGGGTTGTTTCTATAAACCCGGGGGTAAAATTGTTCCTTATTTTAAGACCTTGGTAATTACACCAGCTCCCACGGTCCTCCCTCCTTCTCGGATAGCAAAGCGGAGGCCTGACTCCAAGGCAACTGGCTCTAACAACTCAACCGTCATCTTGACATTATCTCCTGGCATAACCATCTCAACTCCCTCAGGTAAAGTCACACTTCCAGTGACATCGGCCGTTCGAATATAGAACTGAGGCTTGTAACCACTGAAGAAAGGAGTATGCCGACCTCCTTCTTCCTTGGTTAAGACATAAACCTCAGCCTCAAATTGGGTATGGGCCTTAACACTTCCTGGAACAGCCAAGACCTGGCCTCTCTCAACTTGAGTCTTCTCAATACCTCTTAAGAGAATACCTACATTGTCTCCAGCTTGACCTTCTTGAAGTTGTTTATGGAACATCTCAACTCCGGTCACCACTGTCTTTCGCGGAGCTTTCAAACCAACGATCTCAACTTCATCTCCTACCTTAACCTTACCTCTTTCAATTCGGCCCGTAGCCACCGTACCTCGACCAGTAATTGAGAAAACATCCTCTACCGGCATAAGGAATGGCTTGTCCAATGGCCGCTCAGGTAAAGGAATATACTCATCAATAGCTTTTAACAACTCCTCGATGCTCTTCAAAGCTGTTTCGTCGTCTTGTAAAGCTTTCAGAGCTGAACCTCGAATAATCGGTACCTCATCACCTGGATATTCATACTTCTTAAGTAAGTCACGAACCTCCATCTCAACCAAGTCAACCAGTTCTGGATCATCAACCATATCTGTCTTATTTAAGTAAACAACCATAGCTGGGACATTAACCTGACGAGCTAAAAGAATGTGCTCTCGCGTCTGAGGCATCGGCCCATCAGTAGCAGCAACTACCAAAATAGCTCCATCCATCTGAGCAGCACCAGTAATCATATTTTTAATATAGTCAGCGTGCCCCGGGCAGTCGATATGAGCATAATGCCTCTTCTCGGTTTCATACTCAACATGAGTGATGGAAATAGTCACTCCTCGAGCTTTCTCCTCGGGGGAAGCATCAATATCTTCATACTTTAATTCCTTAGCCATCCCCTTCTTAGCTAAGTAGTGGGTAATAGCTGCCGTTAAGGTAGTTTTACCATGGTCAACATGACCAATAGTTCCAATATTTAAATGAGGTTTAGTTCTCTGATAAACATCACCCATAATTTCTCCTTATATAAAATTTTCTAACAGAACCTTTATATTATACTATAAACTTTGCTAAAAACCTACTTTTTTCGGGCGGCGATAATCTCCTCAGCAATATTGGCCGGCACCGGAGCATAATGAGACGGAATCATAAAGAAATGCCCCCGACCTTTAGTTAGTGACCTTAAAACAGTAGCGTAACGCCGCATCTCAGCTAAAGGCACCTGGGCCTTAATAACCATCGTTTGCCCTTCTTTTTCACTTCCAGCGATCTGGGCCCGCCGAGAAGAAAGATCCCCAATTACATCACCGACAAACTCGTCAGGAACATAAACTTCGAGGGTCATTATTGGCTCCAGCAAAATAGGTTTGGCTTGTTTAACTGCTTCTTGTAAAGCAATGCTTCCAGCTATCTTAAAGGCCACTTCTGAAGAGTCAACCTCATGGTAACTCCCATCATAAAGAGTAACCCGCATATCCACTAGAGGATAACCAGCCACTACCCCTTTTGACATGGCTTCTTTGACTCCCTTCTCAACTGCCGGAATAAACTCACGCGGAATAACTCCTCCCACTATCTTATTAACAAACTCATAACCCTGCCCCCTTTCTAGGGGTTCCACCTTTAACCAACAATGACCATACTGACCCCGACCACCAGACTGGCGAATGTACTTTCCTTCAGCTTGAGCCTGAGTAGTAATAGTTTCCCGGTAAGCCACTTGAGGACTGCCGGTGGTAGCGTCTACTTTAAACTCCCGCTTCAACCGGTCGGCAATAATTTCCAGGTGAAGCTCGCCCATTCCGGAAATAATCGTCTGGCCGGTCTCTTCATCACTGCTAACTTTAAAGGTAGGATCCTCCTCAGCTAACCTACTCAGGGCATAACTTAACTTTTCTTGATCAGCCTTAGTCTTGGGTTCAATAGCCAAGGAAATAACTGGCTCAGAAAACTTAATTCTCTCCAAAATAATAGGATGAGCTGGATCACACAAAGTATCTCCTGTTTTAGTCTCTTTTAAACCAACGGCCGCAACGATTTCTCCTGCATAAGCCTCATCTATCTCTTCCCGCTGGTTAGCGTGCATCAGCAAGAGCCGTCCTAAACGTTCCTTTTTATCTTTACTTGAGTTGTAAATGTAGGAACCACTCTCAACCTTACCAGCATAGATTCGGAGATAGGTAATCCGACCAACGTGGGGATCAGCTTGGATTTTGAAGGCCAGTGCTGTAAAGGGTTGATTAAGGTCCGGCCGACGGATCTCTGATTTTTCCGTTTTTGGGTTAATTCCCTCTATTGGTGGCAGATCAACCGGTGAAGGAAGATAGTCAACAATAGCATCTAGAAGCAGTTGAACCCCTTTGTTCCGTAAGGAAGAACCTGCTAAAACCGGAACAATTTTATAATTAATAACTGCCTGGCGAAGAACTTTCTTTAATTCATCAACGGAAATCTCTTCACCTTCCAAATACTTCTCTAATAAAGCATCATCTTGTTCACAAATAGCCTCAACTAACTTAGCCCTATGTTCCTCTACTGCCGTTTTCATTTCTTCAGGTATCTCTTCTTGATGGTATTTAGCCCCAGTCTCATCACCTTCCCAAACCCAAGCTTTTTTCTCTAGAAGATCAATTACTCCCTTAAACTCTGCTTCGGAGCCAATAGGCAACTGAATAGGCAGAGCATCAGCTCCTAGTTTCTTGCGGATAGAAGCAACTGTACCTAAGAAATCGGCTCCAATTTTATCCATTTTGTTGACAAAACAAATTCGAGGCACATGGTACTTATCCGCTTGTCGCCAAACCGTCTCACTTTGAGCCTGAACCCCTTCTTCTGCGTCTAGAACCGTTACTCCTCCATCTAGGACCCGTAAGCTTCGTTCAACCTCAGCAGTAAAATCAACATGCCCCGGAGTGTCGATGATATTAATTCTTACTCCCCGCCAAAAAGTTGTTGTTGCCGCTGAAACGATAGTAATTCCCCGTTCCTTTTCCTGCTCCATCCAGTCCATTTGGGTAGTACCTTCATCAATATTGCCGATTTTGTAAGTCTTACCAGTATAGTAAAGTATTCTTTCGGTAGTTGTAGTTTTCCCAGCATCAATGTGAGCAATAATTCCGATGTTACGAATCTTATCTAAAGGATAGATTCGCGAACCGCTTGTTTTATGTGTTTGAGCCATTTTTATGTCTGTAAATTGATAATTAATTGAAAATTGTCAATTGAACATTGATAATTTTATAACCTACCACCTAAAATGGGCAAAAGCTTTATTGGCTTCGGCCATTCTCTCAACTTCTTCCTTTTTATGGAAAGACCAGCCAGTCTGACTAAGAACATTTTTTATCTCCGCCACCAGCTTGTCAGCGAAGGTGTGATATTCCTTATTAGGTAAGTTTCGAGCCCCCAATATAAGCCAGCGAATAGCTAACGTTTCCTGCCGACGAGGGCGGACCGGTACAGGCACTTGATAAGTTGTTCCTCCAACCCGTCGAGAGCGAACCTCCATCTTTGGCTTTAATTTTTCAACCACTTCAGTTAAAACAGATAGGGCTGGCTGTTTAAGCTCTTTTTCTACTCGGCTTAAAGCTTGATAAACCAATTTCTGGGCTACCGTCTTTTTGCCATCCTTCATCACCCGATTAATTAAACGGGTAACCAAAACTGAGTTATAAACTAAATCAGGCGGCAACTGGCGTGGTTTGTGAGATCTAATCCTTCCCATCTTTACTCCTCACTTTCATTTTTCTTAGCTTTTTTAGCTCCATATTTTGACCTTCCCTTTCGCCGATTAGCTACCCCTGCTGTATCATAAACTCCCCGAATTATATGATACTTTACACCTGGCAAATCTTTAACCCGACCGCCACGGACTAGGACGATAGAGTGTTCGGCTAAGTTATGGCCTTCACCAGGAATATAAGCGGTAACTTCCTGTCGGTTAGAAAGACGAACCCTAGCTACTTTTCTCAAGGCTGAGTTAGGTTTTTTAGGGGTCATTGTTTTAACCACTAAACAAACTCCTCGTTTCTGAGGATTAGGCATCGGATAAAGCCGCCTCTTTAGAGCGTTAAAACCCTTAGCCAAAGCCGGAGACTTTGGCTTCTTAACTGGCGGTTTCCGCTTAGAACGGATTAATTGATTGATTGTTGGCATTTTCTATTTCCTCTTTAAAACTTCTTCAGGCACTTTCACCCGATCAGGGGTTACTGGAATAAGCCGACCAATTATAACATTTTCCTTTAAACCAACTAGGTAATCTTCACTTCCTTTAAGAGCAGCATCAGCCAAAACATTAGTAGTTTCCTGGAAAGAGGCAGCCGACAACCAAGATTCCGTCTTTAAGGATACTCGAGTAATCCCTAGAACAATATCGGTGTAAACCACCTTCTTCTTACCCTCTTTTTCCAACTCTTCATTCAATCTTTCTACCCGATATCGAAGAGCTACTTCCCCAGGCAATAACTCAGAGTCACCTGGTTCCTTAATCTGAACCATACTAAACATCTTCTTAATAATGACCTCAAAATGCTTGTCATTAATATTAATTCCTTGGGATTCATAAACAGATTGGATTTCATCCAGAAGATACTTCTGAGCTGCTACTTTTCCTCTTAACTTGAGAACCTCCTTAACATTCAAACTCCCTTTAGTTAGTGGTGTACCTTTGGCTACTACTTGGCCATCCTCGACTACCAACGACATTTTTTCATCAAACTCAAAGCGTTCTTCTTCGGCGTTTTTATCCACTGGTTTAATGGTTAAAATAACCCGACCATTTTTCTTAGCTATCTTCACTTTTCCATCTATAGAGGCCATCAAGCCAGCTACTTTAGGCTGACGAACCTCAAACAGCTCCTCTACCCTAGGTAAGCCTTGGGTTACATCAACTCCAACCACTCCTCCAGTATGGCGAACCCGCATAGTTAACTGAGTACCTGGTTCACCAATAGACTGGGCAGCAATAACTCCAATAGGAGTACCAATCTCCACCGGTTGCTTATTCGAGAGATCTAAACCATAACACTTTTGGCAGACTCCATAGGGCTGTTTACAAGTTAAAGGACTATAAACAGCCACTTTTTCAATCTTTTTGTCCTTAGCTATAGCCACCGCTTTGGTCCAATCAATAATCTCTCCTTTCTTTACCAAAACTTTTCCGCCCACTTTAACAGTTTTCGCTGCTCGCCGAGAGAAAAGACGATTAGCAAATGTCTTGGCTCGAGGATAACGGGTTATCTCAATATGATCCTCAGTACCGCAATCCTTAGAGCGGACCAACATATCATGAGCGGTATCAACTAGACGCCGGGTCAGGTAACCAGCATCAGCTGTTTTCAAGGCTGAATCCGTTAATCCTTTTCTAGCTCCCCGAACTGAGGTAACATACTCAAAAACGGACAAGCCTTCCCGGAAATTAGACTTGGTTGGCAACTCAACAATGTTCCCCATCGGGTCAACCAACAATCCCCGCATAGCTGAGATTTGTTGGACCTGATTTTTAGTTGCCCGAGAACCTCCTGATTCAATACTTATCCTAACTGGGTTGTCTGCCTGATAGAGAGACCAGGTTAGATCAGCCAACTTTTTAGTTGTCTCAACCCAAACTTGATTGGCCAAACGTTGCTTTTCTTCGTAGGTAACTAGGCCCTGGTTATAACTTTCTTCATATTCCATCACCCGTTGGTTAGCTTCGGCGATTATCTCCTCTTTATCCGGATGAGCCACACAGTCACTCAGAGAAACAGATATACCAGAGATCGTCGCCCCATAGAAGCCAAGTTGTTTAAGATTATCAATTAATTGGCGAGTCTCTTGGTGAGGCAAAATATCAATAGCTCGGGAAACTAATTCTTTAATCTTGTCAGCTCCTACTGGCTGATTAATAAAACGAAGTTCTTTAGGTAGATGTTGATTAAAAACTAGCCGTCCTACGGTTGTCTCAATTATCTCGCCTTCATACCTTACTTTTATTAACTGGCGAAGGCCTATTTTTTCCAAACGATAGGCTAGTATGGCTTCATCTTCGCCAGCGAAAACAGTCTTTTCAAATGGCGGCAGTTTGGGGTCAGCAAAAGTAAGGAAGTAGGTGCCCAAAGCCATCTCTTTATTAGGTAAGGTTATAGGAGAAGCATTAGCCGGCTTAAGAAGATTAAACTCCGGTAACATTAACTGAGCTGCTTCTTTAACCGCTTCCTTCGACAATGGGATATGAACCGCCATCTGGTCACCATCAAAGTCAGCATTGAAACCAGTACAGACACATGGATGGAGCTTAATAGCCGCTCCCTCGACTAAAACTGGGTAAAAAGCCTGGATACTAAGTTTATGGAGAGTTGGTGCCCGGTTGAGCAAAACCGGATGATTCTTAGTTACTTTTTCCAAAATATCATAAACTTTAGGAATACGATGTTCCAGCAAGCTCTTGGCTGATTTAAGATTAGGAGCAATTCCTTGAGCAATTAACTCGTGAAGGATAAAGGGCTTAAAAATCTCCAAGGCCATTTCTTTAGGCAAACCACATTCATTAAGGTTAAGCTCAGGACCAACAACAATAACCGACCGGCCAGAGTAATCTACCCGCTTACCTAGAAGATTCTGGCGGAAACGACCTTGTTTACCCCGCAACATATCTGAAAGAGAACGGAGAGGTTGTCGGCCTCGACGAAGGGCAGAGCGTTGATTTTTAGTAGCATCAATCAAAGCATCCACCGATTGTTGGAGCATTCTTTTCTCGTTGCGGAGAATAATCTCCGGAGCTCCCAACTCCAGAAGATGCTTTAACCGATTATTTCGGTTAATAACTCGACGATAGAGATCATTTAAGTCAGAAGAGGCAAACCGGCCACCAGACAACTGGACCATCGGCCGCAGATCTGGAGGTAAAACCGGCAAAACTCGAAGAATCATCCAACTAGGATCTATTCCTGCTTTAAGAAGATTTTTAATTAACCGTTGACGATGGAGAAGTTTTAAGCGAGTTGAACCGCGCTTACCTTCTATTTCCTTACCCAAACGCTTTACTTCTTCTTTCCAATCCACCGACTCCAAGGCTTTCAAAACAGCTTCAGCTCCAGTACCAACTTCCATAAAGGAAGCTAAGTCGTACTCCTCTAACTTGAGGTACTCAATCTCATCAATGATAGAGAACTTATTCACTCCATTGATCATCGCCAGTAAATTTCGCTGAAGTTCTCTGACATTAGCCAACTCTTCACTTTTCAAGTTTTCTAAAGCAATACTCTTTCGTTGATATTTATGGTTAATTTCGTTCAAGACTACCAAACGCTGATCAGGGTTTTTAATCTGAGCTTCTACTTTTTTAATCTCTTCCTTTTTCTTTTTCTTTAATTCAGCTAAGCGAGTGGAAAACTGAGCCTCCACCTGCTGGCGCTTTTTGGTCATTTTTTCCTTCACTTCTTTAATTACTTCCTGGCGCTTCTTCTCATCAACACTAAGGACTAGATAAGAAGCTAGGTAAATAACCGACTCTAAAGACTTAGCTGAAACTCCTAAGAGTAAGGCTAAGTGAGACCGGGTAGTTTTAAAGAACCAGATATGGGCGACCGGAGCAGCTAGAGTAATATGCCCCATCCTTTCTCGGCGAACCTTACTGCTAGTTACCTCAACTCCACAACGGTCACAGATAATACCTTTATTCCGGTAATGCTTGTACTTACCACAGTAACATTCATAATCCTTGGTAGGACCAAAGATACGTTCACAGAAAAGACCATCTTTTTCTGCTTTTAGAGTGCGATAATTTATCGTTTCTGCTTTTTTAACTTCTCCGTACGACCAATCAAGGATTACCTCTGGAGAGGCTAAACTTATCTTCAACCCCTTAAAATCGATTAATTTAAACTCGTTTTTATGTTTAGCTCGCCTCATTTTTCATCCTTTTTAACTTCTTTATTATCTGCATCTTTATTATCTTTATTCTTTTCCTCATCTTTTTCTTCTTCATTATTATCGTCATCAGAAGCAGGCTGGTTAGCTTGGATCTGTTGACTTAACTGAGCAATAATGTCATCTTTTTCATTTATCTCTTCATTTTCTTCCTCCACCTTGGCTTGAATTGGAGTAATATTAAGGACTAAACTATTTAACTCTTTCATTAAAACCTTAAAGGACTCAGGAACTGTAGCTGCCGGAATATCTATTCCTTTAATAATGGCCTCATAAGCCTTCGACCGACCATAGACATCGTCCGATTTTATAGTCAACATCTCCTGAAGAGTATGAGCAGCCCGATGAGCTTCTAAGGCCCAAACCTCCATCTCTCCTACTCTTTGACCTCCCATCTGAGCCTTACCTCCAAGAGGTTGCTGGGTGACTAAGGAGTAAGGCCCAATAGAGCGGGCATGCACTTTATCCTCAACCATATGGATGAGTTTAAGAATATAGGCTTTACCGACAAGAACCGGATCATGAAGAGGTTCTCCAGTCCGACCATCACGAAGAGTGACCTTACCACTTACCGGCAGATTAGCCGCTTTTAGTTCTCTTTCAATAACCTCCTCAGGCACCTTTTCGAATGTAGGTTTAGCATACTTTTTACCCAGCTTCGCTCCAGCCATACCCAACATAGCTTCATGAATCTGACCTAAGTTCATTCTCTTTAAAACAGCTAGAGGGTCAAGAATTATATCCACTGGCGTTCCATCCTCCATAAAAGGCATATCCTCAGCTGGGACAATCTTCGAGATAACTCCTTTGTTTCCATGGCGGCCAGCTAGCTTATCCCCAACAGAAATCTTTCTCAACTGGGCCACAGTAACGACAACCTTCTTTAGGACCCCAGCATCTAATTCATCCCCTTTCTTCCGATCGAGAATTCTGACTCCGATAACAATCCCTCTTTCACCATGGGGCATGCGCAGACTGGTATCCCGCACTTCCCGAGCCTTCTCACCAAAGATAGCCCGCAGCAAACGCTCCTCAGCAGATAGTTCTGACTCACCTTTAGGAGCAATCTTGCCTACTAGGATGTCATTTGGCCCAACCTCGGCACCGATGACGACGATACCGTCTTCAGCCAAGTTTTGCAGATCTCGTTCAGCCACATTAGGAATATCACGAGTTAACTCTTCTGGACCTAACTGGGTATTCACTACCTCAGTCTCATATTCTTCAATGGTAATAGAAGTAAAAGTATCATCTTTTACCAAACGGTCAGAAATAATAAAAGCATCCTCATAACCCAAACCATCATAAGAACAATAAGCAATAGTCAGGTTCTTTCCTAAAGCAATTTCTCCATTATCACAGGATGGACCATCTGCCAAAAGTTGGCCAGCAGTTACTTTATCCCCTACTTTAACCAACGGCCGTTGAGTAAAACAGGTTCGCTGGACAGTCTTTCGAAATTGGTCAAGATAGTAAGTTTCCCGATCTCCAATTAATCGAATCTTATCACTGTTTTGGACGCTCTTTTTAGCTGTCCGACGATTAACTTTAACCACGATCTTATTAGCATCAACATACTCCACTCGACCAGGATTGTTAGCCACTACAACCGCTTGAGTTTGTAAGGCTAAATCTTTTTCTATCCCCGTTCCTACTATCGGAGCTTCAGTTTTTATCAAAGGCACAGCCTGACACTGCATATGGGAACCCATTAGAGCCCGAGTAGCTTCATCATGTTGGAGGAAAGGAATAAGTGAAGCTGAAGCGCCCACTACTTGGCGGCCAATAACATCCATAAACTCGACTTCAGTAACAGCTCCCTCTAAAAATTTACCTTTATACCTAAAGGGAACAAAAGAGTCTAATAGATAGCCATTTTTATCCACTCTCACCTCAGCATGAGTAATATGGTAGTTCTCTTCTTCTAAAGGATCGAGATAAACAATCTCATCAGTCACTTTCATCTTAGTCTTACCCCCAACCTTCTCTTTAACTACTCGGCGGTAAGGAGCTAAGAGAAAACCATACTCATTTACTCGAGCATAAAGAGCTAAGTAAACAACCAAGCCAACATTGGGACCTTCTGGGGTTCGAATCGGACAGATGCGGCTGTATTGAGAGGCATGGGCATCACGAATAGAGAAAGAAGCTCTTTCCCTAGTTACCCCACCAGCTCCTAAAACAGTTACCCGGCGGATGTTGTCTAACTCAGACAAAGGGTTGGTTTGATCAATTAAGGTAGAAAGACGGCTTAAACGGAAAAACTCGTTTATAGCCATAAATAGTGGCCGAGTATTAATAAGATTAGAAGGAGAGACATCGTCATTGGGCGAGGTAAGACTCATTCGCTCTTTAATAGCTCTTTCCATACGGATGAGGCCAATGCGCATCGGACCTTCAGTTAGCAACTCACCCACTGACCGCAAGCGGCGATTACCTAAATGATCAATATCATCCGCCTTCTCCTGACCTAGGTAAAGCAAACCTAAGTGCTTAACTGTGGCATAAACATCCTCTGGAGTTAAGGCCCAGTTTGCAGCTTCATTCTTTATCTTTAACCCCATTCTCTGGTTTAATTTATAGCGGCCAACCTTACCCATATAATAGGCATCTGTAGAAAAGAATGTTCTCTCAAAGTTGGCGATAGCATTTTCTAACACAACTGGCTCCCCTGGCCGCATCTGTTGGAAGTAGTAACTCAAGGCCTCCTCCCGGGAGTGAGTGGGATCAGTAACCAAAGTACTTTTAATCAGCTCCTGAGCTTCCTCAGGCAGATCACGATAATAATTTAAGATTTCTTCATTAGTTGATAAACCTAAACAACGGAGAAAAACAGTTACCGGCATCTTCTTTCGCCGGTCGATACGAATCATAATAGTATTTTGATTAGTGATAAAAAATTCTAACCAAGTTCCTCGAATCGGCCGTATCTCAGCCGTGTAGCTCATCTGGCCAGTACCCAAATCTTCTTCCTGATTAAAGTAAACCCCAGGAGAGCGGACTAGCTGGTTAATAATTGCCCTTTCTACCCCGGAGATTATAAAAGTAGCTCGGGGAGTGATATAAGGCAGGTTGCCAAAGAAAAGTTCTTGAACTACTTTTGTATTTTTCTTTTTGTTGACCAAAGTTGTCTGAACCCAAAGAGGCACTTCATAAGTAGCATCCTTCTCCATTGCTTCCTGATGGGTATACTTAGGTTTGCCAAAACGGTAGCGGCCAAAGTAAATTTCCCAGTTCTTACCAGTGTAATCAACTATCGGAGAGATCTCTTCCAACCTTTGTTTAATTCCTTCTTTGAGAAACCAATCAAATGAATCACGAGTTATCTTTTTTAGATCTAACTCAGGCAAGAGCGTCGGTTCTTGAGTTAGATTAATGCGGTTAGTCATTATATTTTAGTTTTTTTAGTAAAAATAAACAAAAAAAATACCGGTGCCCTGACCGGCTTACCTTAGCATTATACCAATCCCCCGCAACTTGTCAACTTTTCTACCCAATCAAAAACTGGATTGAGAAATTTAAGTTTTATCTCCCTTAGATCCCGACAAGTCTGAATGGTCTAGGGGGAGTGTAAAGTATATATATGGACTATCAGATCTTTGATTACCAACTTGGAAGGGGAAAAATTTCCTATGGTTATACTTACAGAACTGCTGGAAAATTTAAAACTAACCAGTCCATCTTAAACTTAATGCAAACCCTTTATTTTCCTCCAACTCCACGCATCCTAATTATGAACCAGGAACATACTAATAATGTATCCTCTCTTGATAAGGCTTCCTACAATCCAATTACTATCTACCCTCACACTGACGGTCTGTTTTACCCTCATGCCGAGCAGAATGTTTTTCTGATCGTCAAAACTGCTGATTGTTTGCCAATTGTAGTTTGGGATAAGAAGGGAAATTTAGGTGTAGCTCATGCCGGCTGGCGGGGAAGCCTAGATCGAGTTCTATCCAATCTCCTGCAACACTTTCTAGAAGCGTCGTCTCCAAAGGATATCTTCATATTTATGGGGCCATCTATCGGCGCCTGCTGTTACCCTCTCTATGGAC
>JALVIH010000016.1 GCA_027028625.1 bacterium | reverse complement strand
TTGTTCTTCTCTATGTTCTCCGCTCACTAGATCATAAATAGATTGTTGGGCTTCAATACTCATATCTACTGTGATTATATCATACTATAGGAATGTTGAAGGAGGTGGATGGTTATTTGAGTTTTGGGGAGAACTTTGCTATATTCAAAATATGGAAGAGAATAATAACCTAGAAAAGGAATCGTTGATGCCGATAGTTGATGACCAGATAGAGGGTCAACCAGAAACTGCAGAAACGCCAATTCTTCATAGACTTGATGAGGAAGGGGAGAAAGTTCAAAGGGGGAAGAAAAACTTTAAAAAAGTAGCCCTTTTTCTGGTGGTTTTTCTTTTTTTCTACTCTCTTGGTTTGGTTTTTTACTGGTGGCGAGGAAGTTCTTCATCTCTTCCTGGAATGCCGGGAGGAACTCAAGCTCCTTTAAAAACAGCTCAAGTGCAGAAGGGGAAAATTATTGGAGTGGATAGCCCAATTTTTAAGGACACTGCCGAAGGTTTACTAGAAAAGAATACAGACGAGACCAAACCAGGTACTCATATTCTAATTCGTGGGGATAAGTCCCAGACAGCCTATTTAACTTCGAGTGTTATCGATCTAGACAAGTATGTGGGGCATAAAGTGAAAGTTTGGGGAGAAACACAGGCAGTAGAAAGCGTAGGCTGGTTTATGGACATCGGCAAATTACAAATATTAGATTAATATCTATGTTACGTTTCGAAAAGGTGGTCTTTTCCTATCCAGACGGAACAGTGGCTATTGATAACGTTTCCTTTGAACTAAGCGAGGGAGAGTTTGTCTTTATTATTGGCCCTAATGGATCAGGGAAAACAACTATCTTAAAGCTTTTGTTAGCTAAATATTTTCCTCAAAAAGGAGAAATAATCTTTGATGGTAAGAAAATAAAGGAACTAAAAGGATGGGAGAGACAGCTCCTTCGCCAGAAAATAGGGGTAGTTTTTCAAGGTCGGAATTTAATTCCAGAACTAAACATTGAGGAAAATCTTAGTTTGCGTTTAGAGTTAGCCGGGATGGATAAGAAAGAAAGGGAGAGAAGGCTAACGGAGATAGTTGACCGTTTTAATCTTAAAGATAAACTTAAGTATTTTCCTTCCCAGTTATCGAGCGGAGAAAAAAGAAGAATTGCTTTGGCTAGGGCTTTAAGTTTAGAGCCATTAATGGTTTTTGCCGATGAGCCGACCGCTAATTTAGACCCTTTAGCCTCTTTAGAAATAATGACAGAATTAGTCCGAATAAATAAAGAAGGAACGTTAGTAGTAGTTACTACTCATAATAAAGAGTTAGTAGATAAGTTCCGCTATAGAGTTTTGTCTTTGGAGAGAGGAAAGTTAGTTAAGGACATTCAGGAGGGAAAGTATGTCCTTACCTAGACTGAGTTACCTTAACCTTCGCCGCCGCCCTTATCAGAACCTGGCTATCTTTTTTTCTCTCTTAGTGAGTTACACCTTGATAAGTTTCTTTGTCTTAGTTTTGGTAGGTTCTAACCAGTTATTGAATTACTTTTCCTCCCAGCCTCAGATAACTGCCTTTATTAAAAAAGGTATTCCTCAAAGCCAAGTTAATCAGCTTATTATTAATCTTCAGAAAACAGGGGTAATAAAATCAATCCGCTACATTAGCTCGGCCGAAGCTTTAAAAATTTATCAAAAGATAAGTAACAATCCGATGCTGACAGATGTAATTAGTGATGATGTTCTCCCCGCTAGCTTAGAAATCTCTACTTACCAGCCTAGTCAGTTGGAGGTTGTTTATAAACAACTAGAAACAACGGACATAATAGATGACATTATTTACCAGCGGAATTTGGTTCATATCATTAGCAAATGGACTAAAAACATCAGGATTATTGGCCTGACTCTAATCCTATTTTTTCTCTTTCAGACTTTTATCACCGTTTGGATAGTAACTGGTTTTAAGATTTCCGGCCTTCGGGAAAGTATTCAAATAATGCGCCTTTTGGGAGCCAGCCGACGTTATGTAGAGTCTATTTTTATCTTAGAGAACACTCTCTTAGGTAGTTTGGCAGGTTTACTTTCCTCGTTAATAGTCCTTTTTATCACTCGCCGCAGTGAGGATTTGATCCTTAGTTTTTTGGGTCCAACACTCAAGGTTGCAGCTATTCCTTACCAGTATCTCTATCTTAATATTGGTTTTAGTTTAATTGTGGGAGGGGCTTTTAGTGCCTGGTTAACTTTTATGGCCGTCCGCCGGTTTATAAAAGACTAGGGGGTTGGAACCAGGTTGGAGGAGCTAGGAACTAAGAACTAGGAGCTAGGGGATTAATTTTTAATTTTTAACCTGCCTGCCGGCAGGCAGGTTTGAAATTTTTAATCAAATCAAATTTCAAAATCCTAAAAATTTTAATCAGAAATAAGACCTCAGAACTCAGTTTGTCTGGAACTAGGAGCTAGGTAATTAGAACTCGGAACTCAGAACTTAGCCTATTAACGAGTCATCCTGAGGAGCTGAGGCGACGAAGACCCCCCTTCGGTAGGGGTAAAATCTAGCGAAGCGCAAAGAACTTAGATCCCAAGCTTGAGTAGACACCCGTGCGCCTTCGGCTAGATCTTTCACTTCGCCTCTCGGCTCGTTCAGGATGACTCCCTTAAATACTAAGTTCTGAGTTCCAAGCTCTGAGTTCTAATTCCCAAAGTTATTGCTATACTTAATTATGACTAGCTTGACTCAAGTAATGTATCAAACGAGGATGGCGATTAAAGGTACTTTAATAACTGTTTTCGGACTTATTCTTCTCTGGAACATTTATAAGATACTTTATTATCAATGGAGGAGAATCAATCCTCCACCTCCACCACCACCAACAGTCTATTTTGGTGTTCTTCCTGCTCTCAAATGGCCTCAGAATGGAAAGTTGGAAAAAATAGCCAATCATAACTTAGTCTTTCGCATCTCAACTATCCGCCAAAGACAATTAAAAAATCAAATCGGTTATGTGTTCCTTTACCTCAAAAATCGAGCCAACATTTGGGGTCCGGCAGAACTCAGTCAGACGGCTAGGCAGATGGGGTTTCCTATTAAAGAAGGGCGTCTGAAGGAAGAGCCTACCTGGATTAGGTTTTACAACCAAGACAAGACTTCGAGTTTGGATATAAATGAAGTTAATGGTTATTTCCGTGTTCGAACAAAAAATTATGGTCGGCTTCATCTGCAACAAAGTGCTTTTATAGCCACTTCTGAAGTGACTGAGTTTTTAGAAAATTGGTTGGAGGAGAGTGAATACTGGACTAAAGATCTAGAGGTAGGTAGTTTTGGTTTCTATCGTTTTCTTAATGGGAAATTAATAAGAGTGGAGACTGTAAGTGATGCTCAGATAGTTGAGGTGCGTTACAAACGAAGGCCAGTTGCCAAGCGACCGGTTATATTTACCGATGATAAGCCTGTGGTTAGCTTTTGGGTAGGCAAGAGTAATGATCAATTAAGGGTAGTTAAAGGTGATTTTCAATATCGCCCTATTTATCTCCAGAAACCTGCCACTTATCCGTTGGTTTCCCCGTCTATCAGTTGGGAATATTTGAAAAATGGGAAAGGTTTGGTAATTAAAACCCCATCAAACCAAGAAGTAGTTATTGATAAGGCTGAGTTAGCTTTTTACGATGCTCCTAGCCCTTATAAGTATATGGTTCCTATTTATATCTTCAGTTCCTCTAAAGATAATTTCAAAGCTATCTCTTCGGCCCTGCCTGAAAAATGGTTGCCTTTAGATTAGCTTAAAAGAAGTCAACAATTCTAAATTGAGGGTATTTCTGATGATTGAAATAGTTTATTTCTGGGGTGAAGATGAGTTTTCGAATTGTTTCAGGAGTAATGGTAGGGGGAAGATTGAAGATTAAAAAAGGGGGAGAATTTTTCTCGTGTTTGAAAAAGATTTTGTAATGTTTTCCACCTTGGCCAAGAGGGGAGATACTTCTGATCGAGAACTCGTCGAGAAAGAAAAAGGGTTGGGGACGGTCAACTCCAAAGGGGCGGTAGTTATCAACTAAATAAACTAACTTCTCCTCCAAAAGGGAAGGAGAGATAAAAAAAGCATTTTTTTCCTCCATTTTAAGAGAAATTTTTTCATTTTTAAGTGACTTTTTTAAGGCTTCTAGTTTGTCTTTTTTTAAGCTGAAGCCAGCTGCTTTTTGATGCCCTCCTAAGCTAAGAAAAAGCTCGTCGAAATGGCGGAGGGTCTGAGTTAGGTGGAAAGTGGCAGGACTGCGAACTGAGCCTTTTAGTTCTTCTTTGCCAGTCACTACTATTGCTGGCCGACGAAATTTTTGGCTTAATTGGTTAGCAATAAGGCCGATGATGCCCTCCGGAATATCCTCTCGGTAAAGGAGAATAAACTCACCCAATTCTTCTATTTCTTCTTGAAAGTCGCTCAAGTACTCGCCCGTTGATAATTTTCTTTGGTGATTAAGTTTTTCAATTTCTCTACTGAGAGATTCTAAAAGATCTCTATTTCTAGTTGAAAGTAATTTTAGAGCTAAATTGGCCGATTCCATTCTACCGGCGGCATTTAAACGGGGAATAATTATAAAATTCAGAACGTACTCGTCAAAATGCTCTTTTGTCCAACCAGCTTGTTTTAGAAGAGCAGTTAGTCCGGGATTGAGAGGTCCTTCTTTGTTTAGGCTCTCTAAGCCTAATTTGGCTACAATGTAGTTGAAACCTTTTAAAGGCATTTGATCGGCTAGAACTCCAATGCTGGCTAGTTGGAGAAGCTCAAGCCAAACCCGTTGATTGAGAATGTTTTTCTGATAACCATAAAAGGCTAGAGCCAAGGCTAAACCTGCTGCTGAGGTATGAGTGTTGTGAAGAAAGAAATCTAGATGGGAAGGTTGTTTTTTTAAGGAGTGGTGATCGATAACGGCGACGCCTTGGCCTTCTTTTTTCAAGCTTTCCAAAAGAGGGAGGTCATTAACCCCGTTATCAATAGTGATAAGAAGATCAAAATGGAAAGCCTTCTTCAACCTAGAGATGGTCCTAGGATTAACTCCATAGCCGTCGTTCTGCCGATGAGGCAGAAAAAGTTGGCGAGGCAGGGAGAGATGGCCTAGGAGAGTAGCTAAGATGTAACTGCTGGTTATGCCGTCGGCGTCATAATCACCATATATCAAGGGGTGTTGAAATGAGTTTAGTAATTGGAAAAATTCTTCTGCTTTAGTTGAAGTAAGGTGAAGTTCTTTTTGGATGGCCGTTTCTAGATCAGTTAAAGTGGGAGTGAGAATAGTTGTAGTTTCTCCAAAATTTTCTTCTAATTTTTTTTCTAAATCCTCCCAGGTAGTTATTTTCTTTTTTTCTACTTGCCAAAAAGAATGGGAAAGTTTGCCTTGAAGCATGCTATAATCATATCACTATGTCTTCTCTGATAGCAACCTCCCTTAAAGTGGAAAAAATTCCTCCCATTATTTGGCAAGTGATGAAGAAAGTCAATGATGAAGGAGAGGATATTTTCTTGGTGGGGGGAGTAATTAGAAATCTCATTCTAGGCCGTGAGTTAGGAGGGAACTTTGATTTAACAACCTCCGCTAAGCCGGAGAAGATTCAGTCGCTTTTTCCTGAGAGTTTCTACACAAATCCCTTTGGAATGGTAGGAGTGCCTATCTGGAAGAAAGAGGAAGGAAAGTATACTTTGGAGAAACAGGAAGGAAAGCCGGTTTGGGTGGTTGAGATTACTACCTACCGGTCTGAGTTTGGTTACTCGGATAAGCGGCGACCAGATAAAGTTGTTTGGGGAGAGAAAATTGAAGAGGATTTAAAGCGCCGTGACTTTACTATTAACGCTTTAGCTTGGGGATGGTTTAAGAACAAAGCTCCCGCTAAATTAGATCCTCTTTCCCTGAGGGAAAGTTTGACTTTTATTGATCTTTTCTCGGGGATAAAGGATATTCAAAAGAAGATAATTAGAGCTATTGGTGACCCTGATAAAAGATTTTCTGAAGATGCCCTTCGTTTATTAAGAGCAGTTCGTTTTGCTACTCAACTAGGTTTTAAAATAGAAGAAAATACTCGAAAAGCGATAAAAGCTAAAAGCCAACTCCTGAGGCATATCTCAGCTGAGAGGATTCGAGATGAAGTTTTTAAGATTCTTTCCTCTGAAGAGCCAGATTATGGTTTTCGCCTCTTAGATGAATTGGATTTACTCCCCTTTGTTTTACCAGAGCTTTTGAAAGCTAAAAATGTTATCTTGTCCAAGCACCACAAATATGATCTTTGGGAACATTCTTTATTAAGTATGAAGTACTGTCCAGACAACGACCCCATAACCCGACTAGCAGCTTTGATGCATGATCTAGGTAAGGCCGATACTTGGGCTATTATCTGTACTTCTTGTGGAAAAAGATTTCCGGTGGATTGGCAAAAACCTAAATTTAAATGCCCCTATTGTGGTTATGAAAACGATCCTCGACAAGGGGGAATTTTTTATAACCACGAGGTAGTTAGTAGCCGACTAGCTCGGGAGTTAGCTGAGAGATGGCATCTCGATAAACATTCAGCTGACAAGCTTTTTCGTCTCGTTCGTTGGCATCAATTTACTGTTGATGAGAATTTGTCTGATAAAGCCCTTCGCCGCTTTATCCGCCGAGTTGGAAAAGAAAATATCCCAGCTATGCTTGCCCTCCGAGTAGGAGACCGTTTAGGCAGTGGAGTAAAAAAAGCTGTCTCCTGGCGGATGGAAAAATTTATCCGCCGGTTGACTGAAGTTCAAAAACAACCCTTCGAGATTACTGATTTAAAAATAACTGGCCATGATGTGATGGAGATCCTTAATTTGCCACCCTCACCAGAGGTTGGTAAAATACTAGAAGAAATTTTTAAGAAGGTTATTGATCATCAATTGCCTAATGAACGGCCAGCCTTGCTTGCTTATTTAAAGAAAGAGGTTAAAAAGGAGAAAAAATGAAAAGAAAATTATTCTTAGGAGTATTTTTTTTACTTTTGATTATCGGTTTAGGTTGGTGGTTTAAGGGGAGAACTGTAGCTAAAAAGAAAAAAACCTTGTCTACTTACACTGTTAAGAAAGGTAGAGTGATCTCTACACTCGACTTAGCAGGTGTAGTGGATTTTGAAAAGGAGGCTAATCTACGCTTTCAAACTAGCGGGCTTCTCAGTTGGGTTGGAGTTAAAGCTGGCAGCTCGGTTAGGAAGGGCCAAGCGATTGCCTCACTTGATCGGCGGCAACTCTACAGACAGCTTAAGAAAGCCCTTAATAATTATTACAATACGCGTTTAGACTTTGAAGATACCCAAGATGAGTATCGAGATATTTTAGATAAAACTCCGAGAATTAAAAGAATTCTAGAGAGGAGTCAGAAGAATCTAGATAATGCTGTTCTTAATGTTGAGTTGGAACACCTAGCTTGGCAGTTGGCAGTAATTAAAGCCCCATTTTCTGGAGTAATTGATGCCTTGACTCTGCCTCAAGCTGGGGTAAATATCACTCCCAGCCAGGCAACTTTCCGTCTAGTAGATCCCCATTCAGCCTTCTTTGAAGCTGAGGTAGATGAGCTTGACCTATCTAAAGTGAAGGTAGGGCAGAAGGTAGAAATAAGTCTGGATGCCTATCCTCAATCTACCCTCTCTGGTAAAGTAAAGTACATTAGTTACCAGCCGACTAAAGGAAAAAGTGGGAGTATGGTTTACTTGGCTAAGATTGTTTTTGACCAATTGCCTAGAGATTTTTCTCTCAGGTCAGGTTTGAACGGCCAGGCCCATCTGAAGTTGGCTGAAAAAGACAATGTTTTGGTTATCCCCGAAGAATATCTTAACTATGAAAATGGTCGAAGTTATGTTTGGCTTAAAAAAGGGAAAAAGAAGGAAAAACACTTTATCCAGGTAGGTTTAGAATCTGATGAAGAGGTAGAAGTTACTCAAGGATTAAAACCAGGTGATGTCATCGTCGAATAAAAAACAAGTTGTCCTTCGTTTAGAAAAAGTTTTTAAAAGTTATTACCTTGCTGGAGGAGAGTATCCTGTTTTAAAAGGGATAGACCTAACTATTCGTCGAGGAGATTTTCTGGCAGTGATTGGCCCGTCAGGGTCTGGCAAGTCAACCCTTATGCATATTATGGGGCTTTTAGATGTACCCAGCCGGGGAAAGGTAATAATTAATGGGTCCCAAGCCAATCGCTTGTCAGATGACCAGTTAGCTAGGTTGAGGAATAAGGAAATTGGTTTCGTCTTTCAGCAGTTTTTTCTTTTGAACTATCTCTCAGCTGTAGATAACGTTGCTCTGCCTTTGATTTATGCTGGAGTTCCTTTGGCTGAACGGCGAGAGCGAGCTGTTGAGTTATTAAAAAAAGTTGGTCTTGGTCATCGCTTAAATCATCACCCCAACCAATTATCTGGTGGCCAGCAGCAACGGGTGGCTATTGCTCGGGCCTTAGTTAACAAGCCAGCTATTATTTTGGCTGATGAGCCGACTGGAAACCTGGATTCAGTTTCCGGCCAACAAGTCCTAGATTTATTTATCAAACTCCATCAGCAAGGACACACTATAGTTTTGGTTACTCATGATTTGAATGTTGCCAAGATAGCCCATAAACATATTCATCTTAAGGACGGCAAGATTATAAAAGTTAGTTATCAGCGAGGGAAGTAAAATGGACTGGCTTGATTTGTTTTATACTGTTTGGGCGGCTATCGTTAACCATAAACTGCGGACATTTTTGACGACCCTGGGCATTCTCATTGGAGTAGCAGCGGTTATTTTACTTATGGCTTTGGGTAATGGTTTTCAAAATTATCTGGTTGGCCAGTTTCAAAAGCTTGGTTCTGATCTGGTCTTTGTTCTTCCTGGTAAACTAACAACTTCTGGGGGCAAAATGACGATGAGTTCGGAGCGGAAGTTATTTTTTGCTAAGCCTCTTAAAGCCAGCTATGATAAGTTACTGCAACATCTTCCTCAAGTAGAAAAAGCTACCTCAGTTATCGCCACCACTTCTAAAGCCAAAAGAGGAAAGGAAGAGTATGATATTACCTTAAGTGGTGTTAAGCATCAATATTTCCAGATTCGGAGTACAGATTTTCTCTATGGTCAACCCTGGACAAAAGCTGCTGATGTAAATGGACAGAGGGTGGCGGTTATTGGTTACAATGTTTACACCCATCTTTTTCGGCCAGGTGAAAACCCTTTAGGCAAGACTATTTTAGTGGCTTCGGCTAAGTTTAAGGTAGTCGGAGTTCTCCAAGCGGTTGGTTCCAGTTTTGGTGGTCCGGATTTTGATGACTATGTTTATATTCCCCAAAGCGTAATCACTAATCTCTTTCCTAATGCTCGAGTTATGAGTATTCTCATAAAACTAAGGAAAGGCAGCTCTTTTGAAAGCTTTAAAAAAGAGGCTACTACCCTTTTGGTTCAACAGTCGCTGACTACCGATGACTTTACTATTCTTAGCCAGAAGGAACTGGAATCCTCTATTAAGGATATTCTTGGTCTTTTATCCTTGGTTTTGTCAGGGATTGCGGCTATTTCTTTGATAGTTGGCGGAGTGGGAATTATGAATATAATGTTAGTCAGTGTAACAGAACGGACCCATGAAATAGGTTTGCGCAAGGCCTTAGGAGCTACTAAAAAGGATATCCTCATCCAGTTTTTAGTCGAGGCAGCGGTTCTTAGTTTATTAGGCGGACTGCTTGGGTTTTTAGTGGGTTGGTTGGGGTCTTTACTTTTAACTTCTTTTATACCTACTTCAGTGGGGATAAAAGAAATCCTCTTATCCTTTGGAGTTTCCTTCTTGGTAGGAGTAGTCTTTGGGGTGGCTCCAGCTCGTAAAGCAGCCAATCTTAACCCCATAGAGGCGTTAAGGTACGAATAAACATTATTGGAACTAGGAGGTCGGAACTTAGAACTTGAAACTTAGAGCTCGGTAAGAAATAACAAATTCCAAATTCCAAGGATACAAATGGAACTAGGAACTAGGAGTTAAGTTAGAGGAACTAAACTAAAAAAATACTAAATCCGAAATCCTAAGTTCCAAACAAATCCTAAAAAAGAAAGTGACAAAGAGACAAGGAGACAAAGTATATAAAGGGTATAAAGGAAAAAAATTATTCTAAGTTCTAAGTTCCGAGATCCAAGTTCTATCTTTTTTTGGTCATTGGGATTTGAATATTGCCTGCCCCTACCGAAGGGGGGCCTTCCCTTCGCCTGGCGGCTCACCCGAAAGGAGAAAAGATAACCTCCTCTCGAGGTCATTCTGAACGAATGTGAAGAATCTAGCAAAGCGCAAAGTTGCTGGCATCCAAGCTTAAGTAGACACTCATGCGCCTTCGGCTAGATTTTTACCTCTACCGAAGGTGGATTTATTCCACCGAAGGGGGGCTTTGCGGGGCTCAGAATGACTCGTTAGTTAACTAAACTCCAAGCTCCAAGTTCTAAGTTCTATTTTATTTGATAATTGGTTATGTTTTAACCTAATTCCTTCTTTTAACTCTAGTAAGAAGGAAGAGAAAACTAAAAGAGGAAGAGAAAGTTAGAAATGGAGTAGGGGGGAGGAAAGTTGAGGTTTGGAGGGGAGGGGTCATTTTTCTTTTGTCTTGCCAGCTTTGGTGGATGGCCATTTCTGAAAATGAACCAAAAGAAAAGTTTTTTTCTGATTTACGTTTAGATCTTGACCTGGAAGAAAAATGTTTTGCTAAGTTAAGGGAAACAAGATTATCGTTATTGGATTGGTTACAGTCTAGATACTTTTGGGGCACTTGCCAATAATTGTAATCTTGGAAACAGAGTTGATTATTTTTATCTCGAATGATGATTTCTCCTCTGGTTATTTTAGGGTAGGAAAATCCGTCGATAAGTTGGGAATGGCAAGTTAAGCGAACTTCGTCTCCGTTGTTATTCCACATCCCTTGAGAGAGAATAATCTCTTTTTCTTCATTAGGGGAGATACCCCCTTCCAAGTTAATAGGTGAAGCGCCGCCATCTTTTTGATCATCAAGCTGATAGTCCTCTAGAGAAAAGGAAAAGTTATGAGGATTAAAGATTTTTATCTTTTCTTTATCTCCACTTAAGGGAGCGGGATTAACCTTGGTTATTGTAAGAGAGTAACACTTAGTTGGAGGATAGATAAAAGGAGTAGGTAAAGGGGTAGGAGTGGGAGTTGGGGTGGGAGTAGGTTGAGGGCAGTTGAAGGAGCTAGTTGGAAGTTGAGTTTGGAAGCACCATTGGCCGAGTTGGTCTTTAACCCAGTACTCACACTTTGGAGATGAAGGGTAGGTAGTTTCCTCGACGACCTCTGTGTTGTGGAGAAGGCGAAGGCTGTCACCGGAGTTATTGAACATAGCTGAGGGAACTTCAATTAAGTAGCTACTATGTGAAGCAATTTGACCCTGGAGATTTAGAGGAGAAGAACCGCCTTCAATATCGTCGACTTGCCAACTACTTAGGTCTATTACTGAGTCTGTGGGATTAAATAAAGAAACTTTCTCTTTTTCACCAGTTGGGGGATTAGCTAGTAGCCACTTTAGTTCTAGTTGTTGGCTGGCGGCTGAAGTAGTTGGTGGAGAGAGAAGGAGGAATAGACTGCTGAGGAAAATAATTAACCGAATCACTTATAGTAGACTACAGCTTTGTTAATTTGGTATTTGTGGTAGTACTGGCTGAAAGGTAAATCTGGTCCGTACCAAGGGTCGTTCATAATATAATCCTGGCCATTCTTTTTCTTTAAAACGACAAAGTGGCCATCACCGCCAAGGTTAAGGTGAACGATGACCGGCTTATTTTGGTCTAAGTAAGTACTAATCTTAGAAGTGCTGATTTGTTTTTCTTTTAGTCCATCTAATGTTGGCCAGGGTGAGAGCATATAGGCAGTGGTTGAGAAGAAATAATTGGGGTTAGAAGCAATGGTAACTGGAGTGATATTTACCCCATAACGCTTGTGGACCATAGCTATTGAGGTAATTAAACAGCCGACATTGAGAATGTTTTCACCTGAATGGTCGCCGATTTCTAAGTAAGCCCAACGGGAATCGCGCTGGGAGTAATACCAGCCGTCTTTGCCTGAAGGCACATTGGTCCAGAGACCATTGCCACTCTTTAGGCGGCGAGCCGCGAAGGCTTTCAATGCTGCCATTTGAGCCTTGGCCTGCGCTAGAAGTTGTTGATAACGTTGCTCGTCACCCTTAGTTATTTCCAGCAGTCGTTTCTTTTCTATTTGCTGTTGAGCCAAGATTATTTTTTGTTTTTTAAGAGATTTGGTGATTACTTCTAACTGTTTTTTTCTTTTCTCCTTGATTTCTTTTTCTTGATTGAAAGTATCTTGAGTAGTTGATAATTGTTTAATCATTTTTTCATCAGATTGGATAAGCCTTTTAAGGTAGAGCTGAAGAGCCACCTTATAATTAAAATCCTGACCACTGAGAAAACTAGCATTGGAAAGATGGGCCAGTTTGTATTCTTGGACAAGGCGATTGGTTAAGATAAGTTTCATTTTTTCTAAAGATGTATTCAAAATGGATATTTTACTTTGAAGAAGCTTGATGGTTGTCTCAATGACTTCTTTTTCTTTTTCTAATTTCCTTATCCGGTAATTGGTTAGCTGAATCTGGGTATCGTAATACTTAATCTGTTCAGATAAAGTTTTATGTTGTCGACTAAGTTGGTCTAGTTTTCGACTATATTCTTCTATCTTAGCTTCGAGTTCTTTTTGTTCTGCCTCTTTTTGTTTGAGGAGTTCTTCTATATCTTCTGTTTTAGTCTGGTCACCATAGGCCCAGAAATGGTGAGGGAAGATGATAGCTAGGGATAAAGAGATAATTCCAAGGATGAGAAAAAAAGTGAAGATCCTTCGCATATTTTAGTTTATCATTCTCTCGAGGTATCGGAACTTGGAACTTGGAACTCAGTTATGGGAACTAGGAGCTAGGAACTAGGAACTAGGTTGGAAGAAAGCACTAAATTCTAAACCCTAAATCCTAAACAAATTCTAAATCCTAATACTAAAATCCAAAACTTTGTCTTTTGTGTCATCCCGACTTGTCGAGATCTAGCCGAAGGCGCACGAGAGTACTCCCAAGCTTTGATGCTCATTTCTTTGCGCTTCGCTAGACCCTTCGTCGCCCCAGCTCCTCAGGATGACTTTACAGCCAAGGTTTAGAATTTAGGATTTAGAGCCTGCCTGCCGGCAGGCAGGCTCAGAGATTAGGATTTGTTTATAGGTATGCTATCCTAGAGGTACGATGACGATAAGATTAGGTGCTCATCTATCTATTGCTCAAGGTTATGCTGCTGCGGTAAGAAGAATACACGAAATGGGTGGAAACGCTTTGCAGATTTTTTCTGCTTCTCCGCGAATTTGGCGGCGGCCGAAAGTTGCCGAAAAAGATATTCTTGAATTTAAACAAGCCAAAGCTAAACTTGATGTAGAACCAGTGGTTTTTCATAGCCAGTATTTAATAAACTTAGCTGTTGACAACCCCACTAGCCAAAAATCAATAACTAATCTTATTTGGGAATTGAAGTTGGCCGAGAGGATGGGGGTTATAGGTACGGTTATTCATCTTGGTTCATATCTTAAAACTAATCCCCAACTTGGTTATCAGATTTTGCTGAAAAATATCTCAGCGGTTTTAGCGGAAGCACCTTCAAATGTTTATTTTATTATGGAGAATGCAGCAGGCAATAAAGTTGGTCAGACACTTGATGAGCTCCTGAGGATTATTAATTCTCTTCAGGATAAGCGCTTGAAACTATGTTGGGATACTTGTCATGGTTTTGCCGCTGGGGTTGATTTGTCAACTAAGGAAAAACTTGATCGCTTTTTAGAAACTATTGATACTAAAGTTGGTTTAGAAAGGTTGATTCTTTGGCATTTCAATGACTCACGCGACCCGTTTAATTCCCATCGTGACCGCCATGCTAATATTGGAGAAGGATATATTGGCCTAGATACATTTCGAGTTATCCTTAATCATCCCCTTGCCAAGCGGGTGCCGATAATTATCGAGACGCCTGGTTTTGCTGACCAAGGCCCGGATAAGAAAAACTTAGATATTTTGAAAGGATTAGTGGATAAACAATGAAAACAGGGATAGTTGCTTTAGTTGGCCGTCCTAATGTAGGGAAATCAACTCTTCTTAATCAGATTATGCATCAAAAAGTGTCTATCACTTCTCCTCGTCCTCAAACTACCCGCCGTTTGATTCAAGCCGCCTATGCAGATGAACGTGGCCAGATTATCTTCATTGATACACCAGGTATCTTTGCTAAGGTTGAAGGGCAGGTCGCTGCCAAAATAAATGCTTTGGCTGCTAAATGGCAAGGAAATGTTGATCTAATTGTCTATATGGTTGATAAAACGAGAGCGAGGGGGCGGGAAGAAAATCGGATTCTTGGTCTTGTTCGTCAAGCTAAAGTTCCAAAGATTATGGTTTACAACAAAATTGACATTAAAAAGCCTGATTATACCTATGAGTATCGGGTTTATGAATCCGAGTTTGATGATGTAGTTTCTATCTCTGCTCTTAAAGGTCAACACATAAAAACCTTATTAGAAAAAATCTTTAACTTTTTAAAAGAAAGTGATACTCCTCTTTTTGATTCTCAAAACCTGCCTCCAAGTAAACTTCTTAACCTTAACTCTCGTCTTTTTCTAGCTGAATTGGTCCGAGAGAAGATTTTTCTTACTTTTCGTCAGGAGGTACCTTACACTGTGGGGGTAGAAGTTGAGGAAATACGGGATGAAAAGGAGCTTTTTTATCTCAAAGCAAAGATCTTTACCTTAACTGATAAGTATAAGCGGGTTATCATTGGGCATGGAGGTGAGAATATTAAGAAAATAGGAATTATGGTTCGCCGCGAGCTAGAGCTTATTACCAATAAAAAGGTTTATGTTGATCTTCAAGTGGAAACCGACAAACATTGGCCAGAAAGATTATTGATTTAATGACCCAAGAAGCTGTCGGATTTTATTAGGAGTTTCACTTAGATCCTCTTTTAGCCGATTAGCTTGGGGGCTAAAAGTAAGGGTCTCCCTGTCGAGAAGATTTAGAACTAGCTCTTTGAGTTCATCTTGTTTTTCAGCAATTATTCCTAGATTGTAGTTTTTAACCACCTCCAAGTTTCCATCCTCCTGGCCACTAATGTGGCTGATAATGACTAGGGGGACCCCTTGTAATACTGCCTCAAAGATAGAGTTAGGGCCGGCTTTAATAAAGGCGAGATTAGAGATGCTCAAGAACTGGGCCATCTCTTCAGCTGAGACAAAACCAGTTATTTTTACTTTGGCCCTAAATAAAACTTTGCTTTTTTCTCTTGCCCACTCTTCCAATTGGTGGTTATTGCCAGCTACTATGATTAATTGTATATGGGGATTAACCTTGGCCAGTATCTTTATCAATCTTTTGACTTTATTGCTTCCTTCACTTCCTCCACAGACGAACCAAGTAGGGAGATCTGTGCCGAAACCTAATTTTTCTCTTATTTTATTTTTGTCGAATTCTTTTAAGAAGGCCTGTCTTACTGGCCAGCCGATTATTTCAATCTGCTTTTTGGGGATTCCAAATTGTTCGATAATTCGTGCTGTCTCTGAATCAAAAGCTGTATTTATTGCCCCAGTGGAGACAGTTAAAGGATGGACTCCCCGCGGGTCAGGAACTACATTTACCCATTTATGAAGTTCTCCTTCCGCAAGGGCTTTCTCTAGAGTTCTTAAATATCCCCAATGGGTGGTTATTACTAGTTCTGGCTGGGCTGACCTTAGTACTTCTCTTATCTGTGGACCATATCTTAGAAGGGTATAAGTTTCAATAGCAGTTACCACAAGAGGCAAACCGCCGAGTTTGAAAAGGAGACTAAAAAAACTAGGAGCAAGACGGTAAATTATTTTATATAATTCCCAAAAAAATGACTGGTTAACTATATCTTTTCGGATTACATCATACCCTTCTTCTGCACTATAATGAGCAAAAGCATCAGCTAAGCTTCTATGCCCCTCAGGTCCTCCTAAAACCAAAGCTCGCCTACTTTCCTTCCCCATTTGGTTATCGCTAATTATATTTATTTCCCCCTTTCAAGTCAAAAAAAGTTCCAAGGTATATTTCAGTAAGCCAGAACAAATGATTTAGACTTTATAAATTCATAGTAGAATAAAATATATGCTTCTAGGAATGATGAATGATCCTGCAAGGAAGGTTGAGGATGAATTGAGGTTTGCTGCTGAAGCTGGATTTGACTTTTTAGACTTAACTTTAGAGCCTCCGAAAGCGAGGGTAGAAGATATTAACATAGAGAGAGTATTAAAATTATGTGAATCATATAATCTTAAGTTGGTTGGCCATACTAGTTTTTATCTACAATGGGCTTCTCCAGTTAAGAATGTTTATAATGGGACTCTTAAAGAAATAGAAGAGACTTTTGCTCTTTTAGAGAAATTGAAGGTAGAAAAAGTTACTTTACATCCTCATTGGTTCCAACCTAATTCTTCTCAAGATGAAATATTATCGCGAAATATCAAGAGCTTAAGAAAAATCGTTAAGTTAGGAGGGAAATACTCACTTAAGGTGCTATTAGAAAATATTCCTAATGGTTTTCTTTCTTATCCTGAAAATTTGAAAAGATTTTTAGAGGAGTGGAAGGTCTATATTTTCACTTAGATATAGGACATTTTAGTGCAGTAGCTTTTAAGAGAGGGTTATCACCTGAGAAAGAATTAGATAAGTTTCTTAAAAATCTTCGCAACAAGCTTCTTCATGTTCATATTTCAGATGCTAAGAAGGAAGTAGACCATCTCCCATTAGGTGTGGGTGTTATTGATTGGAAAAAGTGTCTAGATTTACTTCAAGAAATTAAATATGAAGGCACACTTACCCTAGAAGTGTTTGTAAAAGATAGAGAATATCTCCTCATTTCAAAGAGGAAGTTAGAAGAGTACTTATCTTCCTCTAACTACTAATATTCCAGTGATATTTTTCTGATGTCCTGATTTGACAGAATTCAAAACTTAGAACTTGGAACTAGGTTTAAAAAACTAAATTCGAAATCCTAAGCTCCAAACAAATTCTAAGCACGAAATTCTAAACCTACCTGCCGGCAGGCAGGTTTTTATTCAAATCAAATTTTAAAATCTTAACTTTAATTATAGGAAAGTATCTGCTTGACCGAGTCATTCTGAACGAATGTGAAGAATCTAGCGAGCGGAGCGAGTGCAAGGATTAGCACCCAAGCTTGGGTTCACTCTCATGCGCCTTCGGCTAGATTTTACCCCTACCGAAGGGGGACCTTCGTCGCTCTGGCTCCTCAGGATGACCGTTCTAGCTGTTTTAGATTTTGGTAATTAGGATTTAGAGATTAGTGCTTTTCTTACCTAGCTCCTAGTTCTTAGTTCCTAGTTCCATTTGTATCCTTGGAATTTGATAATTGGTCATTTTTAATCTCGTTCCGTCCCCGTGAGATATGGCTGGTATATAATCAATATATGCAACGGAGTTGGATTGAGGAAACAATCAATAAGACTGGCCAGGAGGTTTTGTTATTTGGCTGGGTAAAGAAAATACGGGACCATGGGAAGATAACTTTTGTTGATCTGGGTGATCTAAGTGGAGAGATCCAGTTGGTGCTCAGTAATTTTAAAGGTAAATTAAGCCCCTATCTTCCTTTAAGAGTTGTCGGTGTTGTTCACCAGCGGCCGGAAAAATTAATAAATCCTAAACTGCCTACAGGTAAGATAGAGGTGGAAGTCAAAGAAATAGAAGTTTTAAATGATACTTTACCTATACCCTTTCCCTTAGATGATCCAGGTTACCAATTAAATGAAGTTCTTCGTTTGAAGTATCGTTATTTAGATCTCCGCCGCCACCGTCTTCTGGAGAATTTGAAGAAGAGAAGTCAGTTAGTGGAGGGAATGCGACGATTTCTTTTTAAGCATCGTTTCTTGGAGATAGAAACGCCGCTTTTAACTAAATCAACTCCTGAAGGAGCTCGAGACTTTTTGGTACCCTCTCGATTGCAGCCGGGTAAGTTTTATGCCTTGCCCCAATCACCCCAACAGTATAAACAACTTTTGATGGTCGCTGGAGTAGAAAGGTATTTTCAAATTGCCCGTTGTTTGAGAGATGAAGATCCCCGGGCAGATCGGGGATTTGAGTTTACCCAACTTGATTTAGAGATGAGTTTTGTCACTCAGGAAGAAATTATGAGTCTAATAGAATCAATGATTATCTTTTTATCCAAGGAGTTAGGTTTTAAGATTTATCAACAACCTTTTCCCCGAATTACTTATCAAGAAGCAATGCAGAAGTATGGAGCGGATAAATTTGATTTGAGAAAGAAAAAAGAGAAAGGGGTTTTGGCTTTTGCTTGGGTGACTCATTTTCCTTTTTTTGAGAAAGATGAAGATGGAAAGTGGACCTTTACACACAACCCCTTTTCCAAACCCTTAGATGAGTACGAGAATGATCTTCTTAAAGGAAAAAATATTGATCAGATAATTGCTACTCAATATGATTTGGTATGTAATGGTTATGAAGTTGGAGGGGGTAGTTTACGAGCCCATAAACCTGAGTTACTGGAAGCAGTTTTTAAAATTTTAGGTTATTCCTCAAAAGAAATAAAAGCTAAATTTGGGCATATGATTGAAGCCCTAGCCTATGGAGCCCCGCCTCATGGAGGTATTGCCCTGGGAATAGATAGAATAGCGGCTATTATTCAGGGTGAGAGCTCGATAAAAGAAGTTATTGCTTTTCCTATGTCTGCTTCCGGAACAACTTCAGTTATGGAGGCACCGTCTGAGGTGACTGAAGATCAATTGAAGGAATTAGGCTTAAAACTTGTTCAGAAAAAAGATGACTAAAAGAAGAAAAGTTTTTCCCTTATCTTTGAAAATAAAGGTTATCCTTTTGGTAATAAGTACTCTTTTTCTTCTACCTCCACTTCCTTTCTTGCCTAGTCTCAATGTTCTTTCTCAACAACTGAGTTTTCACAAGCCTAGCGTGAAAATGTTTTCACTTAAACTAGATAATCTGCCTCCTTACCCGGTTCACCTTTTAAGATCTGATACCCCATATATAGATGGCCGAGCCTTTTTAGTTAAGGATTTAACTACTAAGGTAGTAATGGCCCAAAAGAATGAAGATAAAAAATTAGCCATTGCTTCTTTAACTAAGTTGATGACGGCTTGGGTGGCGCTGAAAGTTTTCCCCCCCAAAAAGATTATTACTGTCACTATAGATAGTAAAGATGTGGATGGTCAGGTTATTGGTTTAAAAAAAGGAGAAAAGTATAGTTTGGAAAGTTTGGTGGCTGGAATGATAATTCATTCAGCTAATGATGCGGCTGAAAACATAGCGGCTGCCTATCCTGGTGGTGTGAAAGCTTTTGTGAAAGAAATGAATCATCAAGCAAAACTTCTTCATATGGAAAATAGCCATTTTACTAACCCTGTTGGTTATGACGACCCTCATCATTATAGTACTGCTTTTGATCTCTCTTTGTTAGTTGATAAAGTTTTGGAGGATCCTTTGATCTCGGCTTTTGCCCAAGCACCAATGATGGAGATTGTTTCGGTTAACACTGGCCGACTGATTACTTTAACAACAACTAATGACCTTTTAGGTCAACAACCGGGCGTATTGGGGTTAAAGACAGGGTGGACACCTCGAGCTGGCGAGTGTTTGATTTCCTTAATTAAATCACCCTCTAATCATTGGTATGTGATTATTCTTTTAGGCAGCAAAGATCGTTTTGGAGAAACTATAAAACTTAAAAATTGGGTAAATAGTAATTTTAGCTGGCAGCCATTACAATGAGAAAATTGCTTCATTCTCGACTAGTTGCTTGGTTTTTCTTCTTTTTTTGGTTAGGGTTAATCTTTTATTTGTCGTCTAGGCCTGCCTTTGTAGTTTCTTCTCAAGAAGAGATTGATAACCTCGCTCATATTGTGGCTCATGGGGCAGAATATGGCATTTTAGCTTTGCTTACTTTTCACCTCTTTTCCTTTTATCTTCCCCTAGAAAGACTCTTTCCAAGCACTTTTGTTTTTAGTTTTCTCTACTCCTGTTCAGATGAATGGCATCAACATTTTGTTCCTACCCGTCAATCCTCTTTGGCTGATATTTTGGCAGATGTAGGTGGTGTTATCATAGTTCTAATGCTATTAAAGTTAGTTTCTAAGGAGGAGAAATGACTAAACCTAAATTGCTTATCACCGGTGGTAGTGGGTATGTAGGTAGTTTTACGGTTCGCCGTCTCCAGGATAAATATGAGATCTTGGTTGTTGACAATCTAATTTATGGTCATCGCCAGGCTATCCCCGATGTTCCTCTGACTGAGTTAGATTTGTCTAACTACAACCAGTTAGAGACAGTAATTAAGGATTTTAAACCTCAAGCCGTCATTCATTTTGCCGCTTACATTCAAGCCGGAGAGTCAGTTGCTAATCCGGCTAAGTATTTCCTTAACAATGTCGGGGGGAGCTTGAATCTTTTGAATGCTATGGTCTCAGCTGGTGTAAAAAATATTGTTTTCTCTTCATCGGCGGCTGTTTATGGTATTTCTCAAGTTAATCCAATTCCTGAGAAGAACCCAACCCAACCGATTAATCCCTATGGTGAGTCAAAGTTGATGGTTGAAAAAATTCTTAAATGGTATTCACAAGCTTATGGTTTAAACTATATTGCTCTGCGTTACTTTAATGCTTGTGGGGCTGAACTTGATGGCTCTTTTGGCGAAGACCATCGACCGGAGACACATATAATTCCTTTATTAATTAAAAGTGTTCTGGAAGATAAGCCTTTTACTATTTTTGGAAATGATTATCGAACTGCTGATGGCACTTGTATTAGGGATTATATCAGTGTTTTAGATCTAGCCTCTGTCCACCAGCGAGCTTTAGAAGCTTTGTTTGAAGGACAGAAAAATAAGATTTACAACTGCGGAACTGGGCAGGGATATTCTAATTTAGAGATAGTTAAGTCTTTAGAGAAAGTAATAAAGAAACCAGTTAAGTATGTTTTTGGTCCTCGCCGACCGGGTGATCCGGATGTGTTGATTGCCGGGGTAGATAAGATAGCCAAAGAGTTAAATTGGAAAGCGGCTCACTCAGACATTGAGTCGGTTTTATCCTCCGCTTGGAAGTGGCACTCGACCCATCCCCAAGGCTACTCTGATTAGTAGGTTATAATTAGAGAAAGGCCTGGTGACCGAGGAGCTAGGTAGCGGTCTGCAAAACCGTTTACGCGGGTGCAAATCCCGCCCAGGCCTCATTTTGCTTCTAGTGTAAAATAATAAAGTATGTTCATTCATTTAATTGCTGATTATGGAAATGGAGATCCTGCTTTTGGAGAGGTTATTCAGAGACTGAAAAGCCTACGAGCTGATTTAGATATTTATCCGACATCGGTGCCTGCCTTTTCCACTCTCAATACGGGTTTTTGGATTTACCAGTATGCCTTAAATAAGCATCCGGAAAGGATGTTAATTTATGCCAATACAGCTCCTCGAAAAGATAAAAAGGAAAAGAGAGCTAACAATGAGGGTGAAAAGCTAATGTATGGTCAGCTGAAGAATGGAGTTCGAGTAGTAGCAGTTAATGCTGGTTATGCCTTTTCTTTTGTTAAACCTTACCTTAGTAGTTTTAATTTTGTTAACGTAGCTAATCGTGGTTCCCAGTTCAGATCGAGAGATTTTTTTCCACAAGCTGTAGTTAAGATTATTGAGGGAGATAGGGAGGTTATTGGTCGAAGAGTAGAGATAGAAAATATTCCTGAGTTACCTCGAAATAAAGTGGTTCACATTGATGGTTATGGTAACTTAAAAACCACTATTAGGTTTAATCAGATCAAAGGTAAGTACAGCTTGGGTCAAAAGATAAAGGTCCAAGTTAATAATGTTGTATTAACGGCTATCTTCACAGATGGTAGCTTCTCGGTGCAGGACGGTGAATTAGCTTTTGCTCCTGGTTCATCAGGTTTTGATAATCCCTTTATGGAGGTTTTTTTACGAGGTGGAAGTGCCTTTTTGGCCTTTCATAAACCTCCAGTTGAAAGTGATATTGATTTTTTAAGTTAAGATGAAAGTTGCAGTTATTGGTACTGGCTATGTTGGTTTAGTAACGGCGGCTATTCTAGCTGATTTTGGTAATCAGGTAATTGGGGTAGATATTGATGAGAAAAAAATTAAGACTTTACAAAAAGGTCAAACACCGTTCTATGAACCTGGCCTTTCTGATCTACTTATAAGGAACCAGAAGGCAGGGCGGTTGGTTTTTACTACTGATTATTCACAAGCAATTCCTTCAGCTGAGGTAATTTTTATTTGTGTTGGTACGCCTTCTAACGAAAAAGGTGAGGCTGATTTAAGTTATGTCTTTGCAGCAGCAGAATCTCTAGCCCCCTTTTTGACCGATAAAGCGGTGGTAGTTATTAAGAGTACCGTTCCTCCTGGAACGCATCTGGAGGTTAAGAAAATTATAGATAAGTTGACTAAAGTTAAGTATTACTTAGCCAGTGTACCCGAATTTTTAAGGGAAGGAAGTGCTTTGGAAGATACTCTTCATCCTGACCGAGTGGTAATAGGAACAGATGAGAGATATGCCCAAGATGTTTTGCTGGATCTTCATCGTCCTATCAATGGAAAGCGTATTCTCACTGATGTAGTTTCAGCCCAGCTTATTAAGTATGCAGCTAACTCCTTTTTAGCTAGTAAAATCTCCTATGCTAACGAAATAGCTCGCTTGTGTGATGCTTATGGAGCTGATGTTATGCAGGTTATGGAAGGAGTAGGTGAGGATAAACGGATTGGAAAGGCTTTTCTCCATCCTGGGATAGGATATGGAGGGAGTTGTTTTCCAAAGGATGTAAAGGCAATCTTAGCCTTTGCTAAGAAAAAGAAAGTGGAGCTGGCGGTTATTGCTGGAGCCCACAAAACTAATACTACCCAAGTTGATTATTTTATAGACAAGATTAAGAAACACTTAGGTCATCTTCAGAATAAGAAGGTAGGGGTTTTGGGTTTAGCCTTTAAGGGGAATACTGATGACATCCGCCAATCCAGAGCCTTGGTTTTAATTAGAAAACTCTTAAAAGAGGAAGCAGAAGTATATGCTTATGACCCCTTGGCCATAGCTAATGTAAGGAAATTTTTTCCTGAGTTAAATATTAATTACGCTTCGAGCTGGCAGGAAGTGGCTAAACAAACGGAGGTTTTAGTTATTGCTACTGAGTGGAATGAGTTCAAAGAGTTAGACCTGGAAGAGTTAAAACGTATTTCTAAGGTTAGATACATTTTTGATGGTCGGAATATTCTAAATCCGACTAAAGTTAAACTAGCTGGTTTCCACTACATCGGCCTTGGTCGTTAAAGTGGGTTAAAATAGGATATGGATTTTGCGGAAGCTAAGAAATTTAAGAAAAAGGCTTTAGTTACCGGAAGTTTTGGCCAAGATGGATCATATTTAGTTGAGCTTTTAGTAGAAAAAGGTTATCAAGTAACGGCCACTTATTATCCTCGAGCAAAGATGCCCTCATATTTAATCCCCTTAAAAGGAAAAGTTGATTTTGTACCTTTGGATGTAACCGATGAGCAAACCTTTACAGAAGTGTTGAAACAGGATTTCTATGATGAGATCTACAACTTGGCAGCTATCACCTTTGTTCCTACCGCAGCTGGTGCTGCTCTTAAGGTTAAGAAAGTTAATGAGGATAGTGTTTCTTTTCTCCTTAATTTTTTAGTTGAAAATAAATTGTCAACTAAATTTTTCCAGGCTACTAGTGCTTATATTTTTGATAGAACTCAAAAGATGCCTTTAGGTTTGTCCTCTCGAATAAAACCTGAGGAACCTTATGGAATAAGTAAAGCAGCTGCTTTTTTCTGGACCAGATTTTATCGGAATTATTATCGGCTGTATACTGTTAATGGCATTCTCTTTAACCACGAGTCTCCTCGGAGACCTAATCACTTTGTAATTCCTAAAATTATTAGCCAGGCAATTGAGATTAAGAAAGGTGAGAGAGACTTTATCGAGCTAGGTAACTTAAATGTGGCTCGTGACTGGGGTTGGGCCCCGGATTTTGTCCGAGCTATGTGGTTGAGTCTCCAACAAAACAACCCCAAGGATGTAATTATTGCCACTGGTCAAGCTCATAAATTAACTGAGGTGCTAGATATAGTGTTTGAGTACTTAAAGTTAGGTGATTGGCAAAAATATATTCATATTGCCCCCCAACTAGTTAGACCAAATGAGGCTGAGGAGTTTTATGGAGATATTAGAGAGACTAAAAAACTGCTAAAATGGAAGCCTAGTCTTGACTTTAAAGAGATGTTAGTTAGGATTATAGAAGCTAAATTAAATGAGAGAAACTAAAAGTGCTATTTTAGTTACTGGGGCGGCTGGTTTCATTGGCTCGCATCTGGTAGATGCTTTAATTGAGAAAGACTTCTTAGTTATTGGAGTTGATAATTTGATTACTGGTCAATTGGTGAATATCAAGCATCTTATGAACTCACCTCGTTTTCTTTTTATAGAAGGGCGAGTTGAGGATTTAAAATTTGATCAATTGGAAAGTTATAAAATTAAGGCTATAGCTCATTTAGCCTCGCCTGCTTCGCCGGTAGATTTTGAGAG
This sequence comes from bacterium, assembly GCA_027028625.1. Classification (GTDB taxonomy): domain Bacteria; phylum Patescibacteriota; class Microgenomatia; order JAADGY01; family JAADGY01; genus S014-63. Next base: position 12,557 of record JALVIH010000016.1, on the reverse strand, counting down.
AATTCCTGAAGCCATTATTTCAGTAAATACCCTGGGCACTCATCGATTACTTAAGATAGCCAAAGAATTTTCTAGCCGTTTCCTTTTTGCTTCAACGAGTGAGGTATATGGTGACCCTCTCGTTCATCCCCAACCAGAAGGCTACTGGGGGAATGTAAACCCCCAAGGTAGCCGATCAGTTTATGATGAAGCTAAGCGATTAGGGGAGACCTATGTTGCTTTGTACCACCGAAAGTATCATTTGGATACCCGGATTGTCCGTATTTTTAATACCTATGGTCCACGGATGAGATTGAATGATGGGCGGGTAATTACTAATTTCATTCAAGCTGTTCTTAGAAATAAACCTTTGCCTATTTATGGAGATGGTAAACAAACTCGTTCTTTTTGTTATGTTGATGATTTAGTGAAGGGGTTAATTAAGATGTTGCTCCAAGACGGCCTCGATGGGGAAACTATTAATTTAGGCAATGATGAAGAAATTTCTATTAATGAATTAGCTGTAACCTTAGAGACAATTTTAAATCAGAAATTGGAACGTCGCTACCTGCCTCTTCCCCACAAGGATGATCCTAAACGCCGCCGACCGGTTTTAACTAAGGCAAGAAAATTATTACATTATCAACCAACGGTGGAGTTGATTGAAGGACTAAAAAGAACTTTAAGGTATTTTGAAAAATGAAAATGGTTACTGAGACTAGAAAACCTCGAGCTGTTATTCTGCTGGCTACTTACAATGAAAAAGATAATTTAGGTAAATTAATTCCATTTCTTTTTGAAAAAGTGTTTCCTCAAATAAAGGACTGGCAATTAAAGGTATTGGTAATAGATGATTATTCTCCTGATGGAACCGCCAATGTGGTTAAGAAGATGATGAAAAAATATCCAGATTTAGAACTAATTCAAGGGAAAAAAGAAGGGTTAGGCAAGGCCTATTACCGAGGAATGAGTTATCTTTTGGATAAAGATCCTCAAGTTGATGTATTTATTCAGATGGATGCGGATCTTTCTCATGATCCTAAGTTGATTCCTCTTCTTCTCGAAAAGGTAAAAGAAGGAGATGTAGTTATCGGTAATAGATATATAAAAGGCGGATCTATCCCAGATAAATGGGGATTAAAGCGGAAGTTTCTTTCCTTTTTAGGGAATTTTATTGTTTCCTTATTCCTTTTTAATTGGTGGGTTAGAGATTGGACTACTGGTTATCGAGCGATAAAAAGTAAGGTGTTTAAAGCAATTAGAAATGAGATGAAGGAGAAACGATTTAATGGCTATACTTGGCAGATAGCTTTTTTGAATAAAGCCCTTCAAAGAGGCTATAAAGTTGTTTCGGTACCGCTTGTTTTTACTGATCGCCGTTTTGGAAAATCGAAACTTGGACCAGAGTATATTGTGAATACTCTTCTTTATCTTGTTTCTGATGTTATTAAAAACCCACCCCGTTTTTATCGCTTTGCTTTAGTTGGTTTTTTGGGATTTTTAGTTAATTTTTTTGGTTTGGCTTTTTTTTCAGCAGTTTTTAAAAATAGTTGGCCACAGCTAAGTGTGGGGTGGCGGAATTTTTTGGCTAACTCGGTAGCAGCTGAACTGTCAATAATCTCCAATTTTATTTTCAATAACCTTTGGACCTTCGCCGATCGCCAGTTGAGTCACTGGCGACATATTTTGGTTCAGTTCATTAAGTTTAATTTAACCTCGTTTACCACCGGGATTTTAGTTCCCTCCTTAATTATTGGTTGCGGAACAGCTCTTTTGGGGGACGAGTACCGCCAGCTGATTTTAGTTCTGGCGATTATTCTTTTTACTGTCCCCGCTAATTATTTTATCTATAACAAATTTATTTGGCGGAAGAAAAAATCTTCTGCCAAATAAATTAAAAGGCGAAGTTATTTTTTCTGAAAGAGATATTTTTGTTTTTTCTCGTCGTAGTCAACAAGAATGGTATCTCCTTTTTTAAACTCCCCCTTTATTAGTTTTTCAGAGATAGCGTTCTCTATTTCTTTTTGAATCACTCGTTTAAGGGGGCGAGCTCCAAAAGTCGGGTCAAATCCTTCTTTAGCCAAAGCCTGAATAGCTTTCTCACTCACTTCTAGTTTTATGCCTTGGCTATGAAGAAGGCGTTTAGTTCTTTCTAAAAGGAGCTTAACAATTTCTTGAACCTGCGACTGAGTGAGAGCATGAAAGACAATTATCTCATCAATTCTATTAAGGAATTCTGGCCGGAAGTATGATTTTAGTAAATCCATAAGTTTATCCTTTAACTCATCAAATTTCTCTGGTTTATCCGCATATTCTTGAATTAAGGAAGATCCCAAGTTGGAAGTGGCTATGATTATTGTGTTTTTAAAATCCACCGTCCTTCCTTTGCTATCAGTTAAGCGGCCATCATCCAAAATTTGGAGAAGAATATTAAAAACATCCGAATGGGCTTTTTCGATTTCGTCCAGAAGAATAACGGCATAAGGTTGTCTTCTTACAGCCTCGGTTAATTTTCCTCCTTCTTCGTAACCTACATATCCTGGAGGAGCCCCAATAAGCCGAGAGACGGTATGTTTTTCCATAAACTCACTCATATCAATACGAATCATATGATCTTCAGAACCGAAGAGAACCTCGGCTAGGGTTTTAGCCAACTCTGTTTTTCCTACCCCAGTTGGTCCTAAGAATAAAAAGGAACCAATAGGCCGGTTGGGATCCTTGAGTCCGGCTCGAGCTCTACGGATAGCTTCGGCTACTGCTCTTACCGCTTCATCCTGTCCAATAATTCTTTTATGCATAGTTTCTTCTAATTTGAGAAGTTTTTCTTTTTCTTCTTTAGTTAATTCCTTAACTGGGATGCCGGTTAGCTTGGAAACAATTGTAGCTATATCTTCTACTGTTACCACCGGAGTGTCAGTTCCTTTTTCTTTCTGCCATTTGGCTTCGGATGTTTTCTTTTCATCTTCTAGTTTTTTAATTTTTTGCTTCAGTTCATCCGCTCGACCGTAATCTCTAGCTGAAGTTGCTGATTCCTGTTCTCTTTTTAGTTGGCTAAGCTTTTTATCAAGCTCTCTTATCTCATGTGGTTTAGTGGTAAAGCGTAAACGAACCATAGCTGCTGCTTGGTCTATCAAATCAATAGCTTTGTCAGGTAAGTAACGAGATTGTATGTAGCGGTCGGACAGTTCGGCTGCAGCAACTAATGCTTTGTCATCTATCTTGACCCGGTGATGGGCTTCATATTTATCCTTAAGCCCTCTTAAAATCTCGATGGTTTGTTCAACTGTTGGTTCTTTTACTAGGACCATTTGAAAGCGGCGTTCTAAAGCAGCATCTTTTTCTATATATTTTCGATATTCATCTAGAGTTGTAGCTCCAATTAAATGGAGGTCTCCACGGGCTAATGCAGGTTTAATCATATTTGAAGCATTGACAGCTCCTTCAGCTCCTCCTGCTCCTACTAATGTGTGAATCTCATCGATAAAGACAATTAACTTATCTGAGTTTTTAGTTATTTCATCTAATATCTTCTTAAATCTTTCTTCAAATTCACCCCGGTACTTGGTTCCAGCCACAATACTTCCCACATCAAGAGCAACTACCCGTTTGTCTTGCAAAGTTTCTGGGACATCCCCTTGAACTATTCGTTGTGCCAATCCTTCAACAATGGCTGTTTTTCCAACTCCAGGTTCTCCAACTAAGACAGGATTATTTTTAGTCCGTCGCGATAGGATCTCTATTACTGTTTCAATTTCTTCCTCTCGGCCGATGACTGGATCTAATTTTCCTTGCTTGGCTTCAGCAGTTAAATCACGAGAATATTTGTCCAATGTGGGGGTGTTAGAGGTTGTTTTAATTTTTCCCTCTTTTCCTACCTTTTTGAGAATAGCCGTTCGCAATTTGGTGTGATTTAGTCCCGCTTGACGAAGTATTTGGGCGGCTAGACCTTCTCCTTCCCGAATGAGGGCTAAAAGGAGATGTTCTGGTCCGACGTAGGATTTACCTAGTTCTTGAGATTCCTGAAAGGCTAATTCAAAAACAAGTTTAGTTCGAGGTGAAGGTTCAGGAACTTCTTTTTCACTTAGGGATTCTTTTTTAGTTTTTTCTAACTCCTCTTCAACCAACGTCCTTAAAGTATCTGGATCACTTTTAGCGGCTTTAAGAACTTCCTGAACAACCTCATCGTTGAGAAGAGCTAAAAGAAGATGTTCTGTATTGAGCATCTTTGAACCATACTTTTGAGCTGTTTCCACTGCCTGGGTAATAGCTCGTTTAGTTGACTCGGAGAAGTACTCGGTAATATCTATCCGCCGGACTTGATGAGCAGGTTGTTCTCCCCCTAGTCCTGGTTCTAAATTGGAAAATTGATCATTAAATAGGTCGTTAAAGAAGTCGTCAAAAAGAGAAAAACCACCGAACGAATTATAGTCTCCTCTCATTTCTGCAGCGCAAACAGGGCAAAGGTGGAGAGTTTGCCGCTTGCCGTTTTTGATAATAGTAACTTTTGTTGTTGCTTCTCTTAGGCCACACTTGTCACACAACATACTTACCTCCTTCCTTTTAATCTAGCAATCTAAAATATTAGAATAATTGATTCTAGCACTAATAATGTTCATAAGTCAAGCACTCGACTGTAATGAGTGCTAATTAAGAGATCGTAGAAGGTAATAAAAGTAAATTTGGTAATAAATATAATCCGGTTGCTGGCTGTTAAGTTGACTTAGTTGGCTATCAATTTGTTCTAGCTGATACTTTTTGAAAGATGGAGAACTTGAGGTCAGTTTATTCTTGAGGGTGGTCAATCTTCTTTCATTTCGGCTCTCCAATCTCTTAGCTATAGAAAGATAGCGGTTGGAATAAAGGCGGTGTTGACGGTTGATCTTAAGATAGAGATCATTTATTAGTTCTAATTTATGTTTGGTCCAGAAAATATCTTGGGAAGGGAGGCGTTTGCTATACCTATTTAAAGTTACTTCAAAAAGGATTAGAAAACGATGGGCTCTAAGAAGATATGAATATCTTCGGGGGGTATTTGAATAACGTTTAGCTAAGTAGAGATACCTCTTTGTGGAGCGCAGATAGTAACGGAGACGGCGATTGTGACGAATGAAGGATGAATTTGTTAATTGATTAACTAGGCTTAAGAGAGTATCTTCTTCTCCAAGCCCCGAGTTTATTTTTAAACTCTCTGTGTTTGGTTGGTAATCAAGTTGGTAACTGTTTGTTTGATTAGATTTTATCTCTCCTTCAGCTGAGTCCCAAACAACTCTGTCATCATTTAGTTGCTTGCCTACATCAAGGATATAATGTCCACTCCCTGTTCCTATAAGTTGGATAGTATAAGTGGTAGAATTGTCAGCTTGAGGAATTATAAGCAGTTTATCTTCAGGGCTGTAGTAAACACCGTTATTGTTTCCTTGGTATCCATATACTCGATTATTACTATCTCTTACTTGTAGCTTAACGGGAGAGTGGGCTAAGAAGATAAGACTGTGATGAGGTGATGGTTGAGGTTGGAAAGATAATTGGGGCCAAGGTAAACCTAACTGAGTTAGAATAGCTTTAGTACCTTCCACGGAGGAAACTAAACCATGGTGAGTTTGATTGTCTAGATGATAAGGATTAGAAGCATAAGCAGCACTTAGACTGAGAACGGTACCGTCACCTTCGGGTGAGTAAATTTTGTTTATTAATTGTCCGTCAGGCCAGAGGCCATTTATTTTATCCCAAAAACCAGGCTGAGGCCCTAAGATGATTTGATAAAGAGTTAATGGTTGAGCAGTGGTGCCGTAGAGGGTAAGGAGATTATCCGGAGTAGGTTGATGATTAAGATTTTCTAACCAATCGTTAGTAGTTTTGGGAGTAATAGATGAGTGATCTTCCTTTTGAAGAAAAGGATAGGTGGGAAGGAGATCTTTGACTACTGGGGCTAAAGCATGGATGGTATCTATCCTTCGGCCGTACTTAGGTTGGTTTAAGTGGAGGTAGATTTCCAGAGCTAAATTGGCCCAGCTACCTTTTTCCCATAATTTCCCGCCTGCCCAAGTTAAGTAAGCATTACTGGCCCCCTTATGAGGAGTGCCAACTGTAATGAGCTTATTAACTTGAGAGTCATTATAGTTGGTCTGATATGTTCGAGCGACTAGACCTCCTAAACTATGGCCAACGATTGAAAATTTTTCATTGCCGATTTTTGGTTTAACTCTATTTTGGATGTAAGTATGAAAATTGGAACTAATTTCAGAAACTGGCCGCCGCCAATCATAATTCCATATAAAAAGATTGTTGTCTTCTTGATAACCGTCAGCTTCTAAGGCTTGAATCAAGCCGTCATAAACATGGACAAAAGGAGTCATTTTCCATTGGCCGCCAGTGTAGCCAAGAAAGATATCCCTATTCCAACTCGCCCCTAATCCCGGAATTACTACTACCGGTTCAAGTGTTGTTTCTTTGAAAACCTTTAAAGTATCATATTCGAAAGAAACTTCTGGGGCTGCACCAGTCCAAGCTCTAAAGCGAATGCATCCTCCGTTAAATGAATGTTGATCATCCGTTGTTTCTAGTGCCAAAATATTATTTAAATAAACTTTAAAATGGTGATTAGTATCGTTTTCCAAGCGTACACTGTACCATTCATGTTGTTTAAGATTAAAAGGAATAAGATGTGTGAGAAAAGTTTTTGAACCATTAACCACTCTCGCTATATACAAATTTCCAGAATCAACCCATCCGTTCCATCTTAAATCCAAATCATAATAATTGTTAGGGTCTTGATAATAAAAATCTACATGTTGGTCTACACCCTTATCACCCCTCATCAGTAGTGAGACAGAATAATTTTGCCAGGTGTGACATATTTGATCTTTGAGATTGGATGTGGCCAGGGTGTTTTCGTTATGAATCTCGACTTTGTAGTGATTATTATCTAATGACCAGTATGATGTGGGAGTTGGTTGCCAGTCTTCTAATTGAGATAGATTATCAAAATTATTGGAATATATGATATGTGTGTTAGCTTGTGTGAGTAGTAAATTACCGGAAATAAGAAAAAGAAAAGTAGAACTTATTATTGTTAGAATAAGTTTAGATTTAATTTGCATGAATGATTAATCTTTACAAAAATGAATGAAGAAGTCAATACCAACATTGAGCTTTCGATTATAGTAGTTTTGTATAACTCTTCTAAGTTTTTGGATGGATTAATAGATAGTTTATTGAGGCAAAAATTATCTAACAAAAAAGTAGAAATAGTATTTATCGGGTACGAAGATGGAAATAAAAAGGAACTATTAAAAATAGACAAACTTATTAGTAAAAATGATTTGCTACATAAAACATTTGAGATCAATTTAGTTAGAAAGAAAACCAATCGTGGATTTGGTTGGGGCTGTAATTTGGGTGCTAAGTTAGCTAAAGGTGAGTATTTATTATTTCTCAACCCAGATGTGATATTAAAGGATCCTTTACTCCTACAGAAAACACTCAAGTTTTTGAAGATGAAAAAGGGGGCCATTATTGGTGCTCTTACCTATTCGTTAGAAGATAATAAGAAGAGGCTTTTGTCTTTTAGAAGAAGACCTAATTTTTATACATTTCTTTTTGAGTTTACCAATCTCAAAAAATTATGGCCTAATAATCCATACAGCAGGCATTTCAATTTTTTAGATGCTAATGTCTACGACCTGGAAAAGGAATGTCTAGAAGTGGATAGTGTTTCGGGAAGTTTCTTATCAATTGCAAAGAAAGATTTTTACAGTATTGGAATGTTTGACACGAATTTTTTTCTTTATTTGGAAGATTTAGATCTTTGTTTAAGGTGGAGAAATAATAAGAAGTTAGTTTATATGTGTCCTGAACTGAAAATTTATCATTACGGTGGTGGTTCAAGTAGAATGAAAGAGAGGATCAATGTAGAGGCGTGGATTGATTCAAGACTTCTTTTCGTCAATAAACATGTTCATAATATTTTAGAGCGATTATTATTAAGGTTGATATTTTTCTTTGATTCGTGGTTTATAAGAATAAGGTCATCATACAAAAATGTTGGATAATCACTTAGCCATAGTTCGGGGGAGGTATATAAATAGGTATGAAATGCAGAATTATGAGCCGTTGGTGGATTATGGACTTAAGGTGTGGGGGGTAGGGTCGCTGAGGCCGATACATCAGAATTACAAGTTTCCGCTTATCAAGCTCCCATCACCTGTTGACTTACCTGATTTCCCTTATAAAATGCCTCTTTTAAATAGGTTGTTTTTAGGTGATGCTATGTGGTTGTTTGGGTTAGAAAGAACTTTGAGACAGCGGAAAATTACTGTTGCCAGCGGTCGGGAAACTTATTTTTATTTTACCTACCAGTTGGCCAAAATGCGAGCTAAAGGGGACTTGAAAAAGTTGGTTGTTACTTGTTCAGAGACCAAACCTTTTAATCATGAAGGTATTTGGCGAAGAAAACAAATTAAACAATTTATTCGCCAAAATACTGATGTTTTTCACACACTTACCGTGAAAGCTAAGAACGCTTTGGTTAAAGAAGGGGTGGAACCTCGAAAGATTAAGGTTATACCCTACGGAGTAAACCAAAAAACCTTTTACCCCTCTTGGAGTAAAAGTAGAAGAAAATTGAGGATACTTTTCGTCGGTCGTTTAGTAGAGGAGAAGGGGGTAAGAGATTTAGTTTCTATTTACAACCTTCTACACAGAAGGGGTGTTGATTTTGAATTGAAAGTGGTGGGTAGAGGCCCATTAAAGAAGTATTTGGAGAATAATGGAATTCCTTCTTTTTCTTATCCTTATAGGGAAATGCCGGCAATCTATCGTCAAGCAGATATTTTATTATCTCTTTCTCATACTACCAAGTATTGGGAAGAGTTATTTGGAATGAATTTGGTTGAAGCAATGAGTTCAGGAGTAGTTCCGTTGGCTTATAGAAGCGGAGCCATAGAAGAGGTAGTTGGTAACGATCAATTATTGGTAAAAGAGGGGGATTATTCTGGAATTGTAGAGAAAGTTATTAATTTTATTGCTCATCCTCAAACTCTTTTGAACTATAAACAAAAAGTTTATAGCCTAGCTAGAGAAAGATATGATAGTCGAAAACAAGCTCGAAAATTAGAACAACTTTTTAGTATTAGATAACAGTTTTAGTGCTTTCTTTTTAAGTTCTCTCAGTGACCAGTGGACGTATAGTTTAAGATAGAAAAAAGGTAGGAAAATAGCCCAGATAGGCGAGAAGAGGGAGTAATGTTTCCAAGCAAACCTAAGGTTAGAAGGGAAGCTATACTTTAGCTTGGTGGTGCTCTTTTTAAAGGACCGCGACTGTTTATGGAAGACTAAACATCTTGAAGTAAGGTAAGAATAATGGCCTTTTTTGGCTGCCTGAAGGCAGAAGTCGACATCTTCTAGATAAAGAAAGAAATGTTCGTCGAAGCGGAGGTTATCTTGAAGTAAATTATAGTCGAAAAGAATTGAACAACCGGAAACGAATTGAACTTTTTTTATTCCCCATTTTGGTTGGTGAAGATAATTCCGATGGCGGGCTAGAGCAATTAGAGGAGTTAAGTACCCTTCTCCTCCATAAAGAGTTAAGGAACTTACTCTGTGTTTTATTAAAGGAGAGAGAATTGAACCAGGAGGAAGGTTTTTATACTCTTTTACTAAACAATCTAAAAAAGAGGGGGAAACCAGAACATCATTGTTAAGAAGAAGATAATATTTATATCCTCTCTTGTAGAAAAAATTTAGCCCCCGGTTGACTGCTTTGGCAAAACCTAGATTTTTTTTGTTCCTTTTTAACCAATGAGGATATTTCAAATGGAGCTTAGCTAATTTAAGAGCTAAAGACTCTTGATCCTTAGAGTTGTTGTCTATTAAAAGAACTGAGAAATTTTTAAAAGTTGATTGATTGATGCTTTCTAGAGTTTCTTTCGTATCAGCCCAGTTATTGTAATTAATAATGATTATCCCGATATTATCTTTTGAAAAAGGAGTCTTGTTTAAAAGAGCCATTGAGATTTAAAGAGAATTAACCAGATAATAAATTTGATAAACTCGACTCCAGCAAAGACAGATAACATAATCAAGTAGTTCCAAAAATAAAGGGCGAGTAAGCTGAGAGTCAATTGAATAGTGGTCATAATAGTTACAAATTTAACAAGGAGCGAATGTTGGTCGGAGGCGATAATTTTTAAGTTGACTGGATACATTACTAGGTTTATAGCTTCGGAAATAATAAGAATGTAGACAGGTGGAAGAATTTTTTCAAACTGAGGTCCAAGCCAAAAGTCTACTAATGGTTTGGCGATAATTCCGAGGGTAGCAAAGGAAATAAAGAGAACTATTAAAGCTAAAGTGATAGTTCTATAAAAAACATACCTTAGTTTTTCTTTATTAGCTTGGCTATGGAGTTGGCTAAAAACAGGGAAAACTGGAGAAATGAAAGAGATATAAATACCTCTTACTGGGCCGATTAGTTTTTTGGCTAAATCAACGATTGCTGTTAACTCAGGCGAAGTTAATAGAGAGAGGATTATCCTATCAAATTGAGTTCTAGTCTGACCTACTATTTTAAGGATAAACATAGAACTAGAGAAACTTAAAGCTTTTTTAATCAAAACTTTATCTATTCCTCGAAGATCATTCTTTTTGGGGTGGAAGTAATGGCTGACTGCGTACACCGCGGTTATAAAAAATATTATCGCAGCTAAAGTAAATGAAAACGCTAGTGAAAATATTCCCATTTTCGAGACTGTAAAGTAAACGAGAAAGAAGTAAATTAAAGCTTTAGTTGAAGTGAGAACATTGGAAAGAAATATTTTTTGAAGGCCATTAAGGATGGCCAAAAGATTCATCCCCATTTGGGTAAAGAACTGGCCGATAAGGAGGAAGATAAAAAGGGAAAAGTAATTGTGGTGGTAGAAGGTTAAATAAAAAATGAATATGCCTCCAGCCAAAATAGTGGCACTGAGAGATTCTAAAAGAAGAATAAAGGTAACTAGCTGCTTTTTTTTCTCTGGTGGTATGGTTACGTTAGAGATATACTTAGTTATAGTGGGGCCTAAGCCCAGGTCGCTTAAGGTGAAGTAAGAAGTAATAGCTAAAAAGGCAGCCCAGTAGCCGTATTCACTCAAACTAACATATCTTAAAACTATCCTAATAAGAATAAGAGAAGTTAATATATTAATGAACCAGAAAGCCCCGCTGCTAAGCATATTTAGTTTGAGGGAAGTAGTGGTTAACAATTGTTTCCATCGATTAAGTGACATATGTTACTATTGTAACAGAGGAAATAACTATGAATAAAGCTTATCCTGTAAGTTTAGTTGTCTTGGTTACTAAAAAAACGAAGCTAAAGCCTGAGTTTTATTCTCTAGCTAGGAAATTTGCTGAAGTTTTATTTATTGTTGCTCAAGAAGACAGTCTTCAATTTGGAGAAAAAAATGATCTTGCTAAACTTCCTAACCACCGCTTGGTTACTCATAAGATAAAAGATAATTTTGCTTACCTACGAAATCTAGCCCACCACGAGGCAAAAGAAAAATATCTTTTCCATCTAGATAGTGACGAAGCAGTAAAAATAAAAAATGAGACAGAGTTTATAAGGCTTTTTCAGAATCTGAATAAAGATATCTATGGAGTAAAGCGAAAAGAGGTCTTTTTAGGTAAAATTTTGGGGCATGGAGAATCTATTTTTCACGATAGGATTGTGAAAAAAGAGTTAAGATGGAAAGGAAAAGTGCATGAGAGAATAGAAGGTAAAAAACTATCTCGAAAGAAAATAACCTCTTTTTATCTTCTTCACAATCAGCACTTATCTGTGGATAAATTCATTCAGCGTTTAAATTACTACTCTACTCTTCGAGCTTTGGATTTAAAAGAAAAAGGAGTTAAAGGAAATTTATTTAAAGTTATCTTTTACCCAATAGCCAAATGTTTCCAAGACTTAATTTTTCGGAAGGGTTTATTAGACGGATATAGAGGTATTTATCAAGCTTTTTTAATGAGTTACTATTCGTTGATTGTTCAAGTTAAACTGTTTTTATTTTCTTCCTCCAAATGAAAGAGAAGATTGTAAGGTTATGGTGGTTTTTATTTGCTCTTTCTTTCCTTTTAGGAGAAATAGGCTCTTTTAAAATATCCTTATTTTTGGGAAGGCCTTATCATCTTCATCTTTTAGATATTCTTTTAATATTACTTTTTCCTTTAGCTCTTAAGTGGTTACTTGTCTTTAAGGAAGATAAAAGTAAAGATATATTTTTCGTCCTATCTACTGTAATTTTTTTTCTTACTTTAATTGATAGTTGGCAACTTTTCCATTTTCATTTGGCTGGCTTACTCTACTGGTGGAGATGGTTTGTTTGTTGGGTAGATGGTTTTTATTTGCTTTATCATCCTCCTTCAATTAAATGGTTAAAAGGATTGAGCTGGTCCTTTATAGTTTTATCTGTGGGTCAATATCTTTTCTTTAATAAAATCTCTTTCTATAATCCAGGTAATTGGGATCCACACCATTACCGCTTGTTTGGTAGTCTTTTTGATCCCAATTTCTATGGCTTGATTTTATTTTTCTTCTTCGCTTT
>JALVIH010000015.1 GCA_027028625.1 bacterium | reverse complement strand
GAGGAAACCGGGACTAGGTAATCGGAACTTGGAGCTTGGAACTTAGAATAAATCACACTCCCGAAGTGTGATTTATCACTCTTCGGGAGTGTGATGATCTTAGAACTCGGTTGTTGGAACTAGGAACTAAGAACTAGGAGCTAGGTTAGAAACAATTAATAACCCGTAGTAAGAGCTTAGAAAAAACTTGACTGCCAATTCCTGCGCTCGCTCCGCTCGCTAGATCCCGACAAATCGGGATGACTCGAGAAAGAGGGTTTTAATCATTGATAATTGATCATTTTTTTACTGAGTTCCAAGTTCTGATAATTATGTTAGACTAAATTATGAAACTACCATGGGGGAGTAAAGTAGTTGTCGATAATTCCAACAGGGATAATCCGGCACCTTCGGCTGAAGACAAATTAGCCGAAGGAGTTACTGATGTGGTGGATATAATTGCTCCTTCAGCCATTGAGGAAGATTTTAACTTCCTCAGAATTGGGGACAGCTATGTCCAGACTCTTTTTGTCGCCGGTTATCCCCGTTATGTTTCATCTAACTGGCTTCTCCCTCTTATAAACTTCGAACACACCATTGATATTAGTATGCATATTTACCCTGTAGAGGGGAAGACAGTACTAGATGATTTGAGACGGAAAATCGCTGAGATGGAGGCGGAGATTACTAATGACCTTCAACAAGGGAAGGCTATCAATCCTAGTACTCAAGCCAAACTAGAAGATGCTCGGCTCCTCCAGGAACAGCTTGTTAGGGGAATAGAACGGTTCTTCCTTTTTGGCCTTTACATTAATATCTACAGTTCTACTCTCAAAGAGCTAAGGTTTACTTCTGAACAAGTTATCTCAACTCTTGGCTCAATAATGATTATTGCCAAAAAGGCCACCCTCCAGATGGATGAAGGATTTAAGACAGTTATCCCCATTGCCGAAGACAAACTAGACATAAAAAGAAATATGGATACTACCTCTTTAGCTACCACTTTCCCCTTTACCTCATCTGAGTTATCCGACAATAGAGGAGTTCTTTATGGAATCAACGAACACAATGAATCCTTAGTAGTCTTCGACCGCTTTTCCTTAGAGAACGCTAATATGACTGTTTTTGCCACTTCTGGAGCTGGGAAATCATACGCTGTTAAGTTGGAAATCCTACGCTCCCTTCTTTTCGGGGTTAATGTTATAGTCATTGATCCTGAAGACGAGTATCGAATGTTGGCCAGTGCCGTTGCTGGCAACTACCTGGATTTTTCTCCCACCTCAGCCAATAAAATTAACCCTTTTGATTTGAAGATAAATAAAGTCGAGGATGAGGATGTCCTAAGTCAAAAAATAATGTTTCTCCATGCTTTGATGGAGATTATTATGGGGAAGTTTACTCCAGAAGAAGGAGCTATTATCGACCGAGCTATCGTCAGAGCCTACAAAATGAAAGGAATTACTCCCGATCCCCAAACTCAAACCAAGGAGCCGCCTCTTATGGAAGACCTTTACAAAATCCTGGTGGGTTACGAAAACGAAGTGGGTAAACAACTTGCCCTAAGAATGGAGCGTTTTATTAAGGGCGGTCTGGCCAAAATCTTTAATGCCCCTTCAAACATTCAACTTGATTCGCCCCTAACTGTCTTTTCTATAAATAAAGTTGAGGATGAGTTGAGGCCGGTAGCTATTTTTGTCATTCTTAACTTCATCTGGAACGAAATAATTACCCGCTTCAAGAAGAGGTTGCTGGTTGTTGATGAAGCTTGGTACTTAATGCAGTATCCCGGCTCCGCCCGCTTTCTCAGAGGAATAACTAAGCGAGCCCGAAAATACTACTTGGGAGTTACTACCATAACCCAAGATGTTGAAGACTTTTTAAACTCACCTTATGGCTCCTCAATAATTAACAACTCAGCCATTCAGCTTCTAATGAAACAGTCGCCAGCAGCTATTGACAAAATTAGCAAAACCTTCTATCTCTCCGAGGGGGAAAGAAAGCTCCTTTTATCGGCTAATGTTGGAGAAGGAATTTTCTTTGCTGGAGCCAATCATGTGGCTATACGAGTAGTTGCTTCACCAGAGGAACACAAACTTATTACCACTAAGCCTGAAGAGATCTTAACTGCTTCTCAAGTTGGAACTGACAAGAGTTGAGCTGTATTCAGAAGGGGAAGAGGTTTTAATTGCTTGGTTAGGGTTGTAAATGGAATAAAAGAGATGAATGAGTTCTTGGTCAGTCAACTGCCTAGCCGGCAGGCCAATCCGGGCCAGTTGGCGGATAAGGTGATCTCGCTTAGGTTCAAGAGCGTTTTTGGCTTTAACTAAGAGAGAGTCTAGATCTATAGTTGGCTCCTCAACTTTTTTCTTTTTCTTTTGCCCTTTGGTAAAAAGCGAGAAAAGATTAAATTCTGTTGACGGCGGCTTAAAAATAGCTGGCTTGTAAGGAATAGCTAGATAAAATTTCTTGTCAAGAACGTTCTTGTCCTTAACCAATCGTTGAATGAAGTGCCGGTACTCTTCGAGCCGTTGCTTCATTATCTTTTGTTTTAGTTCCTTCAAACGTTCATCAAGGTAGTTGAGATACAAGGACAAGTCTTTCTTTTGGGAGTGGATGTAGATCTGAATAGGAAAGGACAGAGAGTTTAAGAGGCCAGAGTAGGCGAAGATAACTGCCTCTTGTTCCTCTTCTGATAAAAGATCAAAGTTGATAGCTCCTACCCAGAGAATCATAACTACACTCATATCCTTTAGAATCACCAGGTTATCTCGAATAGTTTTTAGGGGAATTTGTTCCTGAGTTGTTCCAACGATACCTATTTTCCGTGGATCAAGCATACTTCATTATAGCTTAATTCTCCCCCCTAACGCACCCTAAATACATACAAGTCTCAAAAAACCATCTCCTAGCCAAAAGTTGGTGTTAGCATCACGTTTTATTTAACTAAGCTCCAAACTAAATAAACCCTAAATCCTAAACTCTAATATCTAAACAATATCAAAATCCTAATGATTTAAATTCAAAACGTTTGGAACATTGGTTATTGGAATTTGGATATTGTTTGGATTACTTGGAATTTAGAATTTGGAATTTGATTGTTTTTAACTAAATCCCAAGCTCTAAGTTCCAAGTTCCAAGTTCTAAGTTCCAAGATAAGGTATAATAACTTTATGGAAAAGAGGAAAGAGGTTATGAAAAATGAGAGTTTGGATTTTGTCTTAGATCAAAATTGGCAAAAGGCTTTTAAAAACAGAGAGATTAAAGAAGACTTTAGAAACTTAAAAGAACATCTTGTTCCAGCAGAAAGAGGAATAAAATACTGTGTTGACGAACGGCCAATAAATCGGGTGTTAGAAGGTGGAGAGATTGAAGAAAAATTCACCTATAACCAAAAAGCTGCCCTCCCAGGAGGTTCACTTTTTTGGGTTACTCTTTTTCGAGCTTTAGGACAAGATCTAGACGAGGCTCTTACTTTAACTAAAAGGCTCCACCAATTTATGGGTTGGGGTAAGATGGAGATTCATATTGATGACCATCATGGGGCTTTAGAAAACGTTCTTCAAGGAAAAGAAGAGGTCCTGGGCTGCGGTTTCCTTGGAGTTAGTGCAGAGGTAGTTAAAGCCTTAAAAAAAAGTTTTGCTTCAAGATTACCCTTTCAAGAGTTGGACTCAACACCTCTCAGTCAGGTTGTTAATCAAACCTACCAAGCAGGGGCGCGAGTAATTGAGCTAACTGGGGAGCATAAAGCCCAAGAGGCGGCCTATGTAATTAACCTGATACCAAACACTACTCTTCCTCAACCTCAACTTTACTCCACACCTACTCCCGCTTTTGTTACCGATCTTTGGATTGTGCGAGATGTGAACACAAACGGCCAAACAGTAGCTGAGGTTTTAAACAGCCTTCTGGAAAAGGAACTCTTTACCCCCTCTTTGCTAGAAGAGGTTACTTTCCTAGCTACCCTTAAGACCGCCCAACTCCTCTCAGCCTACCGACAAGACAACATCGTTCTTATCTCTAAAAATGGGGAATAACCAACCTCCTCTTGACAACTGGAAAATAACTGCTAAGGTATTAATCACATTTTCTTATTATTTATTCGCCTCTAAGACCAATGATTAAAACATTACTCCTAGCTACTAATAACCCCCATAAAGTTAGGGAGATAAAAGAGATTATTCAGAATGAGGTGGTCAGCCAAGAATTGAAGATAGTTACTCCGGCGGAGCTTGGTCTAGACTTAGAAGTCAAAGAGACTGGTGAGACCTTTTTTGAGAATGCTTATCTTAAAGCCAAGACTTGGGCCGAGAAAAGTCAACTGCCCACTCTAGCCGATGACTCTGGTTTAGTTGTTAAAGCTTTAGGTGGTCGCCCAGGTATTTATTCGGCCCGCTGGGGGAAAAATGACCAGGAACGAATCAAGAAAGTACTAGAAGCCCTCAAGGACACTCCTCCTGAGCAGCGCCAGGCAGCCTTCATTGATGTGATGGTTTTTTACCATCCTCAAAAGGAAATTATCATCAAAACTAAAGGCCAGTTAGAGGGAATAATTATCCCTCATCCTAGGGGGAAAAGCGGTTTTGGTTACGATCCTATTATGTTTTTACCTCATCTTGGTAAGACAGTAGCCGAACTAAGTTCCAAGGAAAAAAATAAAATTTCTCATCGCGGCCAAGCCCTTCGCCAACTTTTATTGGAACTAGGAAATCAGAACTTGGAACTTGGAGCTTAGAACTCAGTAAGAAAAAAGCAACAAACCTGCCTGCCGGCAGGCAGGTCACAAACTCCAAGTTCCAAACAAATCCCAATAATCAGTTATCAAAACCTATCTTTTCCCTTGGCGTCATTCTGAGCCCCGCGAAGAATCTAGCGAGCGGAAGCGAGCGCAAGGGTACTGACACTCAGGTTTCTTCTAAGCTTTTACCTTACAGGGTTATTAATTATTTCTAACCTAGCTCCTAGATCCTAGTTCCTAGTTCCAATTACTAAGTTCTAAGT
>JALVIH010000014.1 GCA_027028625.1 bacterium | reverse complement strand
GAATTTGGGATTTGTTTGGAACTTGGTATTTGTGATTTGGTGCTTTTTTCTAAGTTCCAAGTTCTGAGTTCTAAGTTCATCACACTCCCGAAGAGTGATAAAACACACTTCGGGAGTGTGATTTATTCTGAGTTCCAAGTTCTGAGTTCCGATTATAACTTTTAGTGCTAGAATGAGAGTATGCGAGGAAAATTTTTGGTTATTTATGGACCAAATAATATCGGCAAATCAACTCAAGTCCGCCTTTTAGCTAAGCGCCTTATCGATGAAGGAAAACAAGTTCTAATTATTAAATACCCCATTTATGATCTAGCTCCTACTGGTCCCTTAATCAATGATGTTCTTCGCCATGGTAAAAAAATGACTGATCTGGAACTGCAAACAGCTTATGCTCAAAATCGGCGTGACTTTCAGCCTGTCTTAGAAAAAATCCTAGCCGCCGGGATATTTGTTGTCGCCGAAGACTATACCGGTACTGGAATAGCTTGGGGAGCGACGATGGGGTTAAGCATCCCTCAATTAGAGGAAATAAATAAAGGTTTACTTCAACCTGATATAGCCATTCTCCTAGATGGCCCTCGGTTCAGCCAAGCTATAGAAAAAGGCCACAAACATGAAGATGCTGGAATGGAGATTTGGAAAAAAAATAGGAAGATCCATCTCCAACTAGGCAAGCGCTACGGTTGGTTAAAGGTAAAAGTCAATGGACCAGCTGAGAAGGTTCACCAACAGATCTGGAAACTAGTTTCAAAACAGCTATGATTTTTCCACCTCATACTTAATCGCTCCTACCGGGCAGGATTCGGCAGCAGATTTTATCTCCTCTAAACCCTCTTCATCAACCTCAACTTCCTTAACAAAAACTAAGTCTTTTTCTTCTTTACCTCCAATAAGAGTCACTTTCCCATCTTCTCCATCCCCAAAATGTGTTGGAGCCAGCATAGTACAACTCTTACAATCAATACAGGCCTGACGATCATGATAAATCTTTACCTTCATCTTCCCTCCTTTTAACTTACTATACCTTATTTTACCCGCTGCGGCTAGAAAGAGAGATGAGAACCTCTCGATTATCTTCAGGGGCAGCTTTGACCCAATGGATGTACCCGCATTTCTGGCAACGGTATTTAATTCGATACTCTCCTCCCTTAATTTCCAAACCTATCGGCTCCATTAGGCCGCCACAGTTCGCCTGCCGGTCGCCGGGGTGAAGATCAACATGTTTCGAGTAAAGGCAACGAGGACAATGATCGGTATAACCGTTACCCTCTACATAAGCACCACAATGTTGGCAGACGAAATTTTCTTTCCGCCGCTTAAAATGACGAGACATAATTTTAGTTTACCTCGTCTTTCAAGCTCTTAAACCTCCGTCAGATCCCCAGCATCACCTCCAGCAAAAACTGGTTGAATACCGGCTTTCTTCAAACGGGAGTAAATTGGTCGGCTAGGATCCTCCCAAACATAAAGGTTTTCATCAAGGTACCAGTAAAGGCGGGCGGTCACTATCCGAAGTTTAAGAGAAAAAACCTTGGCTAACTCCATCAACCACTCAATACCAGGTTGAGTAGCAAAAGGAGCAATAATCTCAAGCTGGTTAGGAAGGTTGTCTTCTCGATTCAAAAGAGTCATTAAACTTGCAATAGTCAAACCTGAGGCTAAGAAGACCTCATCTATCTCTAACGGCTGGTCTTTTAAATTAGTTTTTAGAACTTGATCCTTATCAATTATCCCTACCTTAAAGCTGCCATCTTTAAAAGGCAAGCGCTTCATATTTATCAGCAGAGGCTGTTGGTTGGGATGGAGAAACTCGGCTGCCACCCGGCCGGCCCTAATGATTCCCAAAGGAGTTGTCGAAGTTAAGATATTATTGCTTTTAATCTCTTCATAAACGTACCCCAAGGTTTGCTTGTACTTTAATTTAATCTTCTGATCAGTGTAGGCTTGAGGTTGGTTAGCTAACCAGGTTAATCTATCCATCAACTGGCCTACATCTTTCGACTGCCATTCAAGTACTTCTACCCCCGAAGGCAAATCTTTTGAGCTTCTCCATCTTTTGGTCGGGGGAGTTTGATATCTTTGGAAACGACTTAGTTCTAAACCCCAGTCAACTAAATAGTCGAAGTAGGTAGGCCCATGATAATGATTATCTAGTTGGCCACTAACATCTATGGGGGTGGTGATTATTTGTTTAGCTTTCATCGGCTGGGAGGTAACTAAATATCAGATTAAGGCAGATTCCTAAAACAGCCGCCGTGGCAATGGCTGGTAAACCGTCAGGAAAAATACCTTGAAGAATAGGAATAGGCAGATTGCCCCCAAAACCGATATGGCCGCCGATGCCAACAACTAAGATTACCGCTCCAATAGCCAGCTCCGCCGGCTTGTAAAGGTTAACTTTCTCAGACATTAAAAGAGCTATTCCTTGCATCCCAATAACTCCAAAGAGGTAAATAGCTAGGCCGCCAGTAACAGCTAAAGGAACACTAGCCACTAAAGCGTTCAGTTTACCAATAAAGCCTAGAATCATAGCAATAACTCCTGCTGAGATTAATGCCCAACCAGAATAGTTGCGAGTAATAACCATCAAGGAGTTATTTTCACCGTAGTTGGTGCCAGCCACTCCTCCAAAGAAACCATTAATCATATCCCCAATACCATCGAGGACCAGGTTAAGGCCAATAAGCTTACTTAGCTCATACGGCTTTTTCTTCATATCCTTGGCCAGCTTATCAACATAAAGGCTAATTTGATAAAGGTGGGCTGTTGATTCAGGGATAGTGGCGATAGCAATCACCGCGATGGCGGCGATAGCTTCCCCAGCTCGAGGATTGGTAAAGGCTGGTAGAGTGAACTTAGGCCAGGCAAACCAGGGGGCTTGAGCCACTTGAGCAAACTTAACTAATCCGGCCCACCAGCTGACTAGGTAGCCACTGATTGCCCCAATGAGAATAGGAATAAGGCCAAAAAAGCCCCTGTTCCGCAGGTAAACTGAGCTGAGAATAGTTACCAAAAGAGTAAAAAGAGCTATCCACCAATTGGCTTTGGCCATATCCAAGGCAGCCTTAGAAAGAGCAATTCCAATTACTAGAGCGACCGAACCAGTAACTATTGGAGGCAATATCTTATCTAGAGCATCCTTGCCAAATTTCTTAATAATCAATCCAGTGACAACATTAACTAAACCAGTAGCCACAATTCCTACTTGAGCAAGAGAGACTAAATCCTTCCCAGCGTAGGTAGCAAACTTAGCCTGGGTGATGGCAGCGATAGCAGCGATGTATGAGAAACTTGAGCCGTAATAGAGAGGAATGAACTTACCACTAAAACGATGGGAAAGAATAAGGGCGGTGATAGTGGCTAAACCTGAAATCACCAAGACTGCTCCAACATCGAAACCAACCAGAAGAGCTACTAAGACCGTCGCTGGAAACATTGTTAAAACGTGCTGAAAGCCTAAAATTATTAACTGACCTAATGGTGGCCGGTCATTAGGTAGGTAACTTTTAATGGGGCGGCTTGATGCCATACTACCTCCTTTTAACTTATTAACCTAATTAAAACTTGCTGATGACTCTGTTTTTTCTTGAGGAAGCGGATACCGGCTAGAGAAAAGTTCTTCGTCAGGCCAAAAAAATACCCCCTGACGGGGGTTTTGCCTAATAACCTTTTTGGTTCTTTAAACCACAAAAACATTCTAATTATCCAAGCTATCACACTCCAAACAAGTTGTCAATACTGATGGAACTAGGAGCTAGGTAATCAGAACTTAGAATTCAGAGCTTAGAACTCAGAATAAATCACTCTCCCGAAGTGTGATTTATCACTCTTCGGGAGTGTGATGAACTTAGAACTCAGTAAGAAAGCACTAAATTCTAAACCCTAAATCCTAAACAAATTCGAAATCCTAATGACCAAAATCCAAAACCTTTTTAGGGAGTCATCCCGACAAGTCGGGATGACACAGAGAGGAGGAAACAGCTCGCTCAGAACAACATCAAAAAGAGGCTTACTTTACAAACTTTATGAACCTTCTAACTTTACAAACTAATCCCTTAGTTCCAAGTTCCAGTATATTTAACATTTTAATTGCAAAATTTAAACAAGGTGGTATTATTAAAAGCAGAATTATGAACTTTAAAGACGAAAAAAGGAGAGAAAGAGTAGTTTTTTCATTAGGGGGTTCGTTAGTTGTTCCAAATGAAGTTAATGTTTCCTACCTTCGCCAGTTCCGTGATTTTATCTTTGATTTCGTCAACAATGGTTGGAGTTTTGTTCTAGTCGTTGGTGGAGGAGCTCCAGCACGCAATTATATTCAAGCAGCCAAAGAAATTATCGGTGACTCTATCACCCACGATGATATGGACTGGTTAGGAATCCATGCCACCCGCTTCAATGCCCATCTTATCCGAACCATCTTTAGACCAATAGCCCAGCCAGTTATTATTACTAATCCAGAAGAAGACTACTTAGATACAACCAAACCTGTCATCGTTTCCGGAGGCTGGAAACCTGGTTGGTCAACTGATTATGTGGCTGTAAAAATAGCCAACCGTTTCAAAGCAAAAACTATGATCAACCTCTCCAATATCAAATATGTTTATTCAGCCGATCCAAAAAAGGATCCTCACGCTAAACCTTTAAAAGATATGCTCTGGAAAGACTTCATTAAACTTGTAGGAGACAAATGGATTCCCGGGATGAGTGCTCCTTTTGACCCAGTTGCTTCTAAACAAGCTATGAAGACAAATCTCAATGTTTATGTCACCGAAGGAAGCGATTTAGAGAATGTAAAAAGAATCCTTCAAGGAGAAAACTACACCGGAACTCTCCTCCATAATTAACACCCTCCACCTCTGACAGTAACCAGAACTAGGAGCTAGGAGATTAGTTTGTAAAGTTAGAAAGTTCATAAAGTTTGTAAAGTAAGCCTCTTTTTGGTGTTGTTCTGGGTGAGCTGTTTCCTCTCCCGCGTCATCCCGACAAGTCGGGATGACTCCCTAAAAAGGTTTTGGATTTTAGTCATTAGGATTTCGGATTTGTTTAGAGGATTTAGAATTTAGGATTTATTTGGAGCTTAGGATTTAGAATTTAGTGCTTTCTTCAACCTAGCTCCTAGTTCTTAGTTCCTAGTTCCATATTATTTGAAAATTGATCATTGAAAATTGGTTATTTTTACTAAGTTCCAAGTTCCGAGTTCTAAGTTCATCACACTCCCGAAGAGTGATAAATCACACTTCGGGAGAGTGATTTATTCTGAGTTCTAAGCTCTGAGTTCTAAATTATTAGGAAAACTATTTTTCCCTTTCCAAGACCAAGTAAAGGAAGGATTTTAATAGGTCTTGGTCGGTAGGATGGGAACTAAGCTGAGGAATTATTTCTAAGCCTTTTTGAAGGTAGGTTTGGCTAAGTTGTTGGGCTTTAGCATAAGCAGCTGAATCCTGAAAAAGTTGCTTAGCTTTCTCTAAGTCAACTGGCGTAATCGTTTCCTTCCCTAATAATTCCCTCAATTGATTGAGAAGGTCTTGACGACCACTTTCTAATAAATAGTAAACCAAGATTGTTTTCTTAGCTTGAACTAGGTCTGAACCCAGAGGCTTACCCAACTTTTCCTGCTGACCGAAGATGCCCAGAAGATCATCAACAATTTGAAAGATCCAACCAAAAGCTAGACCATAATTGTAAAGAGCTTCTATTTTTTCTTCACCACCAGCCAAAATATAACCGAGAATTAAAGGTAGGCTACCTGTATACTCGGCTGTTTTATAACGGAAGATCTTTAGTATTCTTTTCAGGGTTTCCCCAGCTGCGGCAGGTTCAGGAAGATTGGTGGTTAGGGAAGTTTCGTTGGTTATATCCAGCATCTGACCATAAGTTAAACGACTAATATATTTGGCCAGCTCTTGTCCCGCCTTAAGTTTTAAATAGGGTGGAAACGACGATTCTAAAAGTAATTGCCAAGAGAGGTAAAAACCCGTATCAGCTAGAGTGATCGCTTGGCTCAAGCCAAAATGTTCTGGTCGGGGTATTTTTGTCTTTCGAGCGTAGTCAGCAAAGTAGGTATGAGCAGTTTTAATTCCTCGGCGAAGGTTATCTTCATCCATAATGTCATCATGAATGAGAATGGCTGTGTGGAAAAACTCAATAGCCAAGCTAGGAAGGAGTATTTTCTTTTTTTCAGTTCCCCCTCCTAAACGGTAACCAAGGGTTATGAAAGTCCCTCGAATGAATTTTCCTCGGCGGCAAAGATCATGAAAATAATTGAGGCTCTCGACTGGCAGCTTGCCCACTTTCTTAGCTTCTTCTTTTTGGGTGTGGAAAAATTCATCTAACAAAGGTAAAGCCTGACGACGGTAGTTTTCTAGATACTCCCAAGCGAGTTGACCTTTTTTAATCATAAACCTAGTTTCCTTTTAGCTAAGATTAGAGCCAGAGCTGAGTAAACAGTTAATTGTGGAGGTGAACTGAAGATTAACTTCATTCCTTCATCAAAAGGCAGCTTAATTACCTCAATTTTTTCACCATCATCCGGAGGTAGGGGATCTTTTTTTAAATTCTCCCCCAGGAAAATGTAACGGTAACCCCTTGAACTTAAACTAAAGCGAAGTTTAGCTAAAAAGGTAACCTTTTGAGGGCGAAATCCAGTTTCTTCCCGCGCCTCACGAACAAATTCCCTAGCTGCTGCTTTCTGATCTAATCCTTTAGCTATTCCTCCAGTAACTACACTAATCACCTCACTACGCCAAGCTCCCCACCATTCTTTAACCAAGTAGAGAAAGTTATTATCATCAATTAACACTCCAGAAACAGCATCATTTTCTTCATCTAAAAATTCCCAGTCCACTTGACTATTGTCATCATAAGTAGCTTCCAAATGGGAGATTTTAAACCATTTGGTCTTAACTATTACTTCTGATGGAGTTACTTTTTTAACCCTCATCTTTCCCTTTTTTTTGAAAAAACCAACTCATTACTAAAGCTAACCAACCAAAACCAATCAAGTAGCCTCCAATAACATCTAAGAACCAATGTTGGCCTAAGAAAACTCGGCTTAAGCCAATAGTAAACAAAAAGAAAAGGCTTAGCCAATAAATCAACTTCGACCAAAAGTAACGAGGAAGGAGATTATATTGAATAAGGAGAACAATTCCTCCAAATAGGATAGTATATGTTAAGGTGTGTCCTGAGGGCCAACAGTAATCTGCCGGCGTTTTAGGAGGAAAAAAAGTTTTACCTAAAGAGGAGTTGATAAATGAAGAAAATGTTGGTTGAGCCCTAAGGATCTTCAATGGGGGACAGGGACGATGAATTAATCTCTTCAAGAATGTAGTTAAAACTACCCCACTACCCAGGAGAATAGCTAAAAGGGTCTCGTCGCGTTGATTCTTTCTCCAAAATTTAATAAGAGCCAAAATTATCAGGAGAACAGCCAAGGGGTAAACAGCTGAGATAGCTACCCATAAAGAACCAAGAAAAGAAGTGAAAAGAAGAAAATGGTAGAAGTTTAGTTCAAAGGGAAATGGTTGGGGATGGATAAGAATAATGTAAGCCAAAAAAGCGGCCAGAAGAAAAAAAGTAAGAGCTATCAATAAAAACTTTCTTGAGGCGTTTAACATAACCTATTATAAACATACCATTGAGACTTGGTACTAGGTAATCAGAACTCAGTGTTCGGAGCTCGGAGTTCTGATTACCAAATTCCAGTCCGCATCTTGACCTTTTATGGAGAAAAGTGTTATTTTAAAATTATGAGAAGAAAAAACAAATTTAGAAAATGGGTAGTCATTGTCGGAAGTGCAATTATTGTTGGTGGATTATCCTTTTTTTACCTATCTTCCTCTAATACAAAAATCAGCCCTCGATGGAAAATAAATTGGCATCGGGAGAGAAAACAACCTTCAACACCTGAGGTAAAACAACCTTCCATTTCAGTCTCAAATAAAAAAAAGAGAGTGGTGGAAATAACTATCTCTCCTGATTTTTCAATACCTAAGGAAATAAATATTTACACTAAACAAGAATTAAAGTTTACCAACCAAACTAAGGACAAACTTATCCTGGCCGACAAAGACAATTACCTCAGCAATATGACTCTTAAGCCAGGAGAGAGCAAAATAATTAGTTTTTATGAGCCTCTTGAAGTTTCTTACACTATCAGCAAATCCTCTTCGAAGAAGGTCTATTCAGGTATAATTAGAGTAAGATGAACTCTGTACCGAGTGATGATTCAAATAATCCGACGGGAGAATCAATAAAAATAGAGTGGCAATCATTTAGTCGTCCTTTTACCCCACCCCAAAAGCAAGTTCTAACTACCTTGCTTCTTATTCTTCTCCTAGTAAGCATCATTCTCTTTTTTCTCCGCCAGTTTTCTCTTATTGCTGCTCTCATCTCTATTTATTTTGTTTATTGGGCTTTAAAAACAGTTCAGCCCCAAAAGGTCAGGTACCTTATCAATAAAGACGGCATTTGGGTAGGAGACAAGCTTTATAAATGGAGCCATCTTAGAGAGTTCTGGTTTGAAAACCAAAATAATTACTATCTCTTTTTCATCCGTTCTTCTCAGGGATTAAGTCATTTAATTATTCTTACCGTGCCAAATGAGAAAGAAATTGTTGAAAAAATAGAAAAACACCTGCGCTCTAAGTTAAACTATAACCCTCCCCAACCCTCTTTTATCGACAAAATCATTAAATTTTTCAATAAACACTTTGAGTTTAACTCTTCTTCCGAAACAACCTAAGGCCTTTTTATAACCCAGCTATCCGCGGAGGAGTCGTAAGGATTGGTTTTGAAACTGAAGGAGAGGTAAGAGGTTGGTCACTACCACCTTTTTCTAGAAGCCAACTAACCGCTTGGGCTGTAGCTAAACTGAGAGGTTTTTGGAAGTTATTTTTCTGGTAACGAAGTCCCCAAAGAAGTAAATCAGCCCCAAGAGGATTAATCTCCATTTTCTCTTCTCGTAACCACTCAACTATATTTTCCACTTCAGCTCCGGGAGTAAGAGGAAAATTATACTTACCTAGAGGGGTAGTATTGGGGTAATAAAAATGAACCAAAGGAACTTCTTGAAACAAAAGCTGGTTTTGGCTATAAGTCTCAGCTAACTCAGTTAAATTCCTAATCCCAACTAAGACAATCAATTGAACATCTAAGCCTCGATAGCTTGTTTTAATCTCCTCAGCTCTAATAGGTTTGAGACCTTTTCTGGTTTGAACAGCAATCTCCATCTCACCATTAGGACCTGCTAAGGTAGTTATCTTCTCTATATCTTCTTGGTTGTAGGGTAAAGAAATAATTAAATCTCGATTCCCTTGGCTTCTGTCCAATTTTTCTTTGTGGGGATAATTTAACTTTGTTTCTTTAGGAGCACTAAAAATAATCTCTCTTCCATCTTTAGTTAAAGCCAAAGAGAGTCCAGCTCCAATAATTTCTATTATGGGAATACTATGTAAAGGAGAAAGGCAAATAGCAATTGAGTTAGTTTTTGAGATAAGATTAGGCAGTTCGTCTTTGTTTGAGCCATCCGATATCATTCTCTATAGGAGCATATCACATCACCTGGTTTAAAGTCAAGAGGTGGGTCAAGGAGAATACCGCACTCATCACCTTTACCAACCTTTTGGCGAAGTTCTTTTCCTTGTCTCAAACTAACAATCTTTGATTTGCCGACAATCTTTTCCTGGCGAAGTAACTCTACCTTATCTTTAATCTCTATCTTTCCTTCAATAACCTGGCAACCAGCAATTTGTTTCTCTTTTATTTGGAAGACCTTCAGAATCTTAGCTTTCCCTAAAATTTCTTGATCAATGGTTGGTTCTAAAAGTTTAAGAACCCGCTTCTCAAACTCCTCCAATAATTTGTATATAATCTCGTAGTTTGTTAGTTTAACTCCTTCTGCCTGGGCCAAGTTCACTATTCGTTGTTTAGGAGACAATTGAAATGTAACTATCTCCACCCCAAAAGTAGAAGCCAGTTCTACCTCTGATTCTGTTACTTCCCCTACCCCTTGGTAAACTACCTTTACTTCCTTAGGCAAAGAAGAAACTATGGCTTCCAAAGCCCCTTTAGTCTGGGCTTTAAGAAAAATAGGAATAACCTTCTTTTTATCCTTCAGTCTAGCTAATTCACTTCTAATTTGAGTATCTAAACCAGCTATTAAATTATCCTTTTGGCGTTGTTTCTTTACTTTGGTTTTACCTAGGGAAGTAAAGATCTCTCCTACTTGAGGAAGTTCTTCAAAACCCCATACTTGGACCGCTTCTCCAGGCTTAGCTTCTTTAACTGCCTTCCCTTGGTCATTATACATAGCTCTAATCTTGGCCACCTTCCCTCCACAAGAAATAAAATCACCTTGTTTAAGCGTTCCTTGGCTAATTATCAAACTAACTAACTTCCCTCGCCGCTTGTCGAACTGGGTTTCTAAGACAAAACCCTCAGCTGGCTTATCCACTTCCACTTCAACCGGCTGCATCTCGTAAGTGAGAAGAATCATCTCTAACAACTCATCGATTCCCTGGCCGGTTTTGTTAGAAAGTGGAACCATAACCACTTGGCCACCGTAGGCTTCAACAACAACATTTTCCCGAGCCAGATCTGCTTTTACCTTCTCTATATCCGCCCCCGGGAGGTCAATTTTAGTCACCGCGACAAGAAAAGGTATATTTGCTTGATTAATTATCCTTATTGCTTCCTTAGTTTGAGGCATAACCGAGTCGTCAGCTGCCACCACCAACACAGCAACATCCGCCACCGCTGCCCCTCGGGAACGCATCTGGCTAAAAGCTGCATGGCCTGGCGTATCAATAAAAGTTATCTTCTTTCCTTTCAGCTCTACCTGCCAAGCACCAATTGATTGGGTTATTCCACCTTTTTCTTTATCTACCAAATGAGTCTGGCGAATTCTGTCTAAAAGTGAGGTTTTTCCATGATCTACATGGCCTAGTACAACTACCACCGGTGTTTTTTTAACCTTTGCCATTTTCCCCTCCAATTAAGAAGAAGTTACTCTTCCTCTTTTTTCTCTTTCTCTTCTTTTTTCTTTTCCTCTGTTTTCTTAGCGGTTGCTTTTTGTTTATCCTCGGACATTACCTCAATGTCCCAACCGGTCAAGCGGGTAGCTAGGCGGACATTTTGACCATCCTTACCAATAGCTAAGGCAAGTTGTTCAGAATCACCATAAACATAAGCCACTTTCTTTTTTTCGTCCAGTTTTACTTCTATCTTTTCGGCAGGAGACAAAGCAGCTTGGATAAACTGAACTGGATTAGGGGTGTATTGGATAATATCTATTTTTTCACCACCTAATTCGTTAATTACTGTCTGGACACGGACACCTTTTTGGCCAACACAAGTTCCAACTGGATCTATACCTGAGCGAACAGCGGCTACAGCCATCTTTGTTCGCTGACCTGGCTCCCTGGCAATTGCTTTAACTACTACACTGCCAGCCATCAACTCCGGCACCTCCTGAGTAAAGAGCTGGACTACGAAATCGGGGTCAGCTCGAGAGACGATTACTGTTTGACCGCCCCAACGGGTCTCACCCAGTCCTTTAATATAAAAACGAAAACGCTGATTAAGCTCGTACTTTTCTCCTGGAATTTGTTCCTTTTTAGGAAACAGAGCCTCCACCTTATTAATCAAAACATAGTAATTGCTGCCTTCCCGCCTAAAGATGGAACCACTAACCACCTTCCCTTTTTTCTGAAGTAATTTCTCAACAGCTGTCTCTTGCTCAGCTTCTCTTACCTTTTGAAGAATAACTTGTTTAGCCGCCTGAGCAGCTATTCGTCCGAAACCGGCTGGGGTAATATCCTTCTTATCTTTTAGAATTCGTAATTCGCCAGTTTCAGGAATAATATCTACCTCATACTCCGCTCCTTCCTCCCAATCGTAGTCTTTTTTATAGGCAGCTAAGATGGCCTCTTCAACACTTTCCAGAACCACTTCTGGTTCTATTTCCCGCTCGGCGCAAATCTGGTTTAGAGCTGCCGAAAACTCGTTTCTGGCAGTCAATATTTTTTTCAAATTAGTTTTCATTTTTCTCCTTCTTTTAACACCTCCTAGTATATCACAGAAAAAGAGAGGAACCAGTAATTGGAACTAGGGGATTAATTTTAAATTCTTAACCTGCCTGCCGGCAGGCAGGTTTGAAATTTTTAATCAAATCAAATTTTAAAATCTTAAATTTAATTAGAACTTGGAACTCGGAGCTTGGAACTCAGATGTAGGTAAATGACCAATTATCAATGATTAATTTAAACAATACCCAAATTTCAATAACCAATGATCAAACGCTTGAATAATTGATATTTAGAGTTTATTTGGAACTTGGTCATTAAAAATTGTTTATTTTTTACTGAGTTCTAAGTTCATCACACTCCCGAAGAGTGATAAATCACACTTCGGGAGAGTGATTTATTCTGAGTTCTAAGTTCTGTTTTCTTTGAAAATTGGCCATTGATAATTGGTCATTTTATATAATGTACTATGCCAGTAATAGTCGGGGTTGATGAGGTTGGTCGAGGAGCGGTGGCCGGGCCTATGTACTTAGGGGCCGTTGTTTTAACTCCAACAAATCCTTTTTTCAAGACTCTAACTACTCAAGAAGAGAACCTCAATCTGCTTCTAAATGAAGAGGAAAAAATCATTCTCCGAGATTCTAAAAAGATGACTATTAAACAACGGCTGAAGACAGCGACCTTTCTCCAACGACAAGTAGCCTCATTTTTGGTGGAGATTAATAACCAATATATTGACAACTTTGGTTTGACCAAAGCTCTAGAACAAGGAATTAACCAGTTACTAGCCAAGATATCCCAAAGCTTTCCCCTTTCCCAACTTCATCTCTTAGTGGATGGAAATTTTCTTCCTCATTTAAGATACCAGCCAGCTAAAGCTGAAAACATCATTAAAGGAGACAACCAACTAGGAGTCATCGCTGCCGCAGCTGTTATAGCCAAGGTTCACCGAGATAACTTAATGGTTAAGCTTTCTTCCTCATATCCCCAATATCATTGGCAAAAGAATGTTGGTTATGGCACCCCCCAACACTTGGAGGCGATTAGGTTATATGGACTCACTCCCTACCATCGGCGGAGTTTTTTAAACAAGCTACTGGCTGGCTAGAAAAGTAGTTAAAATTTCCAAAGCAGCATAGGAATGCTCCTTCTGGCGCTTTTCTTTGAACCTCAGACCACTTTTAGATAACTTCTGCCAAGCAATTTGAGAACTCAATGTTTCCGGGTAAAGTATTGTTTTGCACTCCGAACTCAACTCCCTAAACAAATTCTGAGCTACATTGACAACTTTTCCTTTTTCTGGCTGACCTATAACCACACTCTTAATTCCTAGCTCTACTATAAGTTGCCTCATTAAAGGTATCACTAATCTCCAGGAAGGAACGCGGAGAGAAGGAAGAACCTCAACTGCTGTATTGGTGGAGGCCCAAGCCAAGCCGAAATTTTTTAATCCTGGGTCAATAGCTAATATAGGAAACTCGGCTTCTCCAACCATTATTTGATTAACTTTGCCTCAACCACCAAACGTTCCCAGGTGGTTCCCGGAGGAACACAAGTAACTAAACGGAGTCCGCGATAGTTGTAGTACTGTTCCAAAATAGTAAAGTTATCCGGTTTAACCACTTTTAAGCTCATAACTTGATAGGTGTACTTAACCCCATCATAATCAACCAAAATAACATCTCCCACTTTTAACTTTGGCAGCTGGGTAAAGACAGTTTTGTAATTTTGAGGACTGTAAAACTGAGGCAGATTGGAGTGGCCAAAGATAACTGGCTGACCCAGATCTCCTGGAACACTGGTTCCTTTATACTGAATTAAGCTTTGGCTGAGATCGTGGCCATCGATAGTTACCAAAACATCTTTTATACCCAATTTAGGGATAGAGATCTTATACTTCAATACCCGATAGTTTTTCTCTGGAAGCTGAGGCATACCCTGGGGGAACCAGTTAACAAGATTAAGGGCTGGATCTTTTTCTATCTCGATAGCTTGAACATCGGCTTGAAGAGGCAGCTGGGGTCGATTAGCCTCCATAACTGCTTGAAGAGGGATAAGAGCCTGATTAGTTTGTCGAATTTCTTTTTCAAAGACTAATTTATAGGAGACCATCGGCCAGATAGCATTTCCAGCTAAAGCTATCCCTCCACTAATGAGAAGGAGGGAAAAGAGCTTCAACCAGATGGTGGTTTTTTTCTTTTTTTTCTCTATCCAGTGAAGAAAAACTGTCTCAGTAGGAAGAATAGCTTTAGATGGTTCTTTCTTAATCCAGTAACTAAGTGCCATACCTTGATTATAGCTGAAAAAACTTAACTCGGCTATTGGAACTAGGGAGTAATTTTTAATTTGAAATTTGAAATTTTTAATCAAATCAAATTTTAAAATCTTAATTTTAATTACCTAGAAC
>JALVIH010000013.1 GCA_027028625.1 bacterium | reverse complement strand
GGGATTCTCTTTGAAGAGCTGATGAAGAGGTTCCCCGATGGGGTTTATCTCGAGTTCGATAAAGATGACGTTGAAGATAGTGTGAGAAGGTTAGGAGAGGCACTTGGACTTGGAGTAACTCTGAGTGAGTTGAAGGGGGAACATATGGAAACAGAAAGGTGAATGTTTGTTTTGAATTCAAGCTTTTAGATGATATGTGCCTTTGAAGACATTAGTAGGCTCTAGTTGGGTAGTTTTCACTTAAGACTTTGCCATTTTGAACTCTAATTCAAAAGTTGAAGGACTAAATTGGAAAAAAGGAGAGTAAACTCAAGTTTTAGGCTTTGAATCAGTTTCAGTATTCTTTCTTTTTGGATTCTCATTCTCTTCTTTGGGATTATTATCTGTGCTTTGGGAAATGGAGTTATCAGTAGAAGACTCTGGAGGAGCATACAATCCTTCTTCAACTATTTTTATTGACTCAACATCTTTCCATGAGATTATCCAATAATCACCCGCGCTTTCCCAGGGGGTCCAGGGTATTAAATCACTTTTATTTTCTTTATTTTCAACTATCTGCTCACCGTGCATCAGCTTGGATTTTCTGAGGACAAGAACCTTGCTATCAAGCGGGTCGTAGAGCTGACCGTAGTAGATGTTGCCGGTTTTGGTTTTGACTATTAGATAGGGGAGATTATCGGCAAAGTCCCGCACTTTAGCTTTCCAGAGAAGGCGGATAGAAGTATTTATCACGTCAACAATCAAATACGCTAGTACTAAGAACCCAATAAGACCCGCCGTAATCTCTTTCCAATATGACATCACATCTCCATTTAGAACAAATATCCACCACATAACCAGTAAAGCCCCTGAAATACTAAACGTATATGACAAGCCAAAAGTCGATTCTTTTATACTTTCTTCTCTTTCTAAGATTCCAAGCTCTCTACCCATAGCCATCAAGGGCAATCTTGTGAACAAAAATAGCAACAGGATTTCTGTTGAAAAAGCCAAGATTGGATATGATATTAAAGGCAATTTGTTTTTAGCAGGTAATTTGGGGGTAAAAAGCATAATACCCAACACTAAAACTGGGAGGGAAATATTAAACAAAGTTCTCCAACGAAAAGAAAGGACAATTGGGGATAACACAGAGGATACTATAACACTAATCATTAACACAGTATTAAAATTCTTGGTTAAGGCTAATACCTTAAAAATTACTGTACCTGCAACAATGAAACCTGCGATAAATAGAAATAGAATAATAAACTTTTTCAAGGGAAATCCTTCGAACTTCGTATCTATCTCGTCTTTGACATGCTTCTTGTAAAAACTGTAAACATCAACATGAAACATTAACATTGAGCGTATAATATTTTTACGACTAAAACTAGCTCCATTCCTTAACTGGAGTACAACTCCAAATATTGTAGCCAATGAACCAAAAGCACCAAGCCAAGTTACAATACTCTCCCATCCCATAGTATAATATTGAAAGACATGATGATTTAAAAATTTTTCCTCAACTCCTTGCGATTGCCTCCCTTACCAGCTTCTCGGCTTTTCTTATTAGCTCCTTAGCTTTTTTCTCCGTGTGTGCCTCCAGCGTTATCCTCATTATCGGCTCCGTTCCGCTGGGCCTGAAGAGAATCCACCAGTCGTCGT
>JALVIH010000012.1 GCA_027028625.1 bacterium | reverse complement strand
TTCTAGGACCGCTAAGGCCAACTTAGGACCAATACCAGAAACTTGAATGAGAGTTTGAAAAAGCCGCAATTGTTCCTTGGTGGTAAAGCCGTAAAGGTTAAGAGTATCTTCTTTAACATAGGTATGGACGTAAAATTTTCGTTCCTCATCTTCCACGAGGGTCAAGTTAAGGGGGTGATAGAGAAGATAACCAGTATCCTTTGTCCAAAGGATGATTTTCCCCGGTTCCAAGATCTCAACTTTTCCTTTTAAGCCGCCAATCATAGCTTCATTATACAATTTTAACTTTTCTTGACGTTTGCCCCTTTTTTGGTCAAAATAGAGAAGATATGTTTAAGAACAAGCATCACTCCTTTCTTTATCAGTTAAGCTTGATATATTTATGGCTGGTTTTAACTGTTACCGGAGTAGTTGTTTCTATTTTAGGGTTAGGTTTAAATCAAAAACGAGGGGTTAATTTTTTCCCCTTTAGAGGCCAAAAAACTTTTTCCCATTACATTCTTTATTCTCAATTGGTTTCTGTCCCTACTGGCCAGACAATCTATCAGACTAAAGTTTTTACCCAAGATGCCCGTGTCCTTATAGTTGATCGTTATTTAAGAAGGTACAACTCGCCGATGATAAAAGAAAATCCGAATATTGCCTCTCTTTTCGTTGAGATGGCTGATGAGTACGATTTACCCTGGACACTTCTGCCAGCTATAGCACAATGTGAATCCAATCTAGGTAAGCACACCCCTCCTCATTGTTATAATGCCTGGGGTTATGGGATTCACTCTAAAGGCACCTTATGTTTTTCTTCTTGGGAAGAAGGAATACGGAGAGTAGCCAAAGGGTTGAGTCAAGATTATCTTAGTCAAGGTTTGGTTAAACCGGAGAGTATAATGGAAAAATACACCCCCGTCTCTAATGGTTCTTGGGCTAGGTGTGTTGATCATTTTACCCAAGAATTGAAAGAAGGAATAGAATAGTATTATATTTCCTATGATTTCGCATTTTCTAACCTACTGGTTATATCGGCCTCTCTTTAATTTTATGATTCTCCTTTATGATGTCTTCAACTTCCTTTATCCAGGTATAAGCATCGGGACGGTAGTTATTATCTTTACTATTATTTTCCGTTTAGTTATCCTTCCTTTATCTTGGAATAATGATTACTCTGAGCAGGAAAAGAGAAAAATAGCCGAAGAAGTTAAAAAGATGGAAGAAGAATTTAAAGACCAACCAGATAAAATCAAGGAGTTTAAACGGAAAATTCTCTGGAGCCATAAAAAAATAGTTTTCTTTGAGATAATTAATCTAGCCTTGCAAGTTGGTATCGCTGTTTTTCTTTTTGCCTTTTTTTCAACTGGAATTAAGGGATTGGACAAACATCTTCTTTATTCGGTTATTCCTTACCCTAAACATATAAATATCTACTTCTACGATATAGATTTAACTGTTCCTAATATGAGATTGAATCTGCTTAACTCAACGATTATTTTCATTGTTGAGCTTTTGTCTCTTTGGAATCAGCCGTTTCCAATAACTCGGAGCGATATTACCACCTTGATTTTTTTACCGATAATTGCTTTTCTTTTCTTTGGTCATATGCCTTCTGGAAAGAAATTATTCGTTATCACCACCTTGACCTTTACTATTTTTATTATTTTGGTAAAGAAAATTATTTATTGGTATTACATAATTAAAGACAAGTTGTCTTCACAGAAAAAGGCTGAAAATGAGGAGGCTCCTCCGTCGACAGAAAGTGATACAATCAAACAGGAGGTAACAAATGGCTGATTTTGATAAATTAATTGTTTCTTTTTTGGTTGATGAGGTGGTGGGAGGTTTCTTTATTTCTGTCCCGCCCGGCCATGTAGCTTGTGTCTATGACCGTGGCCGAGGAGTATTGCCGAAAACTTGGGGTCCAGGTCTCCATCTTAAAATACCCTTTTGGCAAGTAGCTAAGCTTTTTAATGCTCGGGTCTTGGAGTATACCATCAAAGAAGGCTTTAATCCTGATGATAATCCGGAGATGCTGGGAGATAAACCAATAAAAGCAGTTACTCGAGATGGCAGGCGGATAATGATGGAAGGGTCGATTCTTTTTAAGATAGATAAAAACAGAGCTAATGAGATTTGGGAAAATATCGGAGACAATTTTGTTTCTAAGATAATTCGGCCGGTCTCCAGATCACGGATTCGTTCGGTTCTCTCTGAGCTTACTTATGATGAGATAGTTAATCATCGGACAGCGGTGGAAAAGCGTTTAAAAGAGATATTGGATGAAGAGTTTGATAAAAAAGGTCTCATTTGTGAAGGGTTTTTACTTTCCGATATCGAGGAACTCCAAAACGGTTTAGAAATACCTCGAAAAGAGGAAGGAAAGCAGGTCGCAGAAAAGCCGGTAGAGTCAAAAGAAGAAAAAGTAGAGAGTTAGTTAAGATTATTTTTCCATTAGCTATTAATTTTCAGCCTAGGAGAGATTCTGTTGTAGTGGTTTAAAATAGGAGGGAAGGAGGGGTGTTCCGAATTGGCTAAGGAACCGACCTCGAAAGTCGGCGTCCCGCAAGGGACATGTGGGTTCGAGTCCCACCCCCTCCGCCTTCGCTGAAGCTACGGCGCGATAAATCCGCCCTCACTAAACCTTCAGAGTGATAGAACTTTTTACGGATCAACTAAAAATCTTGAAGGAGAGATCAATTATTGAAATCAGATTTTAACTGTTTTATTGACATATGGTATACTTCCTTACTAATGAAAGTAGAAAAATTTTTGCCTCCACCAGATAAAGATAGTGTATTTTTAGAAGATATTAAACCAAAATCTCGTGAAAATATACGTAGTTTTATAAAAGAAGAATCAAAAAATTTACCCCCAAAGGATTCTTTTTGGATGTTGGTTGTGGGTATAGAAACAATCACACTGAGGTTGTAGAAGGGGGGAGTAGACCAACCCTTTTTATAGCAATGGATAGGACAAACGAATTTGATCACCCCCAGGAAGGATTCCCTATGAATTTAATTGGGGATGCAGAATCAATTCCATTAGCGGGAGAGAGTGTAAATAGTATCTTATGCACAGAATTGTTGGAACATGTAGAAGATTTAGAAGGGGTTATGTCAGAATTACATAGAGTTTTAAAAGAAGGCGGGATATTATTGGTAACTGTTCCGGGCAGTGATGTACCTCTTCATGAAAAGAACTATCAAAAAGATTATAGAAGATTTACTCTTTACCAGTTCTTACTATTAATGGTTAAACATGGTTTTAGGTTAATAAAGATAAAATCTAAATATACATTTGATAATAGAAAGCTAGATCTAAAAGAAATAAACATTTTAGCAGTTTTTAAAAAAATGTAAAAATTAGTTTTTATGAGGGTGTGATATAATCCACTTATGGCTGCAGCAAAGAAACAAACAAAAGAAAAGAAAACGGAAGTTTTAAAGATTCAAAGCGAAGTAAAGGAAGATTCTCCTTCTCAAGTTGAGTTAACTATTAAGATTCCCCCAGCCGAAATCGAACGGGTATATCAGGACACCCTGGCCTCTTTGGCGAAGGAGGTGGAGATTAAAGGCTTTCGGAAAGGGGCAGCTCCTCTTAAATTAGTTGAGGAGAAGTTAGGGCGAACATTCATTTTGCGGAAAGCGAGTGAATCACTAATTGTTATAGCTTATCTTCAAGCCATTAAAAAACACAAGCTGACCCCCATTGCAGATCCTAAGTTAACTAAAGCTGTAACTCCTGAAAAAGGAGAATGGCAGTTAACTTTTAAAGTTCCCCTGTTACCTCAGGTTGAGTTACCAGACGACTATCTTTATCAATTAGCTAAGGGGGTTAAGAACGAAACTAAAATTATTACCCCCGATGAAGCTAAAGAAACTCAAAAGAGCGAAGAGGCTAAAAAACAGGAGCGGTTAAATAAAATCCTAACCACTTTAATTGAAATTGGAAAGGTAGATCTGCCTGAGGTTATCATTGAAACAGAAGTTAATAAAAGGCTAGCTGGTTTAGTGGATCAGGTTCAAAAATTGCAAATGAGCCTGGATGATTACTTAAAAAGTAAAGGAATTACCGGTGACCAACTGCGGCAAAGTTTACGAAAACAAGTAGAGGAAGAGTATAAGCTAGATTTCTTATTGGCTGAAGTAGCCAAAAAGGAGAAGATCGAAGTAAGTGAAAAGGTAGTAGAAAGCATTTTAGCTAAACAGCCCCAACGCCCATTAGACAAAAACCGGCGACAGGAAGAGGAAAATCATGTTAGGAACCTGCTTCTCAGAAGTAAAATTCTTAGTTTTCTTCTAGATAAAGTAGAGAAAGAAAAGGTTGTCATCACTCCTTGAAATAAGAGATACATTCCACCTCTGTGTTATACTATAGGAAATGAAAAAAACGACCCAAGCTACTCAGAGTGGTTATCAAGGAACGCAAGGCCAAGGGGAGGTTACTCCTCCTCCTTCTTTTTCTTTTCTCCGAAATCAAAAAGGCAGGTTTCCCTTTTCTACCTCAGAACAAGTTGAGAATCAATTTACCGAAGAAAATGGAGTAGAACAGCTTTTACAATGGCAAAGAATCAGATACGAACGACAGCAAAAGGAAGAAAAGATTATCTTTGACCGACGGCAAAAAGAAATAGCTAAGAAAATAGAAGAGATACGGGCTGAACTTTTGAAATTAGCTAAGGAGATAGGCCAAGAAGCTAAAAATGTCCAGAAGGTGTTGGTGGAAAATATCCCTGAACCAGCTGAGTATCATCTTTCTTTTTTAGAAAAAGTGAAGAAAACCTTGGTTTTTCTCCGAAAGAAAATTAGCCGAAGTCGGACTTGGCTAGAAGAATGGCAAGAGAGAGCTATGAAGCGGCGTTATTATTGGTACTACTTCAAGAAAAGTGGAGCCAAGTTCTGGTTGTCTGGTGAACGAGCTGTCGCCACTCAGACTGGTTAAGGAGTATCACACCTCGGGAGTGTGACAGACGTCACACTCCCGAGGTGTGATAAGGTGATAAAGTAACTCAAGATTAGTTATAATACAAGGTATGACGGGCGATTAGCTCAGTTGGTTAGAGCGTTCGGCTTACATCCGAAAGGTCGGGGGTTCGAATCCCTCATCGCCCACCTCAATCTTTAAGGAAAAAAATTAACAACCAACTGCAAAGGGCTATTCCCA
>JALVIH010000011.1 GCA_027028625.1 bacterium | reverse complement strand
TAGTCCTCTGGTATTGCACCACAAAGTCGTAAATGACCTATAAGCGCTTTCTCTCCATCCTCTTTAATTTCAGAAACAACTTCTTGTTCAACTCTATCAGAATCATCCCCGAAATTTCCGCTGAGCTTACGGATTTCATCAATCCAGTATTTCCTTTTTTCAATTTGATATTTTGTAATAATTTTTATGTCCATATTATTTTCAACTTATTAAATCATCTAATGTTGTATTCAACGCCTTTGCAATCTTCGCCACCACATATACCGAAGGCTTTTTAATAACGCCTGTCTCAATCTTGGTCAAAGTTGTATAAGGCACATCGGCTTTACGGGCGAGTTCGTCTTGAGACGAACCAAGACCGGTTCTTAACTTCCTGATCCCCCCTCAATTTATTGTCTTGATTATTTTTCATATTTATCGATTAAGTAACCTAATATCACTCCAAATACTATTGTTGATACGCACATAGGAAATATACTTGAAACATCATTCCACCAAACCAAAAAGGCTATTGGTATCAAAGTAATAACTGAGACGAGCAGTCCTTTTAGAAACCCCTTAATCTTGAGGTCACCTGTAGCTATAAAGAAACCTACTATTATCCAATGAAAGAAGGCGGATAAGTTTGTATTCCAAGCAAGTCTTTGAATAACCATTGGAAGGACATCAACAACACCAACAACAGCACCCAACAATATTCCAATAAACGCTTTTTTGCTTCGCTTGTCCCCCATATTTCAATTTTTCATTATACTAACAAACACTGATGAAAGCGAGTAAGTCTTTATAAGCCAAAAATAAGAAAAGCTTGTTTTTGGTCTGTGTGTTTCGCACACAAAGGTAAAAAATGTTTGAAGGGAAAATCGGCTGGCGTGCCCTTTTAAATTCCCCCCAGAATACCAATTGGCGGAGGGGGTGGGATTCGAACCCACAAGTCCCTTGCGGGACGCCGGTTTTCAAGACCGGTGCCTTAGCCGTTCGGCACACCCCTCCAAAAAACATTATATGCCAATTCATGTGAGGACGCCGGTTTTTCCGCCCAAGGCGGATCCGCCGTGGCGGACAAGACCGGTTCCTTAACCATTCGGAGCACCCCTCCTTTAGTAAGCAAACTTATTATAACTCAGAGGTTAGAACTCAGTAATTGGAGCTAGGAGCTAGGTTGGGAAAAGCACCAAATTACAAATTCCAAGGATACAAATAGGAATAAATCCTAAATCCTAAAAACAATATCAAAATCCTAATACCAAAATCCAAAACTTTGTCTCCTGCGTCATTCTGAGTCCCGCGAAGAATCTAGCCGAAGGCGCATGAGAGTAAACCCAAGCTTGGGTGCTAATCCTTGCGCTCGCTTTGCTCGCTAGATCCTTCGTCGCTCTGGCTCCTCAGGATGACGTGGAAGAGAAGTTTTACTTTATGAACTTTCTAACTCTACAAACTAATATCTGAACTCTAAGTTCCAAGTTCTAAGTTCCGATTTCCTAGTTCCATTTGTATCCTTGGAATTTGATAATTGGTTATTTTTTAACCTAGTCCCTCATTCTTGACAAGATAACATTTTGGGTATATATTCATAATGCTATGCCAAGAAGAAGAAAACAACGCTGGGTCAAGTTCTGGCCGGAAGTTAATTTATTTCGGCCAGTAACTCGACTAAAACGGCCAGCTCTTAATCTTAGAGCTGACGAGATAGAAGCCATTCGCTTAGCTGATTTTTTGGGCTTAGATCAAATCACTGCTGCTAAGCGGATGGGGATATCTCAAAGCACTTTTCAGCGCCTCATCAAGGAGGCACGGCACAAAATTGCTACTGCTCTTATAACCGTTAAAGAAATTAGAATGAAAGGAGGTGAGGAAGATATGCCAAGACTAAATCGTGGCCGGAGACAAGGCCAAGGTTTTGGTCCTGGTGTTGGCGGTTACTGTGTTTGCACCAACCCTAAATGCAACTACCGTCAACCGCATCAACCAGGCCAACCTTGCTTTCAACTTAAATGCCCTAAATGTGGCAGCCCAATGATTCGAGAAGAAGCAGCTCAAGTTTTAGAAGACAAATAAAACCCAAGACTCTGAGGGGGAACTCCTCCTCAGAGTCCGGGTTATTTCGTCAGAAACCAAATTAAAAGAAAGATTCCGAAAATGATTCTATACCAACCAAAAGGGGTTAGATTATACTTCTTGATATATTTTAAAAACAACCGAACCGTTACAAAAGCTACTATAAATGTCAGAGCAAAAGAAAAGAGCAAAAGAGAGGAATAGCTAGAACCAAAGGACGGATAAT
The DNA here is from genome assembly GCA_027028625.1 of bacterium. Lineage (GTDB taxonomy): Bacteria > Patescibacteriota > Microgenomatia > JAADGY01 > JAADGY01 > S014-63. The sequence continues at coordinate 2,972 of JALVIH010000011.1, read as the reverse complement.
GCTTCAAAAAATCAAAGCCGGCGGCCGCCAGCATAACCGGCAAAGCAGTCAAAAAAAGAAAACTCAACTGCTACCTGCCTAGATAGGCCGGAAACCATACTACCAAAAATCGTCGCTCCTGACCGGCTGGTGCCGGGAACCAAGGCCAAAACCTGCCATAAACCAACTTTTAGAGCTTGCCAATAGCTTATCTGATCCATTGTCTTCACTTTTGGAGCCGGCCGACGGCGATAAAAATATTCCAAAATTATGAAAGCTACCCCACCAACAATAAACATCGTAGCCACTACCGGAACTAGAAATAAACTCTTGATGAAGTGGGCAAATAAAAAGCCAACTAAGCCGACTGGAATAAAAGCAATTAAAACCTTTAACCACAAAGACAGTTTCTTGAAGGATACTTTATCTCGGTAAATAACAACTATGGCCAAGATAGCAGCCAACTGGATAATTACCTCAAAAGCCTTTAGATTCTCGCTTTGGACCATCTTTAAAAAACTGGAAACCACAATCATATGGCCAGTTGAGGAAATCGGCAAAAACTCCGTCACCCCCTCCACTAAAGAAAGAACCATAACACTAAAAAGATTCATAACCCCATTTTAGCACCGGCATCCCTACCACTGTTCATTTTCCAAAAAACAAAGTAACAATAAATTAAGACTTATATCTCTCCACTAATTTCAAGAGCTGTTTTCTTGATAATGGATAAACATAACCCCACGTCCTGATACCGAAACTTAATGGAAGACTATTCCTAAGGTCTAAGTAGCCCCTATCACGAAGGTCTAAACTTAACTCAGTTACAGCAGTTCCTATTTCTTCAATTCCCAGCTGCTTAGTTCTTGCAAAATTTATAAAATCACTGAGCTGATTTCGTCTCCGGTAAATATCTCTAATTCGTAGAGCCATTACTTCTTCTATCTTTTCTTCAGAAATATCAAAAACCGTTTTCAATGCCTTCATTAATCCTACTAACTCAAACCCAACTGCTATACTTTCTGAGTAAAAGCCCCTCAGAGATACATATATGCCGTCTTCCGGTTCGTATTTAAGAAGATCAAGAACTTCTTGAAAAGGAGCAATCTCTTGCAAATAATTAACCATCTCATCCTCAAGTTCAAGTGCTACCTCCCAAAGTTTTTTATCCGAACTTTGATATCTCCTCCCGGTTCGGAGCAATAACATATATGTTTGGATGGCATGACCGTATTCATGTGCAATACTCCACCTCAGAGCTACACGAAGCAAATCCTCTTGATTAAAGGTAACTCCAGCTGATTGCAGCATCTCCTCCAAAATGCCGATATGCTGTTTCACTAGAGGTTCCCCTACTTCCAAAACCGCTCGCTCATCACTTTGCTGAGGCAGTGTGTCTTGAAGATAGAGAAAACGATGATAATCATTCTTCGTTACTACCACATTGTCCTCAGTTAGCAATAACCCTATACCCTCAACAGTTTTCTGATCTAAGATACTCTCTTCTATAAAACCTCCAATTACTTCTCTCAATGCTTCTTTAACACTTTGAATATCTAAATGACCTTCTTTTACATCCACTGATTTATTATCATTAGAATCTTCAACAAGCAACCTTAATATTTTAACTGCTTCTTCTGAGTCTACTTGAACTTTATCACCTTCCTTTTTAATAGCACCATTTTCTAATAATTGAGACAGTACCCAAATAGTGTAACTTGGCTCTTTCTCTCTATTGCGCAGACGAATAGAAGCCTGCTCTATTTGTGGTATCATTTTTGCAGTTTTTCTTTAATTTTCTCTCTTACCATTATAACCACTTCATCGTCAACGTCGTTCGTGGACCAAACAGGAGGTGCTCCATAAGTAGCATCAATCCATTCTCTTCCAGCGAAAAAACGCGGATTTTTATAACGCGGAATACCATGAAAATGAAGGTAAGGAATATTGTTTCCCAACTGGAGATAATTAAAATGATCAGGCCTAAATTCCTTAGTTTCTTCTAGAGCCTTTTCCATTTCTTTCATCACCTTACGCAAATCAACTAATTCCTCGTCGCTTAATTCTGATATCTTTCTTATCGTTGGTCTCTTAGCAAAGATAATATAGCATCCCAAAGTATGCTGCCGGTAGCTTATCTCCAAAACCCAATGTTTATACTCTTTAAGAAAACCTTCTTTATACTTCCCTTCAGGATCCCAAAATCGCTCGAACATAATTTATTTTAACAATAAACCTATGAAGTTGGTCCCTCAACCCGACTTAAGTTTCGACGGCGCCAAGTTTCGATTCTTTTATGATCACCGGATAAGAGTACTTCCGGGACTTTCCAGCCTTTGTAATTAGCTGGGCGGGTGTATTGGGGGTAATCCAAAACCGGCTGGCCTTTTTCGTCGTACTCATTAAAAGACTCATGTTCTAGTGATTCCGGCGTGGACATAAATCCCGGCAAAAGGCGGGAAACAGCCTCAATAATCACCATGGCCGGCACCTCACCTCCATTTAACACATAATCCCCAATCGAGACGACTTCGTCAACTAAATGTTCTCTTATTCTTTCATCAAAGCCCTCATACCGCCCGGCTAATAAAATCAACCAATCATAACCAGTTAACTCTTTGGTTTTTTCTTGATTGAACCGTTCTCCTCTTGGTGATAACATAATCACCTTACCCCTCCCTTTTTCTTTGGATTTAATGGCCTGAATCGCCTTGTCCACTGGTTCAATCATTAAAACCATCCCCGGCCCGCCGCCGAACGGCCGGTCATCCACCGTTTTGTGTTTATCCGTAGTAAAATCCCGCAAATTATGGAGATGAACCTCCACAAGCCCCTTGTCAATAGCTTTCTTTAAGAGGCTCTCCTCCAGAAAACCACTAAAAACATTTGGAAAGATTGTAATGATGTGAAATCTCATAATAAATTTTAAATTTTTAATTTGAAATTTTTATTCAATTTTAAAATTAAATTTTTTAAATTAAAAAACCTATTCC
>JALVIH010000010.1 GCA_027028625.1 bacterium | reverse complement strand
GGGGGGTCTGGGGGGAATGCCGCCCGCCCCGCGAGTTTTATCGGTTTTGGGCGAAATCGGTTCGAATTTTTTCGAACAGGCACCGCCGCCGCTAAAGCTTCGGCGCGATAAATTCTCCCTCGCTAAACTACGATGTGATAAATACGCCTTTACTAGGATTACGGTACGGTGAGTCTCCGCCGCCAAAACTAGAATGTAATAAATCTGTAATCGCCGCTGGCTAGTGTTGCAGTTGAAATTAGAATATAGGGGAAAATGGAACCTAAGTTATGTATGCTAAAATTTAATTATGAGAGTCCGAGATATCCAGAGAAAAATAGTCCCAATTCTGGAAACTCAAGGAGTACTGAAAGCGGCCATTTTTGGCTCTGTAGCTAGAGGAGAGGCGAAAAAAAAGAGCGATATTGATATTTTGGTCCAACTACCTGAAGGTAAAAGCTTGCTTGACTTGGTCAAATTGCAATTTACTTTAGAAGATAAACTAGGCCAGAAGGTTGATCTTTTGACTTATGGCTCTATTCATCCTCTACTTAAAGATATTATTTTAAAGGAGCAACAAGTAATTTATGAGAAAAGATCCTAGGATTTTTCTTAAACATATCCTTGAAAGTATTAAAGAAATTGAGGAGTTTATTAAAGGTATTTCAGAGGAAGAGTTCTCAAGAGACATTAAGACTCAGGATGCTGTCGTCAGGAGGATTGAAATTATCGGGGAAGCAGTGAAAAATCTACCTCTGTCTTTTAGAAAGAAATACCCGGAGGTAGAATGGCGTGAAATTGCCGCTATGCGTGATAAACTAACCCATCACTATTTTGGAATTGAGATGAGCATTGTTTGGGAAACTTCAAAGAAGGATCTCCCTAAGCTTAAAAAGCAAGTTTCGAAAATTTTAAGATTCCTATAAAACTCGATCAACTCTGCATAACTTGTAGGAGTCAACAAAGCCTATCAGGTGTTTTTGCTTAAAGCATTTTGAGCAGTGGTGAGGTTAAAAAAAGGAAAGGTAGGATTTTGTTGGTTTTAAATATACAAGCTAGTTGCCTTCTCTCCATACTTTGTCAACAGCGGTGATTAGCTGGTGGTCCGGGAAGTAATGAAAGAGTTTATTTTTCCACTGAGGATCAGAAATTTTTATTGTTGGCTCGATACCGTGTCCCTCGATAGGTTGGCCATCTTCATTGAGAGTTAAATGATGAACCAGGAAGATAGAATACTTTTCGTGGGGATCTATTTGATGTTTAAAAGGAAAGACTCTTTCGATAGTTCCCCAACCTCTTGTTCGTTCGCCTACCAGAACACCTACGTTATATTTCTTTAAAACTGAAGCGAAGACTTCGGCTGATGATTGGGTATTGTGATTGATGAGAATTACTACTTTTTTGTAACGAACTAGCGAGGGAAACCAACCTATCTTTGTTTGGTAAACCTCTTTTTTCCCTTGTTGAAGGAATTCATAAGCATAGCGGTTGGGGCCGATGAATGGACCAAGGAAGTAAGGCAAGCCGTCAATAGCTCCTCCAATGTTATCTCGGAGGTCAAGAATGAGAGTGTCTAGTTTATCCCCATGATCGAATCTTTGGCTAACTCGCTTTAAATCCTCTAAAGTGGTGGGAGAAAAACGGGTAATGCTTAGATGAAGGATCTGAGGTGAGAGAAGCTCGCCCTCGACTGTGGTAGCGATCTTAGTTTGTTGGTAGCGTTTTTTAGCTTGGGGGTCGATCAAAGTTTGGTAGGCTTGTTTTATTTGATGAAGTTTTCTCTTGACCTGAGGAGTTTTTTCTTTTTCTAACTTCTTCTTTTCTTGTTGATATTTCTTTTTTATTACCTCTGGCTTAGTATCAGGCTTAACCCCAAAGAGCTGGTAATAGTTAAGTTTTGTTTTATTCTCTACCTCATTTTTGAGGGCTATTTCATCCTTTTTAAGGTAGAGCCGAGAACGACCTGTGGGAGGCAGATTAGTAAGAGTGAGATTAACTAACTGGACAACGAACTGTTTTTGTTTATTTGGCGGTAAGGTCTTGAGGTATCCTTGAAGGAACTGAAAATAGGCAGTTTTAGAGGTTTGTAGGCTGGCCAACTGAGGTTGATGGGTTATTTTCTCATGAGCAGCCATAAATATTTGAGTCAGCTGATTGTCATCTAATTTCTTCCAGTAATTTTCTTGAATTGTTTGATAAGCTTCTTGAACGAAGGTAAGATAGGGGTTGGTAACCTTAACATTCTTTTTGGAAAGAGGGATAAATTTTTTTGCTCTGAAAGGAGTAAAGTAATAAATTCCAACCAAACCAAGAATAACAGTAAAAATAACAAATAAACTTAGAAAAAACTTCTTTTTTAGCATACAGTTGTTATCTTAGCATTTTTTAGTGAGTATGCTATTATTTTTCTATGAGATTCAAACTTGTCAAAGGAGAACTGGAGAATAAGCTGCGCTTTCTTTTGGTACCGATGGAGGAGACCGAATCGGTGGTAGCTATGGTTTTGGTAAAGACAGGATCACGAAACGAAAGTGATGAGAAGCTAGGTATTAGCCATGTTTTAGAACATATGGTTTTTAAGGGAACTGAAAAATATCCTACTCCTCTGAGTTTAGCCACTACAGTTGATTCTTTGGGGGCTGATTTTAATGCCTTTACTGGAAAGGAATACACCGGCTTTTATATCCGTTCAGCCTCTGAGTATATTGATAGATCCTTAGATGTTTTAGCTGAGATGGTTCTTCGCCCTAAACTGAGACAAAAGGATTTGGAGCGGGAAAAGGGAGTAATTATAGAGGAGATTAGAATGTATGCTGATCAGCCGCGAGAGAGGGTTGGGGAAGAGTTTGAGAACCTTCTTTTTCAGGGGAGTAATCTCGGTCGGCTGATTATTGGCAGCCCGGAAACTGTTCAAGGAGTAAGTAGCTCTGGTTTGAGAGAGTATATGGAGAAATGGTATCGGGGAGGTAACTTTTTGGTAATGGTAGCTGGCAAAATAGATCTTCCGCAAGTTAAAGCTAAGTTAGAAGAATTATTCTCTCCTGCCTTAAAAGGTGAACTTGCTCCTTATGTTGATGAGGGGAAGATTGGTTCTCAAAAAGAGTTGTTTATCGAAAAGAAAACAGAGCAGACCCATTTTGTTTTAGGTGTCCCTGGCTTATCTGCAGCGGATAAGCGGTTGCCAATAGAGATGGTTTTATCAACTATCCTCGGGGGAAATATGTCTAGCCGACTTTTTGTTGAGGTGCGAGAGAAAAGGGGATTAGCATATTATGTTGGGACGGTGACGGAACATTTTTATGATACTGGTTATCTGGCTGCTAGGGCTGGTGTAAAAAAAGAAAAGTATGCTCAGGCCCTGGAAGTGGTTAGAAATGAGATGTTGAACTTAGCAGATAGTTTGAAGAAAGAAGAAGTAGAAAAAGCAAAGAAATATCTTTTGGGAAAGATAGTTTTAAGTGTTGAAGACCCAATGGGGATAATTCGATGGTTTGGTGGTCGCCTAGTTCGTGGCTTAGAGGTTGACCAACCTGATGTTTTAAGGGAAAAAATTAAAGCTGTTCAGCCGGAAGAAGTACAAGAGTTAGCAAAAGAGCTCTTTCAACCGGATAAGTTGTATTTAGCGGTGATTAGGTAGTGTTACCAACTACCACCTCCGCCTCCGCCACCTCCACCACCAGAAAATCCGCCTGAGAAACCTGAGCCTCCACTACTGCTGCTTTTAGGATTGTAAGTAATTGAGTTCTCAGTAGCTCGAGCAAATGCGTTTAAGTCTGAGGTTAAGGAATCCAGAGTGTTCCAAGCAACGAAGGAGTTTAAGTAATCAGGTGGTTGGAGGTCAAGTTCTTTCATATCTTTAGCTAGTTGTTTAATTGTTCCTAGAGCGATGGCGTAAGGTATAATTTCTTCTATAAAAAGGTGTTTCTCTTTAATCGAATCGCGCCAGGCTCCTCGTTTTAAGTTTTCTTTTAGGCCTTTTATAAAAAGGTAATGTTGCATCCCAATAGGTGTTTTTTGAGGCAGATTTCTGCTAAGGAAGAAATCAACAGCGATAGTGATTAGAATTATTAAAATAATCCAACCGACAATTGAGTTGAGAGAGAATGAAAAAATCTTTTCGGCCTTATCCATTAAAAAGAACTGGTAGAAAATAATAGAGAAAAGAAGAGTGTAACCAATTATTTTGTCTGTTTTAGGATTCCTCGTAAAGTATTTATGAAGGGTGGATTTATAGATTTGATCACTGGCTTTAGAGAAGGTATTGTAGAATTTCCCCTTTAGACTGGATAATTTTACTTTTGTTTTATTACCCTTGAAGATTCCCCGTAGGAGGGTTTTTTGGTAGTTGGTTAGGTTATCATCGATGTCTTTTAATTTATGGAAGATATATTCGTTTTTGTGGCCGAAAAGGAAGCGTTTTACTTCTTTCTTTTCTATCTTTAAATATCCTCGTCGGGCTAACTCAATAATTTCAGAAACAATGTCCTGGGGATCTACCTTCTCGTCAATTAACAAACCAACTTGGCCAGGTGTTAGATCAGCTGGTGGTTCGTAAGCGGTAATAGGAGTAGTTAGATGTTGGAAAAGCCCTTTTAATTTATTAGTTTTATCCGGAAGATAATCTCGCCCCTTAAAGTACCAATAGAAAAAGAAGAGGATAGAAGGGAAAATGAGGAGGAGAAGGAAAATTAGTTTTTGAATCAAGAAAAAAGTAGTTGATGGTGGTTTTATTCCTTGATTAAAAGGAAAGGCAGCAGCCACTGTTAAATTTTTATTCCAAGTTATAGGTTGGGGGTAGGTAACTTCCAAAGTGTGGTCATCAATCTTTTTTACTTGACAAAGTTTGTCGTTTCCCCCCACTTCTCCAGAGTAGCAAGTGTATTTGATAATTGGGGCTGGAGAGTGGATAGTAGCTTTGACGTTTAGAAGAGGAAATTTCCAACCTTCTCCTGTGATATCCCAGTAAAGTTCCAGATGGTCGCCTACTTTGTGGATTGGGTAACTGACCTTATATTCGATAAGATAGGTTTTTTTGCCAGTAAAGGTTATTTCCGGATCGCCAATACGGATGGTAACATTTTTCCCATCATTACTTACCTTATACTTATAAGGTTGGTTGTTCTCGTTTTTGACTGAGATAACTTTAACCTTTTCTTCTGGTTTGGTGGGGATGTAGCGATAGATGCCGTGATGGGGGGTAGTAGTAAAGTAAGTAATTTTTTCCTTAATAGTTAGGGAAGCATTTGGATTTATCTGGATGTTGGAAGAAAATGAGGCTTCTTCTTTTGCCCAGGCTATCCCCCCAAAACTAAAGAGAAGACTTAAGCCTATAACTAAGCCTCCTAAAAGAGAAGTATACTTTCTGATTTTTCTCATTACTTTTAAGTATAACCTATTATGCGAAGATAAGGTACAATAAAAATAAAGGTATTAAGTTAATGGAGGAAGAATGAAGAAAAATACTTTGAACCAATTGAAAAAGGTGGCTAACGATATCGAAGTAAAATGGGGGGAGTTCTTTGTTAAAAGTGTTCCGGCCTTACCAGTCTCGGCTAAAGAACTTATAGTAGAGTGGTTGTGGTTGTTAGTAGTCATTGGGGTGGTTCTCTTGGCTTGGTCCTTAATTGGTGTTTTAACTCTTCTTCTTGGATTAGGTAGCTTAATTCCTGGAGGAATGATGTTTGGGTCCTTTATATGGGTAGGTATGCTAATTTACTTCGCAGGGATGGTTATTGTTCTTTATCTAAATATTAAAGCCCTTCCTCATTTAAAGACCAGGCAACGTTTGGGTTGGCAGTACCTTTACTGGAGTTTATTAGTCTCTATTCTAAGCGAGCTTCTATCTCTTAATTTAATAGGAGCTCTTCTTTCTGGTTTAATCGGCTTCTACTTCCTCTTCCAAATAAAAGAGTACTATAAATGACCGCTCAATCACTCCATCCAGAAGTGGTAGTTGGTGGTTATATTCTTAATGATAAAAAGGAGGTTCTCTTGGTTCGTTCGCCCAAGTGGGACCGGGGAAAGATGTGGTTGGTGGCTGGAGGACATATTGAATATGGAGAAACAATAGCTGCTGCTTTGGAGAGAGAGATAAGAGAGGAGTTGGGAATTCAAGTTAAGTTTGATAAGGTTTTTCTGGTTGCTGAAGATATTTATTCCCCTACCTTTCGGGACCGGAAACGCTATTTCATTTATCTTCAGTCTTTGGCTTGGATCAAGCCGGGGGAGAAAATAAAGCTAGATGGTCGGGAAATAGTTGAAGCTAGATGGTGGAATATAAAAAAGGCATTGGAGCTACCTAGCGGATCCTTGCATGAAAAGACTCGAGAAGCCCTAAAGAGGTTAGTTGAAGAAATATAGTTTTATTGACGAGCCGGGTTTTCCGAGCCGGGCTTGGAAAACCCGGCTTATGAATAGAAACGTATAATCAAGATATGCAGATTAGAGATGTTTATAACCATTATCCGGTACCTCCTAACCTGTGTACCCATATGTTAAGAGTAGCAGCCGTAGTTGAGAGGATAACAAAACACTGGCAGGGGCCAAAAATTAATTCATACGAGGTGGTTTTGGCAGCTTTGTTGCATGATATCGGTAATTTGGCCAAGTTTGATTTTGAAAATCAAAAGGTCAAGATTTCTAATGCAGATTTTTGGAAACAAAAACAAAAAGAGTTATGGCAGAAATACGGTAAAGATGATCATCTAGTAACAGAAAAAATGTTAAATGAGTTAAAGGTTAAACCCCACATTAAACAATGGATACAAGATAAGACCTTTGCTAACATCATTGATTTGGTAAAAAGCCAAAATAAATGGGAAACAAAGATATTACTATATGCGGATTTGCGAACCTTACTAAATGGGATAGGAAGTTTAGAAGCTAGAATAAGTGACATTAAAAACCGAATGCCACATTATTATACCCGGCCTGATTTTGATTTAATGGTGAAATCAGCCTTTCAATTAGAGGATCAAGTTCAAAAGAATACGGATATATCCTTGGAAAAGATAACGATAAACGACCAAGAACTTGATTCTTTTCTTAGGTGGTCGGTGTAGAGAATTAAAGGAATGGATAAAAAAGAAGTTGGGGTTCGAGTTTTACAAGATAAGAGGGATAAAACATGATGTAATGCAATTTGATAATTGCATTAATTTATGGTATAAATAATGTAAATGAGTTTCCAAATTGTAACCATTACTAGTCAAGGTCAAGTAACTGTACCAGCTAAATTAAGGCGGGCTTTGGGGTTGGATAAAGTTAAGAAGGCAATAGTATATCAACAGAAGGATAAAATTATTATGGAACCGGTCCATAGTATAACCCAGTTGGCCGGAATTTTAAAAAGCAAAAGGCTAAAGAATAAAACAATTGAAGAAATTATGAGGCTTGAAAAGAAAGCTGTAGAAAAGGAGATAATAAAACAGGCCTTGAAATGAAACGGTGGTTGGTGGATACAAATGTAGTTTTAAGGTTTTTGTTAGCAGATGATAAAGAGCTTTACCTTAAAGCTAAAGAATATTTTAACCAGGCAAGAAAAGGAGAGATTGAGTTGATTTTGATACCTCAAGTAGTCTTTGAGGTGGAGTACGTATTAAAAGGGGTGTATGGAATAAAAGCAAAAGCTAGGAGCCAGATTTTAAGAAGTTTGGTGTTATCTATAGAACTTAGAGTGTTCGAAAGGGAAGTATTGTTATCAAGTGTTAATTTGGCTGAAAAAAGAAATATAGATTTGGTGGATGCCTATTTAGTAGAAACAGCGAGAAAAGAAAAAATTGGAGTATTAAGCTTTGATAAGAAGCTTGGACGAGTTTTAAAAGAAAGAGTTTAAATTTAACTGTCAAGTCTCGCGCTGACGAGCCGGGTTTTCCGAGAGCCGGGCTCGGAAAACATAAAAATTGGGTATAATACAGCATATGATTACTTCGCGGGAGTTGATTAGGAAATATTTGGATTTTTTTAGATCAAAAGGTCATATTGTGGTTCCTTCAGCTCCACTTATACCTGAAGATGATCCCAGTGCTTTGTTCATTAATTCCGGTATGCATCCGATGGCCCGCTTTTTCTTAGAAGGTAAGCATCCTTTAGGAAACCGAATAACTGATGTTCAGCGTTGCCTTCGCACTGATGACATTGAAGAAGTAGGGGACACTACTCATCACACCTTTTTTGAGATGTTGGGCAACTGGAGTTTTGGTGATTATTTTAAAAAGGAATCAATTGCTTTTTCCTATGAGTTCCTAACTAAACATTTAAATATTGATCCTAAGAGGTTGTGGGTGACGGTATTTGCTGGGGATAAGGATGCGCCTCGGGATAAGGAGTCAGCTGAGTACTGGCAAGAAGTGGGTCTTCCCAAAGAACGAATTTTTTATCTGGGTAAAAAAGATAACTGGTGGGCGGTAGGGGAAACTGGACCATGTGGTCCGGATACGGAAATCTTTTATGACACAACCCCGGCTAAATCGTTAAAATCACCCGATTGTGGACCGGGTTGTGATGATCGGTTTGTAGAAATTTGGAACAACGTCTTTATGGTCTATAACCGGACTAAAAAGGGTGAATTAAAGGAGTTGCCTTCCAAAAATGTTGATACAGGAATGGGAGTAGAGAGAGTAACAGCAGTGCTTCAAGGTAAGGATGATAATTATCGAACCGAGATTTTTTGGCCGGTTATCGAGGATTGGATTAAAAAGACTCAGAAAGAATATACCGGTCAGAATCAGCGTTTCTATCGGATAATGGCTGACCATTTTCGAGCCGCTTTCTTTATTATTAGTGATGGAGTTACTCCTTCTAATGTTATGCGGGGATATATTCTTCGCCGCCTTTTACGGAGGGCTTTGCGGGCCGGCTGGCAGTTAGGTTTTGAGAAGCGCTTTTATTTTTCAGCTCTTGAGTATTGGTCCAAGTTTTATCTCTCAACCTACCCTGAAATAGAAGGTAAGTTAAAGAAGGTTAAGGAGGTAATTGCTACCGAAGAGGATAAGTTTAGTCAAACCTTGAAACGAGGAGAAAAGGAACTCCTTAAGTTCTTAAGAAAGAAAGATAGTAGAACTATTAGTGGCCGGGAGGCTTTCTATTTCTATGAGACTTATGGTTTGCCCTTCGAAATTGTAGCTGATGTAGTTAGAGAAGAAGGGGGGAAGATAATCAACCGTCAGGAGTTTGAGACTGCCTTTCGTAGCCATCAAGAAAAGTCTCGAACGGCAGCATCTGGAATGTTCAAAGGTGGTCTAGCCTCTCACCATCCTCGGGCCATTCGAATGCACACAGCTACCCACCTTCTCCAAGCTGCTCTTCGCCAGGTATTGGGCAATAAAGTGAAGCAAGCCGGAAGCAAAGTGGATGAGGAAAAGTTACGTTTTGATTTTACCTTCGATAGGCCACTGACTAAGGAGGAGTTAAAGAAGGTTGAGGAGTTGGTTAATCAAAAAATAAAGGAAAACCTGCCAGTCAAATGGGAAGTGATGAGTTTCCAGGAAGCTAAAAAAATGGGAGCTTTGGCCTTTTTTGAGCATAAGTATGGTCAGAAGGTGAAGGTTTATACCATTGGTGATTTTTCGCGGGAGGTATGTGGTGGTCCTCATGTTAAGTCGACTGCTGAGGTGGGAAGATTTAAAATTTTGAAAGAGAAGTCTTCTGCTGCTGGAGTCCGTCGCATCTATGCCACAGTGGAATGATATTGGTAATTGGAACTCAGTAAAAATGATCAATTATCAATGATCAATTTTCAAACAAATCTCAATAACCAAATATCAGAAAAATACAGATAAGAGCGCTTCGCTAGATTCTTCACTTCGTCTGGCGGCTCGTTCAGGATGACTTGGAGAAAAGGGAAACAGCTCACTCCAAGAGGTGAAGTACAACCTCCTCTCCCCGGGTCATCCCGACTTGTCGGGATCTAGCCGAAGGCGCAGGAGAGTGCTCCCAAGCGTTGATGCTCATTTCTTTGCGCTTCGCTAGATTCTTCGCTCCGCTCAGAATGACCTGGGAAACAGAGTTTTGATCATTGGTCATTAGGATTTTGATATTGTTTAGAGTTTCGGATTTAGAGATTAGTGCTTTTTAACCTAGTTCCTAGTTCCAATTACCCTTCTTCCTTCCCCAGTTTTTGGTAGACTAATTTTTTGACATCTTTGTTTACCATTACTCCAAATTCTTCTAAAAGATCGACGGTTTTAACAAGAGGCAACCCAATGATGTTAGTTAATGATCCTTGATAATCGGCGATAAGATTTTTTGACTCTTTCATTTGAATGGCGTAAGCTCCGGCTTTGTCTAAGATTTTTTTCCCAGCACTCTTAAGATAGGATTCGATTACTTCCTTGCTCAGATCAAAGAATTCGACTATTGACTCTTCAATCTCAATCCGATGGAGGCCGGTTTCCACTTCCATCAAGCAGACCCCAGTTATCACGAGGTGCTGTCGACCCGAAAGTCGATTAATCATCTCTCGAGCTGCTTGGAGATTTGTTGGTTTACCTAGGCTCTGACCCTCTAGGTAAACTTCAGTGTCGGCGGCAAGAACCACGCCAGTCGAAAGTTGCTTGGTCGCCGATAAAGCTTTTTCATAAGCTAGATTAGCTGAAAGTTCCTTTGGTTCAAGTTGAGAGGCAAATTTTTCCTTGAAAGCAGATTCGTTAAAATCAGGGTCTACGACTTGAAAAGGTATTTCAAGCCATTTAAGCAATTCCTGCCGTCGTGGTGAGGATGAAGCTAAGTAAAGCATACATTAATAATAGCAAAACCTGAAAAACGGGGTTTACTTTAAAAGAGAGGATGAGTATTCTTAAAGTATGAAGGCTGATAATTTAGAGTTTCTTTTCAAACCGCGGAATGTAGCTATTGTTGGTTTTTCTCTCAATCCAAATAAACTCGGCCATCTTATTTACCAGAACATTATGAAGGGTGGCTTTAAAGGGCGAGTCTTTTTAGTCAACCCGAAAGGGGGAAGTTATCAACAAAGAGTAATCTATCCCAAGTTATCAGACATTCCTTACCCTCTTGATCTGGCAATTATCGTTATTCCTGCTCAGTTTGTACCTTTGGTGGTTGAAGAAGCAGTTGAGAAAAGAGTAAAAAGCCTGATTGTTATTAGTGCTGGTTTTAAAGAGGTAGGAGGTCGAGGTAAAGTTTTAGAGGATAAGATCAAGCTTAGTTTAAAAGGGTCTGCTACTCGTTTACTGGGGGTGAACTGCCTGGGTTTAGTGAGTTATGGCCAAAAGAATTCCCCTCTTAACGCTACCTTTTTGGCGGATATGCCCCCCAAGGGGGACATCAGTTTTATCTCCCAGTCCGGAGCCTTTGGAGCAGCGGCAGTAGATTGGCTGCTGAACAAAAGAGTTGGTTTCCAATATTTTATTTCTCTGGGTAACAAGACTGATATAGATGAGGTAGATTTGCTTCCTTATTTAAATCAAGATAAAACGACGAAGGTAATTGCTGTCTATTTAGAGAGCTTCAGTCGAGGTAAGGAGTTCATAAAGATAGCGGCTAAGGTAAGCCAAGATAAACCGATAGTTCTTTTAACTCCCGGAACCTCTAAACGGGCTAAACAAGCAGCTATCTCTCATACTGGAAGCCTGGTTAGTGACAGTCAGGTAGTCAAGGTGGTTATGGAGAAATCTTCTGTCATTCAAGTGACTACTATTGAAGAGATGTTCACTTATTTCCTAATGTTTTCTCTTTTAGGGAAGAAGAAAGTGGGCCGTTCTACGGCTATAGTTACTAATGCCGGCGGTCCGGCGATTGTGGTAAGTGACCTTCTCGACCGTTATGGTTTTACAGTTCCCCAGTTGGAGCTGAAGACTGAGGAGCATCTCCGAGAGGTGCTGCCGTGGGAAGCTAATGTTACTGATCCGGTTGATGTTATTGGTGATGCTGATGCTCAACGGTATAAGGTGGCTCTGGAGGCGGTAGCTAGGGATAGGAATGTAGATAACATTGTAGTTGTTCTAACTCCTCAGATTACAACCCAGGTTAAAGAGACAGCCGAGTATTTAGTTAAGTTGTCTAAACGAGTGCCGAAGCCGATTATAGCTACCTTTATCGGTGGTAAGCGGGTTGAAGAAGGGTATCAGATTTTATCCCAAGGTGGTGTTCCTATTTTTAACTTTCCGGATAACGCCCTTAAAGCCCTGAAAGCGGTTTTTGACTATCAGAACTCTCGAAAAGAGAAAAAGAGTTATTCTTGGCCGACCAAAGTTCAACCTTTTTCTTCTTCTCTTATCAAGTTAGCGGCTGAGATAAAAGAGGCGACCCTACCTAAGAAGCAGGTTAATAGTTACTGGTTTTGGCAGCTTCTGAAAAAGATGTCCTTGCCAGTAGTGCCAACTAAATTTTGGCCTCTTACTGATCTTGGACAGTTGAAAGATAAAAGGCAGGTTGAGGCTGAGTTAGAGTTGATTAGTGGCAAACTTGCTTACCCTCTAGTCCTTAAGTTGGCAGCTGAAAAAGTGAGCCATCGGACAGAGATTGGAGGAGTAAAGGTAGGGATAAACTCTTATTCGGCTCTTAAAGATGCCTTTTGGAACTTGGTTGAGTTAGCTAAGGAGAAAGAGTTAATTGGCAAAGGAAGTTATCTTCTTATTCAGCCTCAGTTGGGGATAGAGTATGAGCTAATTGCTGGTTTGAAAAAGGATCCTAACTTTGGCCATTTATTGATGGTGGGTGGGGGTGGTCTTCAAGCCGAGCTTTATAAAGATGTTTCTTCCCTTTTACTGCCGGCTACGAAAGAGGAAATTGAGGCTAAGTTTCAAACTACTAAAATAGCTAAGCTGTTAGAAGGCTACCGAGGTCGGCCGAAGTATAACCTTGCCCCCATTATTGATGTTTTTTGGCGATTATCACATTTAGTTGAGCTTCTGCCTGAGCTAAAAACTGCAGATTTTAACCCCCTTATACTTAACCGTGATGGTCTCTTCATCGTCGACGCCAAAGGGTACCTTTGATAAATTCCAAGAAGACAAATGGAATAAATCCTAAATTCTAAATCCTAAGCTCCAAACAAACCTGCCTGCCGGCAGGCAGGCCCTAAATCCTAAACTCTAGTATCTAAACCCCGAAAGAAATTTCATTCTTTACGGGGCAGACAAGTAACAATAACCAATGATCAAAACTCTGTTTATCGAGTCATCCCGACTTGTCGGGATCTAGCCGATAGGCGCATGAGAGTAAACCCAAGCTTGGATGCCAGCGACTTTGCGCTTCGCTAGATTCTTCGTTAACGCTCAGAATGACGCGGGGAGGGGAAAACAGCTTATTCAGGATAACCCCTCAAGGGGTCCTACTTTATAACTTTAATAAACTTTATGAACTTTACGAACTTTATAAACTAAGTTCCAAGTTCTGAGTTCTAAGTTCATCGAGTGATGAATCACACTTCGGGAGAGTGATTTATTCTGAGTTCTGTTTTATTTGAAAATTGGTTATTTTCTAACTTTCCCTCCTCCACAAAGGAAGAAAGTTATTCTTGACAACTTGATGAGGGTTGCTAAGATAAAAGTATGAAGAAGCTAGGGTACTTGAGTGGGGTGGTTTTATTTTTCCTTTTGCTGGCTGTTCCCTATGGAGTAGAAGCTAAAGGTTTAATTCCTTTGAGATTACAAGAAAAAATCCATAATCGAAGAGTTCTGCCTATCATTCCTCGCCAAAGAATTCCTGTAGGAATTCTATCTCCGCAGAGAGCTACTCAAGGAGGTCAAAAAATAAAAAAACATCTACCTCCTTTGCCCCATCTTAGGCGGGAGAAGAATCTTAAAATGGCAAAGCCTCAACTTAAGAAGTTACGTCAAAGAATGGAACTGAAGAAAAAACTAATTGAGAAAAGAAAAGCTGAGTTTACTAATCGCCTTAAAAAGATTAGAGATGAGAGGAAGAAAAAGATAGTTTCCCACATTGCGGATAGATTATCTGCTCTCAACCAGCGTTTGGTGGAAAGATTAGAGAATGTTTCCAATAAGATGTTAAAGATTGCTGATAAATTGGAAGAGAGAGCTAGCAAACTAGCTAAAAATGGCCAGGATACTAAAGAGATTGAAGGCCAGCTAGCCCAGTTCCGTCAGGATGTCCAAACATTCCAGGCTAAGTTGGAGGATCAAAAAGGAAAAGCTTACATTCCTGTCTTGGAAGAAGGTAAACCTTTAGGCCAAAGTGTCAGAACAACTGTCCTTTCTTTTGTCAGTGACTTTAAGGAATTGCGGTCTGATGTCTTCAACTTGAGGAAAGAATTAGTTACTATTCTTAAGTTATTTAGGTCGAAGAGGAAACCAGTGCCTACTTCAATTTCCACTTCTTCAGCGGGAGGAAATAAGTGATGAAGAGTTGGTTGTTATCTTTACTTGTTGTTCTTTTGATTGTGCTCGGCGGCTTTTTTCTCTGGCGGAAGGGTTATCTTAAAAACGTCAAATTACCATCCAAAATTCAGAAAAATTCTACTTTTCAAACTGTTTCGCCAACAGAGAAGAAAGAAGAGGAAACTTTAAAAAAGGAGGAGAAAAATCTTAGCCCGACTGACCAAGAAACACTTAAAGGAACAGATGTAGACTTTAGTGATATTGATCAGGAATTAAAGACTATAGAATCTGACCTCAAGAAGTTGTGAACTAATTTTAAATACTGGTTATTCCTATCCAGCTGATAATATTTCCATTTACAGCCCCATCACTTACGTATGAGTAGAAAAGATTTGATTGGCAAGCAGTACAAGAGTAGGTGAAGGTAATGTTTTCTGAAGGTATGCCTAACTGGCTGGCTTGGAGGAAGTTAAGTTTTTTAAGGTCTAAACCTTGATGATTGGGGTAGTTGATGACGATTTTTTCTTGCCAGTCTGGGAACGCTTCTTGAAAAAGTTTTAATCTTGGGCCATAGAGAGGGTAACAGCAGGCGCCGATAGATGGCCCCATAAATATGAAGATATCCTTTGGAGACGACGCTTCTAGAAAGTGTTGCAGGAGATTGGATAGAACTCGATCTAGGCTTCCCCGCCAG
>JALVIH010000009.1 GCA_027028625.1 bacterium | reverse complement strand
GTAACAATCCTTTTAAGTTTAACCTGAAATGTCTCCTTTTGAAAAGGTAGGTAAAACCTTTTCATTTTACCCTCTTCTGGCCATTTGGTAGTTGGGCGGGAAAGAGAAGAAAACTTAATTAGAAGGTTGCTTAGTTGGGATAGAGAGGTGAAAAAGTGCTTTTGAGGGTAAGAGTTTAATATATCTCTTTGTCCCCCTTGGGAGTAACTAATAATAGGAGTATAAAAGGCTGCCGCCTCCAAGAAAACAAAACCAAAGTCTTCTTCTTGGGGAGCAACTAAAGCTAGGGATTTTTGATAAAGGTACTTTAGTTGATTAGGGGTAAGATCTGATAGGAAGGTGATGTTTGGATGGCCAGCGCTTAATGTTTCTAAGTGTTGTTTTAACCACCCCTTTCCTACTATGATAAAGTTCGTTTGGCTGGCTATGGCAGCTTGGATGGCTAGTTCTATCTTTTTCTGAGGCACTAAACGGCTTACTAACAGAAAGAACTTAGGATAAGGAATGTCTATCTTATGCGGCTTTAGAGTAAGCCAGTAGTTGAGGTTAAAGGGTGGATAAACTATCTCGGCAGGAAGATGATAGTATTTTTTAATTAGCTGTTGGCTATATGAAGAAAGGGTAATTATTTTGTCAGCTCTTCGGCTGGCTAAGTAGTCCCAAAAGCGGTAGTTGGAAGCCCAACTACTAAAAAATGGGCGGAGATAGAAAGGAAGATGTTTTTTAAAAAGTTGATAATCTTGCCAGAGAAAGCGATTAGTTGTAAAGGCATAATGAAGGTGTTTTGTTTTAGTGTTGGTGATTACACCTTTAGCTAAAGTGTTGCCTAAAGATATAACTAAGTCGAAGTTATTAAAGTCGAAGCTCTCGACGACTAATTGGCTAAGACCAAGGTGAAGTTGGTAAGGAAGAAGATTAAAAGGAAGGTAAGAAAGAAAAGAAGTTTTTATTTTTTGAGAAGAATTGGGGATAATTTTCTTTTTATTTTTGAGTTTGGGGGTAAAGATAACGGTTTGAGGTGGTAATAAAGGAATAAGATTGTTGATTAGCTGTTCAGCCCCACCCCATTTAGTAAGTTGGTCGTAAACCAAGGCTACACGTAGTTGATTATATTGAATGTTCATAAGTTAAACTCTAATAATTTCTCGATAAAGTTGATGTGTTTTCACAGCAGTGGTGTGAAAATCAAAATAATTCTTTAAGTTTTCACTCACTTTTTCATAAAATGAGTAGTTTTGGATTAATTGTTTGAGTTTAGTTTGTAAATCTTGGCTGGAGTTAGGAGAAAAATAAAGCATTTTTTGATGAGTGATTTCTCTAAAAGCAGGTATATTAGAAAGGAGGGTTGGTTTATTAAAGAAAAGGGCTTCCACTGCTGGAAGACCAAAACCCTCCATAAAAGATGGTGAGATAAAGGCATAACAATTCTTATAAAGATATTTAAGTTGAGATTCCTTAAGTTGAGAAAAGAAAGATATTTTTTCTTTTCTCAATTTTTCTTTGAGTTCAGAACTAATTGTTTTTGGGGTTACCATTACTAAGTTCAGGCCAAATTGACGGATAAGATCAATGTTTTTGATTAAAAAATTTACGTTTTTGTGTTGGTAGAGACTTCCAACATATAAAAGATACTTGGATGGCACCGGCTGGGATGGAGGACTCACTTTCTGGGTTTTAAAAAAGACTCCTTCGTAGATAGGAATTATTTTGTCTTTTGGTATGGGGTACGAGGAGGTTATTTGGTGTTTTACTGCTTGGGTAGGAGTAATTATTTTTTCAGAATGATAAAGGGCATTTTTCAGAGTAAGGGTATAACCCCAGCGTTTAACTTTATACATTAGAAAATTATGGCTAGTATCTTTTGGTTGAGGAAAATAGTCTTTGATAAGATCATGGAGAGTAACAATAAAAGGAGTGGGAGTAAATAAAGGATGGTTGAAATGGAGGTAGTGAACTAAAGCGGGCCGATATCTTCTTATCAATAAAAATAAAGCTTGTTCAGAGAAAGAATAATGAGGGACATTAGTAGGAATAACTTGAAAGTTATCAGCTAGAAGGGGGCGTTCTTTGTAGGTAAGGATAATATAGTTGAAGGGAGAATTTTTTATTTTGGCTAGGTTGTAGATTAAGCCTTGAGTATATTTGGACAAACCACCGTTGACAGCTGACCAAAAACGGGCGTCTATAAGAATAAGAGGTTTCATTTAAACCTTGTTTTTTCCAAGAGTTTAATACCAGACCTAATTAAAGAGTTGATAATAGCTGGTTGAGAACTGGCATAGTATTTATTGTAAAAAATATTCATAGCTTGATAGAAATAGTATCGGCTTTTTTGATTAGTTGAAGTAGAGCTGCTTTTTATTCCGGCCCGGTGTTTGAGATGGGTGGCTTTAGCTAAAGGATAATACCATATTTGGTACCCTTTTTGTCGGAGTCGGTAACATAAATCCAGATCTTCACCATACATAAAATAATCTTCATCAAAGTAACCTACTTCTTTTAAAGCCGAGTGGGGACTGAGAAAATAAGCTCCACTGATAGCGTCTACTTGATGGGGGTGGTTAAGATTTTTATACATTTGATGGTAGCCCGAAAAGTACGCTAAAAAGGGAAATAATTTCTCCAATTTGAGGAAGTATGTTAGGGAATTCCAAGGGGTAGGAAAGCCACGGTGGCAAGCCCAATCTAGTCGGCCGGATGGAAGGAGTAATTTGGGAGAAACAGCTCCAATGTTTTTCTTTTTTTGAATAAAATTAAGAAGAATTTTAATAGTCGCACTAGTCGTTTGAATGTCACTATTTAAAAGAAGGTTGTATTTTGCTTGGCTTTTTCGGAGAGCTATATTATTGGCTTTGGCGAAACCTAAGTTTTGTTTATTAAAGATAAAGTGAAGAGGATAAGGCTGAAGCTTGGCTTTTAAAGCCTTTTTTTCGACAGCTGAAGAATTGTTATCTACAACTGTGATCTGCCAATTTGAAGGCATGTCTTGAAAAATCGAACTGACTAGGTTATAAGTTAGCTCAGCGGTGTTGTAATTAAGAATAATAATTTCTAAGAGAGGTTTAGACTGGTTCATTTTTTCCTCTTAGATACACTGAAGTAAATGTTTTCTAATTGTTTGGCCACCTTTGTCCAGGAAAACTGTTTCTTTAATTTCAGTAAAGCAGCTTGGCTTATTTCTTTCCCCAGTTGTGGGTTTTGGAGAAGCTGACAAGCGTAGTCAGTTAGTTCTTGGCTAGTTTGACCGACTAAGACTTCTTTTCCAGGAGTAAGGTTTAAACCCTCAACTGCTAGGGGTGTTCCCACTACTGGAACGCCAGCGGCGATAGACTCCAAGACTTTGTATTTTGTCCCCCGACCATTTTTGATTGGTAGGAGGGATAAGTCAGCCAAGGAAAAAGCTTGGCGAATATCATTGATTTCTCCTAATACCTCAATTCCCAGTTGAGGATTATTGAGTCGAATAATCTCATAAGTTGGATTTCGACCAACGATAAGGAGTTTGGCCGAAGGGAATCGTTTATGAATTATCGGCCAGATTTCTTTAGCTAATATGTGGACGCCCTCGCGGTTGGGAAGCCAGGTAAAGTTGCCAACAAAAAGAACGTTTTTTCCCTTTTTTCTTTTAATATTTTCTTCATAGACACTTTTAAAAGAATCAAAATCTACTCCATTAGGTACAACTTGAATGTCTTTTCTTTGAATATTTTTTTGAATGTATTCTTTGTCCTTATCAGATACGGTGGCTAATTTAGTTACGGTCTTCCAGTAATATTTTTCCCATTTAATGATCTTAGCTACGTCAATGAAGAGAAAAGGCTTTAAGAAAAAGAAAGGAGTTCTTTGGCTATAACGTTGGTAGACTAAATATTCTATTGTTTGTTCAACTAAGAGAATGGGGGTGGTAGTTGGAGGAATATTTGGCAAAACGTAAAATGTCTCAGCATGAATAAGATCATATTTATCCTCCTCCAGAAGTTTTTTAATTATCCTCTTTAGATGAGGAGAATAATAAATGCTGACCAAGAAGGGATAGTTACTAAATCCGGCCAGAAGAATGTTTATAAGATTCCAAGCCCGCCGTCTTTTGATGGTAATTATTTTCTCAGTAAATTTGCTCAATAAGGGAAGGTAAGTTTTTTCCTCATTTTTTCTGATAAAAGAGACAAGAGTTATCTTATGTTTTTCACTCAAATGTTTGAGAAGATTAAAGGTTCTTATCTGGCCGCCTGAGTAGAGAGGATAAGGAAGATAGGGAGTAATCATTAAAATTTTCATTTGTTCCCTTTCCAATAATTAAAACTGAGGAATAAACCAGTTATGCCCCAGAGGTAATAAGCAATTTTTGAGGACTCAAAAGCATCGATAAAAGTAGCGCTAAGAAATAGACTCAGGATGGCAGCTAGGTAGCCAAGGGTTAAAATCGAGACTTTTTTCTTTTCAGAATTGAGTAATAAAAAGATGATGTTTAGCCATAGAAGGAGAAAGGCAAGGGTTCCAACCAAACCTATCTCTCCCAACATCCTTAAGTAGTCATTGTCTGTTGAGAGGCCTAGAGAGGAATAACCAGTGCCAAAGAGGGGGTTTTTAAGGAAAGCTCTCCAGGCTCTAGGCCACTCAGCTCGAAAACGTATTTGAGAAGAGCGTTCGGCTGCTTTAACAACAGGTTCAGGAGTAGGAAAAGGGGAGATAATAGCGGCTGAAGTAGCGAGGGCTGAGGATGTAGCTAATAGGGAAGAAGTGGCTTGATGAGAAGAAGTACTCAGATTGAGTTGCTGACTTAGAGGTAAGGGAGTAGGAGTTGGTAAAGGGGTGGGAGTTATTTCTTGGAGATTTAAACTTATCAATTTTTGTTGGTTCCTTAAGCCAAAATGAAAAGAAAAGAATTTTTCTTTTGTTTGATTCGTTTTCACTGCCAAAAGGAGTAGCTTATTTTGGAGAGTTGAAGGAAGCAAACTATAAAACCGCTGATTAAGGTTGTTGGATTGAAAAGTGAGAAGAAGGCTAATTGAAAAGAGAATAAGGAATAATTTCCATTTTCTTTGACTAAGTAAGACCAAAGGGAAGGTTAAGAAAAAAGCTACAATAGAAACTCGGGAGGCGGTGAGAACTAAGACTTCAAAAGTTACCACCCACCACACCCAGAAAAGGATTTTTTTGAATTTGTTCATTCTTTGCTGGTAAAGGTAGAATCCTAAAGCCAAGTTAAGAATAAATGTTAAAAAGATAGCTAGATCATAATGGCCGGCGAAGGTTGAGTTAACTCGGGCCAACCAGGTAAGTCTGAGGAGTTTTCCCTTGGAGAACTCTCGATTCATAGTTGAGATAACTGGCCAGTTGAGATATTTTTGTCCTAAGGCGTAGATATCTACTAAAAAAGTAGTGATGAAAATAGTTAAAAAGTAAGTGTTAATCTTTTTTAAAGATAATGGTAGGCTTATAAAAGCAAGAAGAGGAACTAGATACTCAATTCTTCTTAACCAATGTAGGAGGGCTAAATGAGGAAAACCAATGTGATAGATGAAAGTAAAGTTAAGTAGGCTAATAAAACCGATGAAGATGAAAAGCGACAAAGGAGAGATTAATTTTTTTAAGAGTAAAGGGAGACCTTTTCTAGTTAGCCAGAAAATGAGGGTAAAGATTAAGGTTAAAAGGATAACAAAATCTTCTAAGCGGATGGCTACATATGTAGCCGGTAAGTTGAAGAGAGGAAATTTAGGATAAAGGGGGATAAAGAAAAGAATAAAAGCCAACCACAAATAGTAGAGTTGTTCCCACTTATTTTTCATAAAATAGCTCTTTAATTTTTAATTTTTTTCCTTTTTGATAAAGATTCTTTGTAAGTTTTATCGACCACCAAAAAGCAATGACTTCTAATGTCCAGATAATCTCTCTCCATAACCAGTTGCTTGGTTGATAATAAAAAGTGACTTTTTTTTGCCAATGCTGATGGTTGGCTTGGATGAAATTATGGCCTTGAAGGTGGAGACTTTTATTTCTTAAAGCCGGTTCCCAAAAAGAAACAAATAAAGACTCTCGTTGCCAATGGATTAGCTCGACGAAGTGCCAAGAATGATGAGTTTGTCGGATTACCTTTTTAGAATACTCTGGAGGGTGAATTAGTTGATAAGTGGGTAGATTGAAGCAAAGACGATAAGGAAAGTTGATGCAACTTTTTTTAAATTGTTTTTGGATAGAATCGAGTATCTCCTTTCTTGATTGATTAGTGTAGTAAGCAGCAACTATATTTGGCACTTGGCCGGTATCTCCGGGTTCTTGAGATCGGTAACCGACAACTTGAGGATTAATCTTGGGTGCAGGCAGAAGAAAATAGAGAAAGCCAATAATATAAATAATGGTGAGTATTTTTTTCATTTTGCCTATTTTATCTAAACCAAGCAGCCCGGCCAATTGTATAATGAGGGTTTTTAAGTTGTCGCTGGCCTATAGTCCTGGCTGGGACTCCGCCAACTATAGTAAACGGAGGCACATCCTTAGTAACTACTGCTCCAGCTGCTACTATTGCTCCTCGGCCGATATTTACTCCGGGTAGTATGATTACTCGAGGGCCAATGAAAACATAATCCTCGATCTTGACCGGGGCTGAGATGGGAGAAAAATGGGGATCATTTATATCATGCTCGGAGTTGTAAATCATTACTTGGCTGGCTATATCAACATGGTTACCAATAACAAGTTTATCGCGGCCATCGAGAACACAATCTTCACCGATTAAACTATCTCTACCAATTTGGATATTCTTAGGGTAGTAAAGTTTTAACCCCATATGGATAGTGCTGCCTTTTCCTATCTTTATTCCAGCCACTCGATAAAAGAAACGGCGGAGGCAGTGTGACGGCAGATGGCCAACAAGGTGTAGCCAAAAGACGATGAATTCCCAAAAATATGTTTTTACTCGAGTAGTACTTTTAGTCCAAAATGTTTTCAAATCTAGTTGCCAATAATAAAGGCCGTCCTTAGTTTTGAACATAATTACAGGAGCTTAAATTAATAAGAATAGTTCCATCTACTCTTTTAATATTGTGACACATTTTGACCAATTCATCAGATGTAGGGGTTGATATAGGAGTAAAATAATAACTGGCTCCTAGGTGATGAAAGTGTTGAATGGAATTAGTTAAAGCCGGCCAACCACAACGCTTGAAATGGTAAAGAAGAAGGCTGTTGCCTTGATAGTCAGTAATTATTTTAGCTTGAGGTGGAATGCTTGTCTTTAATTTTTCAACAGCCTTAATAACTCTTAGGTCATTTATGTTGTAATAACCCCGTATTTGATACCAAGAGAATCCTAAGGTAAAGATAATAAATATTAAGATTGAACTTAAGGCAACTGACTTACTAAAGAAAGAGGCGGTGGAGTTAAAAATAATCTCAAGAATAGTGTATAAACCTGCACCTAAAGCAACAACTAAAGCCGGAACGATGATTATTTGATAATAATCATGTTGAATGTTGCCTCGGGCAAAGATTATCAAATAAAGAAGAGCGCCTCCTATTAGGGAGTTGAGGAAAAGGAAAAAAGAAGAAGAAAGTTTCTTTTTTATAAATGGACTAAGGCAGGCAGTAAGGAGAAAACCAGTTCCCCACCCTCCTAAAATAAGTTTACTTATTCGTTCATAAAAGAGCCATCGCCACCAGACAAGTTTTAAGCGCATACCGCCAGCGTTAAGGAGCCATTTGTTAGCTGGAATGCCAGTAGGAAAGTGGTTGGCCCACCACCTCCACCAAAAGAAGGGTAGCAGTGAGAGAACTCCGCTTAGAATAAACCAGTAAGTTTTTTTATCTTTTTGCCAGATTAGTTTAATGGTAATGAATAAAGGAAATAAACCAATAATGAAGATGGCATAAGGTTTACTTAATATGGCTAGAGCGGTGAAGAAAAGACTGGCCAAGAAGTAACGAAACTTGCTTTTTTCTTTTAAGAGCCACCAATAATAGAGGCTAATAAGGCTAAAACTGACGGTTGTCGGGCCAGGAAGAATGGTTCGAGAGTAATAAATAGTGTAAGGCAGATATAAGTAGAAGAAAATGGTTAAGAAAGCTAGTTTTTGATTAGCTATCTTTTTAAGAAGATAAAAAAGAAAGACTCCCCCAATTAACCACATTAGAGAACTAGTTAATCTCCCAGCTACTTCAAAAGGGTACTTAAAAGTAAAAGGAGTTAGAATGATTATTTTGTAAGTGGTTAAATGAAGAAGGTTGTAAACTGGAAATTCTACAAAACGATAGCCGTTGGGGTTGTAATGCCCTGAAGGGATATCTGAAATGTCAAAGAAACGGGGATGAAGGAGATCTAGATGTTTATTAAGAAACCAGCTAACTGCTGCTGTATCTGCTTGCCGCCAGGAATGCCAATCACCAAGAGGAAGATCAAGTTTGTAGGTTCTGGCTATTAATCCTCCTATTAAAAGGATTAGGAAAAGAAAAGAAGTAAGCCGGTTGAAGTTAATGAAGCTGTAAAAGCTGCTTTCTGATAAGTTCGGCACTTTTAAGCCAGTTGAATTTTTTACTCCTTTCTTGGGCTTGTTGGCTAAGTGTTTCATATTCGTTTTCCTTTAATTTTAACATTCTTTCTAATGATGTTTTGATTTGCTGAACAGAAAATGGGGGTAAGATATGTAATTTTTTATCATTAACCAATTCCGTAAGAGAAGAGTTAGCACTGACTAAGGCTGGAGTAGAAAAATAACCAGCCTCAATAATAGGCAGACCAAAGCCTTCCCAAAAAGAAGGAAGAACTATAAAAAAAGCATCTTTATAAAAAAAGGGAAGTAAAGAATCAGAGACAAACTCTAACCAGATTACTCTTTTACTTCTTATAGCAGGGTAAAGAATAGGAGCTATTTCCTTTTCAAAAAGCCAACCCTTCTTACCTATAAGAACAAGCTTGTAATCAGTTTTTAGTTGAAGAAAAGCATTAATAAGATTAGCAATGTTCTTTCTTGGTTGAAGCGTTCCGACAAAAAGAAAGTACTTTTTCTTTTTTAAATCGTTTTTAAGCAGCAGTTTCTTATAATCACTCAGGGTTTTTTGTTCTACTTTGTTGTTATCACTCCATTTGACGCCTGGATGGATGATTTTAATCCTTTCTGAGGGGATAGAATAAGTAGATTGAATATCGGTTTTAGTTGCCTGAGAAATAGTAAAGATTAAATCAGCCTGATGAACCGAGTACTTGGTCCATAACTTAAGCTGCCAGAGATCTTTAGAAGTGAAATAATGAGGAAAATGAAGAAAAGCCAGATCGAAGATGGTGATTATTGATTTAGTTCCTTTGGGTTTAAAGCGAGGAGCATAGTGACCTGGAGTAAAAATTATTTTAGGCTTATTCTTAAAAAGGTAAAGTGGCAGTCGCCATTGAGTCCAGAAAAAAGAAGGGGGTATCGTTTCAATCGGCCAGCTTAATGTTTTAAAGAAAGATGTTCGAGGTGGTTTGTTAAGGAGAAGGGTTATCTGGGGATCCGAGGGTAACCATATTTTTTGGAGAGCTGTTAAAAGTTGTTGGACGAAGACGTTGCTTCCAACTGGATGAGGAACATTTGCCTCATTGGCATCTATATAGATCATAAATAATTATAAATGGTTTAGTTATTGCCTAGTTCTAGAGTGTTTTTGTATAAATTCAATGTTTCTTGGGCTGTTCTCAGCCAGGAAAATGGGTTTTTATAAGAAACTGATTTTATTAAACTAAGCTTTTTTAATCCTTCAATAATAGAATTAATGTCTAATGGGTCAACTAATATCGCTTTAGAAGGTGCTATTTCTGCCATTGATCCTTGATTACTGGTTAGTATTGGAGTATTGGAGGCGATAGCTGCTGCGAGAGGTAAACCAAAGCCTTCCCACAAAGATGGGTAAACTAGACCAGAAGAATGTTGAAGGAGGGTTAACAAATCTGGGGCAGGTACATAACCGAGCAATTTAATAGACGGATGAGGAGATATTTTAACATCGCCCCACCCCACTCTACCAGCAATGAGGAGGTTGTAATGAGGAATTTTAGCTCTTAAAAAAGCCTGAACTAAGCGGTTGAGGTTCTTGCGAGGTTCTAAAGTGGCGATGGCTAAGAAATATTTTTCTTGAGGCGAAAGATTGTATTTAGAAGTTACTTGGTCATAAGAAGAAGGTTGAGTAAACTCAAAAGGGTTAGCTTCATAGATGACTATTGTTTTTTCTTTGGTTTGGGGATAATAGTAGTGGAGATCTTTTTCGGTTGTTCGAGAAACACAGATAATGTCTTGGCTTAAGTTGGCAGCCCATTCTAGGTATTTAGTTTCTTTTTTCACAATCTCGGTGTGAAAAAGTGAAGGAAAATGATGAACGGCCAGGTCATGAATGGTAGTGACGACTGGTTGTTTGGTTTGGTAGCCAACCCAGTCTGGAACATGGAGTAAATCATAAGGACCGATAAAAATGGCAGGATCAATTTTTAGAGAAAGTGAAAGAGTACGTACTTTTTCAGGTAAGGGATAAATTTTGAAGGAAAATTGAGATACTTTTTTATATTGTTGGCTGAACGAAACTAGTTTTTGGTAGCCACCTCGAGAGAAAGCAAAAAATTTGAATTGGTAATTCGATCCTAGATCTAAACGCGACAAACCCTCTATAAGGTTGGAAATGTAAACTGAAACGCCAGTGCCATAGATTAACTGAGTGATATCAAAAGCAATAATCATTTATTCATTTTATAACAATTCCTAACAAGTTATAATGGGAAGGTGTGTCATATCTAAAAAAAGTAACTATTAAAGGTAAGGAACTCCTCTTTCCTAATTTCTTTCCTGATGCTACGCGGGGAGTAGTACGAAGTTTAGATAGTGGGGATTTAAAACAAGTAGGGGTTGAGGGTTTGGTGGTCAATACCTATCATCTTTTATCCCACCCAGGAAGCCATTTGTTGGAAAAATTTGGGGGAATAAAAAAGTTTATGAACTGGGATGGTTGGGTTATTTCCGATTCTGGGGGATTTCAAGTTTTGTCTATGGTCTTTAAAAATAAAAAAATGGGCCATATTTCCAAAAAGGGAGTAACTTTTTATCTTGACACACTTAATAGGCAGAGACCTTATTTGTTAACTCCAGAAAAAAGTATTCAAACCCAATTCAAAATAGGAGCGGACATTATGATTTGTTTAGATTTTTTTACTCCTCCCGACGCCAATGAAACAATGGTTAAAAAAAGTGTTGATATGACTATTGAGTGGGCTAAGAGAAGTAAAGAGGAATTTTTGAAACAATTAGAAAAACACCATTACACCCAAAATAATCGCCCTCTCCTTTTTGGAGTGATTCAAGGAGGGGCTAACTATAAAGAAAGAGCTAGGTGTGCTCGAGAATTAATAAAGATAGGTTTTGATGGTTTTGGTTTAGGTGGCTGGCCGGTTGATTCTGAGGGAAAAGTTGATTATGAATTTTTGAAGGTAGATGCCCAATTGATGCCAGATGATAAACCTAAATACGCTTTAGGTATAGGTGATCCAGTGGCGATAGTAAAGTCTGTTGAGATGGGTTTTAATCTTTTTGACTGTGTTTTGCCCACTCGTGATGCCCGCCACCAGCGGCTGTATAGATTTAGGAAAAATCCGGCTGAGATTAACCTTTTTGATAACCCTAATGCTTTTGAGTTCGTCCAAATAAAGAAAGAAGTTTACAAAAGTGCTTTTTACCCTATTGATAAAAACTGTGATTGTTATACTTGTCGGAATTATAGTTTGGCTTATCTCCATCACCTTTTCAAGATTAAGGATTCGTTAGCCTGGCGTCTGGCAACAATACATAATCTGAGGTTGTATGTCCAGTTAATCCAGTACTTGAGAAAACAAATGGTAAAAAGCCGTCTTGGAAGTAAATAATTATGTATAATAGGGAAAGATGAGCCAAGATAAAAAGGATAAATTTTTGTTGAGTTTGGTTGTTCCTGCTTTTAACGAGGAGGAAAATATTGATTATTTTTTCCAGCGGGCCCTTCCAATATTAGAAAAATATAATTATGAGTTGATTTTTGTTGATGATGGATCAAAAGATAAAACTGCAGAAAAGATAAGAGAGTATGCAAAGAAAGATAAAAGGATCAAACTGATTAGTTTTTCTCGCAATTTTGGTCATCAAATAGCCCTAACTGCCGGTTATCGTTTTTCTCGGGGAGATGCAGTAATTACTATTGATGCTGATTTGCAGGATCCTCCTGAATTGATAGATAAATTAATCCAAAAATGGCAAGAGGGTTACCAGGTGGTCTATGCTAAGCGGCGGACTCGCCAAGATGGGTTGTTTAAAAAGTTAACAGCCTATCTTTTTTATCGTTTTATAAACCTTCTCTCAGACGTACCTATTCCTACTGATATAGGAGACTACCGTCTTTTGGATAGAAAAGTAGTTAACGTTCTTAATGATCTGCCGGAACATTCTAGGTTCCTTCGCGGTTTAACTTCCTGGACAGGTTTTAAATCTACCTATGTTTATTTTGACCGCCAAGAAAGAAAATACGGCCAAACCCATTACCCTCTTTCCAAGATGGTTGCTTTTGCCGTGGAAGGTTTGACTTCTTTTTCTACTAAGCCCTTAACTTATATTACTTACCTTGGCCTTCTAACTTCTGTTTTTGGTTTTATGGGCATAATTTATGCCCTTTACCGCCGTCTATTCCTGCCTCCTGAGTATTATGTTACTGGTTGGACAGCACTTTTTATTGCTGTTCTCTTTATTGGGGGAGTGCAAATGATTATGTTGGGCATTATGGGTGAGTACCTTGGCCGTATATATAGAGAGGTCCAGAACCGACCACACTTTATAATCAAAGAAAAAGTTAACTTAAACTAAGGTGAAAAATATTTTTCTTCTCCTTTTGACTTTTATTTCTATTTTTTCCCTTCCTGTTTCTAAAGGGAGAACTTACTTTTTAGATAAGCTTAAACTTAATAAAATTAAACAAGAATTTTATCTCCTTAATTTATCCCCCCTAGAAAGATATAGAGTTGAGTATGTTATCGACGGCGATACTATAGTTGTTTATACTGGTGACCACATTCGTTTTTTAGGAATGAATACTCCTGAACTACATAGCAAAAATCCTCAAGTGAGGGCTATGGCCTATAAGGCTAAGGCAGTTACTAGTCGCTTGGTTGATAAAAAAATTGTTTTTCTTAGCCGTGATGTCCAAAATACCGATAAATATGGTCGTCTTCTCCGTTTTGTTTTCTTATCGGCAAAAGATAGCCATGATATTACTAAATCAGTGAATTATTACTTGGTCCGAAATGGTTATGCTCGGGTTTTAACTATCCCTCCGAATGTAGCTTTTAAGGATGTTTTCTTACGAGCCCAAGCCCAAGCTAGAATAGAAAAGAAAGGATTATGGAGTTTTGTTTCAACTAGAAAATGAAGGTTGTTATTGATGTTTCCAGAATGCACAGATATTCTTCTAAAAGAGGAATTGGCATATATGTTCAGATGCTCTTCAAACATCTTCGCCAAATAAGCCAGAGGGAAAGTGATTTTGAAGTAAAGTTACACCGGAATGGCTATCTAAGAAAGGATGAGTATGACTTAATTCATTATCCCTTTTTTGATTTTTATTTTAATACCCTTCCCTACTCATCTCTTAATAAGGCTATTGTAACTCTTCACGATGTAATTCCTTTAAGATTTAAGAAGTATTATCCGCCAGGTATCCGTGGTCAACTGCGCTTTTATTGGCAAAGGTTTAAATTAAGTAAGGTTAAGGGGGTAATTACTGATTCTAAGAGTTCTAAGAAGGATATTATTAAGTTTTTGCATCTTGGAAAAAATAAAATCTACCCGGTTTATTTAGCTGGGAGAACCTTGCCGACCATCAATGACAAGGATAAAAAGGAGGTTAGAGAAAAGTATAAGATCCCTGGCAATTTTATTTTATATCTAGGTGATGTAAATTATCACAAGAATCTCAAAGCCTTAATCAGAGCGTTGAGGTATGTGGATCCACATCTCCAACTGGTCTTAGCGGGCAGTGGTTTCACTCATATCTCAGAAGAAAATATCCATCTTCGGCGAGCAGTTGAGGTGTGGAAGCTGTCGAAAAGGGTCAAAATCTTGGGTTATTTAAGTAATAAAGAGTTGGCCGCTCTTTATCAGTTGGCTGATTTTTACATCCAACCGTCATTATGGGAAGGTTTTGGTTTACCAGTAATAGAGGCTTTGTTTCAAGGCACTCCGGTTATAGTTTCTAATAACTCTTCCTTAAGAGAGATTGTTACTCCGGAAGTAGCTACTTTTATTAAGTACCCCTTTAATAGTAAAAGAATTGCCGAAGCTATCACTCTAGCTTATCGAAATAAAAAGAAAATAAAAAGCGGTACATTAAAAGCTTATGCCCAGAAGTTTAATTGGCAGGAAACTGCAGAAAAGACTTATCAGGTATATAAAAATGTCTTAAGGAGTCAAAATTGAGGATGAAGAAAAGATATTTGCTTGTTTTTCTTATCATCTTTTTTTGGCTTTCGAGTTTGATTATTAGTGGTTTCCTAGCAAAGGCTGTCTTTCCTCTCAGCACAACTTGCTTATTTGGCCAAGTGTGGTGGCAGAGGTTAGCTAATTTTGACGGATTCCATTACTGGAATCTGGTCAAGGATGGTTATGTTTATGGTCTTTATCAATCTTTCTTCCCAGGTTTTCCTCTTTTAATGAAACCTTTCTACTGGTTAATTAAAAGTAAAGAGATAATAATTGTAGGGAGTGTTCTTAACTTAACCCTTTTCATTTTCTCTCTCCTGCTTTTATCCTTTACCGACTATTCGAAAAAGAACTATTCTTGGTTGGTGGCTTTAATTGTTTTTTGGCCGGCTAGTTTTTACTTTATCAGCTTTTATACAGAAAGCTTATTTTTTCTTCTTAGTATTTTGGCCTTTTACTTCTACCAAAAAAAGAGAAAATGGCTGTCTGTTTTGCTAGCTGGATTAGCTTCAGGGGTAAGGGTGATAGGAATTTTTATTGTTGCAGCTTTTATTAGTCAGGAATTATTTAAGTTTTTTTGGAAAAAAGGTAATATCGGTGATAAAAAAGCATTTTTGGGAAATTTGTTAGGTTTTTTGTTGATCGGGGGAATAGGTTTATGGCTTTATATGTTGTTTCTCAAAGTACAATTTAATGATCCGTTAATGTTTGTTCATAATCAATCTAAGTTTTTAGCAGGTCGAGAGACAGGGCACTTAATTCTTTTACCTCAAGTTATTTTTCGTTATTATAAAATGTTTACCACTACTTCCTTTCATAATCCTATATTTTTTGTTCTTGTTCTAGAAGTTTGGAGCCTTTTTTGGGGAATAGTAGGTCTAGTATATTTAAGTTTGAGAAAATATCCTCTCTCTTTAATTATCTTTGGTTGGGCTAGTTTACTATTACCCACTTTAACAGGTACTCTTTTGTCTTTTCCTCGTTATCTTTTGGTAATCTGGCCAGCTTTTATAGGTTTAACCTTTCTCCCCAAAAAGGTGAGAGCGGGTCTTTTGGTTATTAACTATATTTTCTTGATTATTGCCTGGATGCGTTTTTTCCAGGGTTGGTGGGTAGCCTAAGCTTTGTTGGTTTT
>JALVIH010000008.1 GCA_027028625.1 bacterium | reverse complement strand
TTCTACTCCCATCTTACTCAAATAGAAAAGGAGATCGGCCAAGAAAATTATCAGAAAACTCTTCAAGAACATTACCATCAACTGGAAAAAATCTCTTTTGATAGTTTAATCTTGGAGAAAGTAGAACCGTCTAAAGGAGTGGTTATAAAAGTTGAACTGGGCTGGACAGACATAGGTACCTGGGATTCCCTCTGGGAAGTATTAAAAAAAGATTCTAAACAAAACCTAAAAAGAGGTCCGATTATCACTTCAGATGTTAAAGATAGCCTACTTTATAACTATGAAAAGAAGAAGTTGGTGGTGGCTGTTGGTTTTGAAAATATGATTATCGTTAATACCAATGATGTTATCCTGGTCTGTCCTAAAAACTCCGCTCCTCAAGTAAAGAAAGTAGTTAAAGAACTTCAAAAAGAGAAAAAATATGCTAAGTATACCTAAAGATGTTGACTTTAACCAGCTTCCTAAGTTTCCTAAGAGTTACTTAATAAGTAAACGTTTTATTGACATAGTTGGTAGCTTATTTTTACTCTTCTTCTTCTGGCCGGTATGGATTATTGTTCCTCTTCTAATTAAACTAAACTCGAAGGGACCAGTCCTCTACAAGCAAAAAAGAGTAGGTTTAAAAGGAAAACCATTTATAATCTTAAAGTTCAGATCAATGGTAGCCAACGCTGATGAAATTATTAAAAATGACCCCGAACTGTGGAAGAAATTCCAAGAATCGGATTGGAAACTAGAAGATGATCCCAGAGTAACTAAAGTAGGACGCTGGCTACGGCGCCTAACTTTAGATGAGCTTCCCCAACTAATAAATGTCTTACGAGGAGAGATGTCCCTTGTGGGTCCACGAGCTTACCGTTTTGAAGAGATAAAATACCAAGAAAAAAAGCACCCTGAAGCAGCCAAGTTAATTAAGATAGCCTTAGAAACAAAACCCGGAATCACCGGGCCTTGGCAGACCTCAGGGCGAAATGATGTTCCTTTTGTAGAAAGGGTAAAACTAGATGCCTACTATGCTTTAAAACACTCAATTATTGATGATATTATTATTATATTAAAAACCCCTTTAGCGATGTTGTCCAGGTGGTAATTATGAAGATAAAATCGATACTTTTCAATTTAAAAAGAAAGTTTTCCTTAAGTAAGAAAAAAATTATTTTTCTTATTATTATCGTCTTAGTTCTTTCTCCTTTCTTTTATCTCGGCTTTATCTCTTTTAGGTTCTACAAAACAGTCCTCAGATTAAAAGAGGCAAAAGAAGAAGTGAAAGTGGCTATTACTAATCAAAGTCTGCCCCAATTGGAGACAGCCCTTCAAAACAGTCAAAAAAATTTAGAAGCAACTAAACTAGCTTTCCAACCTTTCCTTTTATTTAAACCTTTACCCATCATAGGAAATTACATCCGGGACGGACAAAATCTACTCAACGGCAGTTTAAAGATCAATCAGGCAGCGATAACTTTAACTACCAGCTTAGAACCCCATGCAGATCTTTTAGGATTAAAAGGAAAGGGCAGTTTCAAGAGTGGCACCATCCAAGAAAGGTTAGTAATTCTAAGCGAAACCTTAAAACAACAGTCTCCCCAGATAAAAGAATCTGCAGAAACATTCTCTCAAGGGACAGACCTGATTTTAACTATTAACCCCCAGAACTATCCCACAAAATTTGGAAAATGGAAAATTAGGACCAATCTAGAAAAACTAGAAACTAGCCTCAAGGAAACTAACCAAATAATAGAACTTCTACCAGAAACAGTTCAGATAATCCCCACCCTTTTAGGAAGCCAAAAGGCTACTCATTATCTGGTCCTTCTTCAAAATGATGCCGAGTTAAGACCAACAGGAGGTTTCATTACCGCCTACGCTCGACTGGAGGTAAAAAGAGGTATTATCACCAGTAGTTTTAGTGAGGACATTTACAGCCTCGACCGGCGCTTTCAAAGCCATATCCCGGCCCCCAAACCTATTAAAGAGTACTTAGTCAACATTCCTTACTGGTACCTGCGGGATATGAACTTATCCCCTGACTTTAAGGTCTCGATGGAGACTTTTTATCCCAACTACCTTAAGGTAGGTCAACCTGCTGATGTCGTAATAGCTATAGACACCCATTTTCTCACCACTTTGATAAATATTTTAGGAGAGGTTAACTTACCCGGATACGGAACATTTTCCACTAGAACCGATCCTAGCTGTCATTGTCCTCAAGTGATCTATAAGTTAGAAAGAATCATTGACCAACCTAGGTCAACCATTGTTAAAAACCGCAAAAGCATCCTTAGTCCTCTAATGCAAGCTTTAATAAATAAAACCTTGACTGCACCTCGCGACCGTTGGTCTCAATTATTTAAGAGTTTCTATCAATTGGGAAGAGAAAAAAGTATCCTTATTTACTCTCCATCTCCTCAAATAGAAAAAGTTGCCGAAGATTGGAATTTTGCCGGTCGAGTTCTTCCATCTAAAGGCGACTACTTAATGGTCGTTGACTCCAATATGGGAGGAGCTAAATCTAACCTTTATATTAAAGAGGAGGTTAAAGAAGAATATATGAGAGACAAAACAGGTAAAGTCAAAAAAATAGTTACCCTCACTTACCGCAATCCTCAACCTTGGTCTAACTGTAACTTAGAAAGTGGCGGTCTCTGTTTGAATGGCGAATATCGAGATTGGCTGCGTCTCTATGTGCCCATGGGTAGTCAACTAATAAAAGCCGATAATTCTCTTACTAAGGTTACTTCTTATTCTGATTTGGGCAAAACTGTTTTTGAGGGATATCTGAAATTAAGGCCACCTGGCTTCTATCGCCTTAGTTTTACTTATCTTTTACCTTTTAGTTGGACTGAGTGGCAAAAACTTAACTACTCGCTCCTTATCCAAAAACAAGCTGGAAGCAAACCAATAAAAGAGGAAATAAAAGGGGAGGGGAAAAGATTAAACTTTACCCTCACTCAAGACACTAAAATTAATAACTTTAACCTCATTAACTAAAATGAGAAGATCTAATCAAATACTTGAAAGTATTATTTTAAAGAGGGCAACCTCACCTCAAGGCGATCTCTGGTTAACTCTTTTTGACAGAGAAAGAGGAAAGATAAAAGCTATTGCCTCTTCTGCTGTTAAACCTAAATCCCACCGAAAAGGTTTTCTCGAATTAGGATGGTATATCTACGCCCAAGCTTATCTTTCTCATGATAACTTTTACCGACTAGGTCGGATCGAGAATGCTGAATCCTTCTGGCCACTCTTTCTTAATCTCCACCAGGCTAGTTGGCTCTACCGAGTTCTAGGCTTAGTTGATCAAGGCCTCGGTTGGCAGATTCCTCAACCCACCCTCTTCGACAATCTTCTCGACCTTTTCGAATCGCTCTACTACTATCTTAGTTTCCACCCTGAGATAGAAGAAGAAAGAATTCAACTGGCCTTTCATTCTTTCGAGACAAAACTTATCTACCAACTAGGTTATTGGCCTGAAAAACAGCTCAAAAGCAAAAAATGGCAACAAATAATAAATTTCCTTCTCAATAAAAGTTCCAAAGACATCTTAACCATCGATTTCAAAGGAGATCGACGCCACTTTCTTCTTCAATTAGAACACTTCTTCAACCAACTTCACCAAAGTTTGCTAGAATATACTCCAATAGGACCCGATTTTTTTAAACCAATAAAAAAATGACTAATTTAAAAACTATCACTAGCTTGGCGAAAAGGCGAGGTTTTTTCTTTCCCTCCTCCACTATTTATGGGGGTTTAGCTAATGTTTGGGATTATGGCCCACTAGGGGTAGAACTGGCTCGAAACATTAAAAACCTTTGGTGGAAATTTTTCATCCATCAGGAAGACAATATGTTTGGTTTTGATGCTGCCATTTTAATGAATCCTCAAGTATGGGTCGCTTCAGGCCATACAACCTCTTTTAATGACCCTTTAGTCGAGTGCCAATCTTGCCATAAGCGTCTTCGGGCAGATCATTTGATAGAAGATCAATTAAAGATAAAAGTAGAAGGCTTGGACCCTCAAGAGCTAGATAAAATTATTCAAGAAAACCATCTCAAATGCCCTTTCTGCGGCGGAGACAAATTTACCCCAACTCGCAAGTTTAATCTTCTTTTTAAAACCTATATTGGACCGGTGGAAGACAATAAACACCAAGTTTACCTCCGGGGAGAAACAGCACAGGGGATGTTTGTCAATTTTCTAAACATCCTCAATACTTTTTCTCCCAGTTTGCCCTTTGGAATCGGCCAAATAGGTAAGGCCTTTCGGAATGAAATAACTCCTGGTAATTTTATCTTTAGGCTGATTGAGTTTAATCAGATGGAAATAGAGTACTTCGTTCCTCCAAAAGAATGGAAAAAATACTACCAAATGTGGGAAGAAAAGATTGAAAAGTGGATGAAAATGTTAAAAGTAAAGAAAAGCCATTGGCGGTGGCGCCAACACTCTAAGGAGGAACTATCCCACTACTCTAAATTAACTAAAGATACGGAGTATTTATATCCTTTTGGTTTTAAGGAACTCTATGGTTTAGCCTACCGGACTGATTTTGACCTCCGCAACCATAGCCAACAAAGCGGACAAGATCTCCGCTATACTGATCCCCAAACTAGGGAAAAGTTTTTCCCCCACGTTATCGAGCCCTCTTTTGGTTTGGAACGAACAGTTCTTATGCTTCTCTTAGAACACTATGTTGAGGATAAAGAAAATAGTAGAGTTTATTTAGATCTTCCCCCTTATTTAGCTCCTTACACAGTTGGCGTCTTTCCTTTAGTTAAAAATAAGCCAAAACTAGTCCAATTATCCAAGAAAATATACAACCAGCTGAAAGAGAACTTTCCAACCACTTGGGATAATAATGGCAACATCGGCAAACGGTACCGTCGACAAGATGAGATAGGCACCCCTTATACTATAACCGTTGATTATCAGTCATTAGAAGACCATACTGTTACCATCCGAGAAAGAAACTCAATGAAACAGGAACGGTTAGAAATAGTTCAATTAGTTAATTATTTGAAAACCAAAGTGGAGGGACAAAAATGAAAAAGAAAGGATTATTTATTACTCTAGGTTTAATTCTTCTCTTCATCCTGGCAACAGTTATTATTCTTTTTATTAAAAACAAAAAAACAGCTATTTCCCAACAAAAAAAGGAAAAGGCAACCTCGTTACAAAAAGAAAAAACAACCCAACTGGCAACTTTTCCTGTTGTTAGTTTAGAACCAACTTCAAAGAGGAACACCCTCCTTATAAAACTAATTAACGACCCTCAACTCTGGCAAAACTACACCAAATTAAACTACGAACTTATGTATGACTCTGATCGAGGCCCACGCGGATTGATGGGGAGTTTAACCCCCCAGTCCTTAAGCGAGGAACTCTTTTTAGGCAGCGAATCCTCTGGGCATCGAGTCTATGATCAAGGAATTGACAATGGCCAGCTTACTCTCTATCTTGAAAACCAAGATGGAGAGAATATTAACTTGGGAACTCATTATTTTGTCGTTGGAGGATACAAATACACTAATAAATGGGAGACCGAGGCCTTTGAAGTTTCAACTCCGAAGAAAAGCCGTTCCGATTTTGTTATTCTCGTTCTCAACAATTCCCAATCAACAACCGCTAAGCCAGCTAAATATATTATCTCAGTCAGGCCTCTTGTTTTTCCTTTAACTGCCACTCTTACTCTTAAGAACATTACTGAGATTAAGCAGGTGAAGCTAGGAAGTAAAGAGGTAAAGTATCAATTCGATTCTCTAAACCATCAATTAAAACTCACTATCGATCGGGGAGGGGAGTACTACTTAAACTAAAACCTTCCTGGCCAATTAAGTTAATTTTTCTAGCTAGTTTAAAAAAGATGGGGGCAGCCGTTTCCGAACCCCAGGGGGACACTTTAGGAAAGTCTAACTTAACTAAAATTAGATACCTAGGTGACTCTACTGGCCAAAAACCCACAAACGAAGCTATCGTCTTGTGGGGATCGTAAACTCCATTAACAGCAACTTGAGCTGTGCCAGTCTTTCCAGCTACTTCTAAATCTGGCAAACGTGTCCATTTTACACTGCCTTCATTGACTACTTTAACCATCATCTTAACCACCTCAGCCGTGGCTTGGGATGAAAATAGCCGTTTATGCCAAGCAGTTTTTGTAGGATAACTCTTTTGCTTATCACTCAAAAACTTGACTAAACGAGGCGGGACTAGCTCACCACCTCGAGCAATAACCGCTTCAAGCTGGGCTAATTTAAGAGGGGTCAAAAATATACCCTGGCCAAAACCTGCGGTCATCACATTAATCGGATACCATTGGGTCAAAGGTTTGAGAGGATTAACTTGGTCATCTTCTAAATCAACCCCTGTTTTCTGGCCAAAGCCTGCTCGAACTAAAAACTTATACATCTCTTCCTTTCCTATTTGAGAAGCTAACCAAGCCATACCTACATTATCTGAATGAACCAGGACATCCGTCATTGTTGAATCTGGGTAATACTTATCATTCCAGGTTCGAATAGTTCCACCAGAAGTGACTAATGGTCCGCCACAAACAGGACAAACAGTCTCAGGCTTTATCTTTCTTAAATCCAATCCCAAAGCCATTATTAAAGTCTTAAAAGTTGAGCCTGGTTCGTAAAGCTCGGCAACAGCAGGATTAAGATAAGCTTGCTCCTTATACCAAGAGTAATATTCTGGTTGATAGGAAGGAAAACTGGCCATAGCCAAGACAGTCATTTCTTTAGGATTCAAGATAATAATTGTTCCTCTTTTAGCTTGATACTTTTTCACCCCAGCTTTGATAGCCTCATCAGCTAAATACTGAAAATTATAAGAAAGATAAAGATGAAGGTCCCGACCATCAAGAGGTCTTTTATAATAATTAAAAATCTGGGGCACAAGATGGCCTAAAGCATCATATTCCTGAACTTTCCAACCATCCAAACCTCTCAGCTCATGGTCGTAAAAACCTTCCAAACCAAAATACCCCTTAGGTTGGCCATCCTTATCCAGTCCTCGAAATCCTAAAAAATAACCATCAATATTTTTATCCGGATACCTTCTTTTATTAAGAGGGTAAAGAAAAAGACATTTTTTTGTCGAGGGTGACAATTTGTCTAAAAATGACTGGTTCAACGGACTTAATTCTAACCATTTCACTTTTGGGGAGTTTACCTTGTGGAGGAAATAATCCTTTCTCTTTTGCCAAAAAGCTGCCTGGGTAGCTTCTTTTATCTTATCTAAATTAACCATCTCCGCTTCCAATTCCTTATCTTTTATTTTCTGGCTTAACCATTTGGCAATTCTCTCATCCTTAGCTTTCTTAAACTGAATATACTTTTCTATTATTTCTTCTTTTTGAGGACACTTCTGCGGATTAAAAGCAATCTTCCATTCCTTCTGACTAGCAGCTAAGATAAAACCATCTTGGCTAATTACCTTACCTGGTTGAGCTTCAATTACCACTTGGCGGTAACTTTGGCGTTTAAATAAACTCAGCAGAAAATGTGATCTACCCAACTGCCAGTAAGCCAGTCTTAGCCAAACTAAAACAAAGGCTAAAAATATAAGCCAAAAAACTATCCGCAATCGTGTTTTGTTCATCGCTGAGCAATAATCTGTTTTTCTGGATATTTCTGATACTTGGTGAGAAAACTAAAGCCTTTTCCTTTGGCCCAATCAGCTAAAGAGGCTAAATTATTTTCTTGGCTAACCCTTAACTCCAAGTGGTTATTAGCTCTTAACAAGCGGTCTTTATACTCTTGGTAGAAACTCAATTTGGAGTAATTGACTGAGATGTAAGTAGCTAAAAGAAAGCGGCCAAAAAATAAAAGGAGGAAAAAACCTATCTCTACGACAGTTAATTTAGTAAGTATTTCATCTTTAACCATTATTGCCTCCTTTTTTCTCAGCTACGCGCAGGCGGGCTGACCGGCTTCGAGGATTTTGACTTATTTCCTCTTTTGTTGGTTGTTCTGCCTTTTTAGTTACCGAAATCAAATCCTGGCGACGGCGAATAAACTCCTTAACAATCCTATCCTCCCCTGAGTGGAAACTAATAACCACCAACCGACCCCCCTCGCTTAAGGCATCAGCTGCCTTAGCCAAACCACAGCGAAGATTGTCTAGTTCTCCATTGACTAGGATTCTTAAGGCTTGAATAACTTTAGTTGCTGGATGAATTCTTTGGGGGCGGTTCTTAAAACCAACCTCCTCAACTACTCTTATTACATCTCCTACGGTTACCTTCTTTTCTCTCGCTAAGCGGCAGAGCCTCGAGGCCATCTCGGCAGCCCGAGGTTGTTGACTATAGACCTCTAAACTCTCCTGTATCTCCTCTTCATTAGATTCCCTTAACACTTGCCAAGCTGGCCGACCAGATCGAGAGTCATAACGAAGATCAAGGACTTCATCAGGATAATGAAAACTAAAACCTCGTTGCCGATAAAGCTGATCGGTTGAAAAACCTAAATCAAAAAGAGCTCCTTTTAATTCTTGTACTTGTGTTTTCTCTAAGGCCTCGTCTAGCTGGCAATAATTAAGATGATAAAGATGGTAGGAAACACCTGAAGGGCAGGCAGTAACCAGGCGTTTCCTACCAATTTCAATATTTTCTTTATCCCAATCTAAAGCTATGAGATTGCCACCAGCTTTAAGGATGGCCAAACTGTGGCCGCCTCCACCAAAGGTAGCATCTAAATACCAAGCGCCTTTTTCAATCTTTAAGTAATCAATTACCTCTTCTAACATCACTGGTTGGTGTTTGGTCATTTTTCTTCACCTTGGGAACTTAATAGACGCTTGGCTATTTCTTGGCTATGGGAAATAAGGTACGCTTGGTGTTTCTGCCAAACAGCCTTCGACCAAATCTCCACCCGATTAGCTAAACCAACAAAGACTACTTCGTCTTCAATCTTGGAGTACTGGCGAAGAGCTTCAGGAATAATAATTCGACCTTGTTTATCAATCTCAACCTCAAAAGCAGAACCAAGAAGAAAACGTTCAGTATCTCTCTGATCCGGGTCTAAAAAACTCCGTCTGAGAATATCCTTAGTAACTTGAGAGAAATTGTCTGGATCAATTAAAAGAAGACAGTTGTCATAACCTCGGCTAATTATTACCTTTTTAGCAAAGTTTTTCCTGATTTTTTTAGGTAAGATGACTCGACCATTACTCTCTGCCTTAGTAGAGTATTGGCCTATTAACATTTTATTTTATTCCATTTTTCTCCATTTGCTACCATTTACATCCATTCTAAGCCCAACCTCCTCCCTTTGTCAAGAAAAAACCTCCATCAGTTATAATTAAGGTGAGGTTGGAATGATTAGTAAACGAGCCAAACAAAAAATTAAGAACTATCTTTACCATCTCCCCCAAGCTATCTTCAGCCAGCTTTATTTTGGCTTACCCAGCCATCGGCTAAAAGTAATTATGGTCTCTGGCACTGATGGTAAAACCACCACCGCCAGCTGGCTCTACCATCTCATTCAAGCTAATGGTAAAAAGGCAGCTTTAATTACCACCGTCCAGGCCAAATGGCCAGGAGGAGAGATGGCTACCGGTCTGCACACTACCACTCCCAACAGTTGGCAACTAAACCGCTTGATTAAAACTATAGTTAAGGACGGAGTAGAATACCTCGTTCTAGAGGCCACTTCCCATGCCATTGATCAATTCCGAATCTGGGGCATAAAGCCTCACATTTACATCCTTACTAATGTTAGCCACGAACATCTAGATTACCATCTAACTTTTGAGGGCTACTTAAAAACCAAACTCAAACCAATCAAATGGGCCTCTAAGGTTGTTTACAACTCTGACGACCCCCATCTTTCTCAGGCTCTTTCTTCCTTACCAAAAGCTTTCGGAGTTAGCCGTAAAAATAACCCTCAAGCTAACCTTACTATCCGCCTTCTGCCTCAAAAAAGAGACAATCATCGGTTAGTAAAAGCAACTCTTAAAGAGGGAAAAAAGGGGTTCAAACTACTCACCCCCTTTCCTCAAAACTACAACCTCCTTAATCTAGGCTTAGCTTTGCAAGCCTACCTCCTTCTCAATCTTCCAACAAAATCTCTCAGTCAGGCTGTCTATTCTTTGCCTCCTGTTAAAGGAAGATTAGAAGAGATAGACACTGGGGGGGAAAATTTCCGTCTTTTCGTCGACTTTGCTCACACGCCGAATGGTTTAGAGAACGTCCTTAGTTACCTAGCCAAAATAAAGGATAAAAATAACAAGTTAATAGCTGTTTTCGGTTCAGCTGGGGAGAGAGACAAAAGCAAACGCCCTTTAATGGCCAAAGCTGCCGCCAAGTACGCCGACATCATTATCCTAACCGCTGAGGACCCTCGAAGCGAAGAGGTCCAAACAATAAGCCAGGAAATTGCTAAAGGCTTTCCTCCAAGTTGGAAAGAAGGGAAAGATCTCTCCCAACCTCAATCAAAAACTTATTATTTCATTGATGATAGACGAGAAGCTATTAAAACTGCTATCACTCAATTAGCTGAAGAGGGGGATGTTGTTGGTATCTTTGGCAAAGGCCACGAACAATCAATGTGTTACGGAAAAACCGAGATACCTTGGGATGACATTAAAGAGGCAAAAAGAGCCCTCTTGGAACGAATTATTAAAACCAGGGTAACCGGAATTATTCTAGCCGCTGGTAAAGGAACTAGAATTAGCTCTCTAACTAAAAATAAAATCAATAAAGCTATGGTTCCTGTTTTAGGAAAGCCAATGATAGACTGGGCTACAGATCTCCTCACTAAGAGTGGTATCAATCAGCAACTTTACGTCATCGGCCATAAAGCCGCTATAATTAAAAAACACTTAGGTGAGAATAAAAATTGGGTGGTCCAAAAAGAACAACTAGGAACAGGTGATGCCTTAAAAACAGCTCTTCCCGCTCTCAATAATAAGGCTCGCCACTTAATCGTTATTAATGCCGATCAAGCTTTTTATCCTAGTGAGGTTTTGGTCAGTTTCATTAATTTTTATCTTAAAGGGAACTATGCTGCAGCTATTCTCTCTACTTTGAAGGAAAACCCAACTGGCTTAGGAC
Organism: bacterium; assembly: GCA_027028625.1. Lineage (GTDB taxonomy): Bacteria > Patescibacteriota > Microgenomatia > JAADGY01 > JAADGY01 > S014-63. Next base: position 4,891 of record JALVIH010000008.1, on the reverse strand, counting down.
GAATAGTCCGCAACTCCAAAGGAAATTTAGTGGCTATTGTCGAAGAAAATGAAGCCGATGAGGAAACTAAAAAGATAAAAGAAATTAACACTGGCACCTACATCCTCAACCGAAGTTTTGTCGAAAAGTACATTAACCAGCTCCCTTTACACAAAGAAAAAAATGAGTACTACCTAACTGACATTTTCTCAGTTGCCCTCAAAGATGATCCTCAGATTAAAATAGGCGTTCTGCAAAACAACCATCCCCTCGTTAATTTAGGCTTCAACACTCCTGAACAGCTAGAACAAGGCGAAAAGCTTTTAAAAAGGTTCCATCCTTTACTCAATCATGAAACTTAAGATTGGGGAGATAAATAAAGCTTTCCTGATAGGCATCAAAGGGGTAGGGATGGCTAGTTTGGCCTATATTCTTGACGATTTAGGCATCGAGGTTAAAGGAAGCGATGTGGCTGAGGCCTTCGTCACCTCTCACCTTCTTAGCCAGCGAGGTTTTAAAATTTACCCTTCATTTGACCCGGCCATAATTACTCAAGAAAAACCTGATTTAGTCATCACTACTGGAGCCCACGGAGGAAAAAGAAACCCTCAATTTTTAGCCGCTCTTCAAGCTAAGATTCCAGCAGTCACCCATGCTCAAGCCTTAGGTTGGTTGATGAATCAAAAGAAGTTTCCCATCTCCGTCGCTGGGGTAGGGGGGAAAACAACCATCTCCGCCCTCCTTAGCCACCTTTTAAGTTACAATCACTATCATCCTGCTTATGCGGTCGGTGCTGGTTCTCTTAAACCTCTTGTCTGGCCTGGGGCCTGGGGAAAAGGCAAGTATTTCGTGGCTGAGGCAGACGAGTACGCTACTTGCCCCCTGACCGATCATCGACCTCGTTTTTACTGGCAAAAACCGCAGATTCTCATCTTAACCAACATCGAGTATGACCATCCCGATGTCTATCAAAATTTAAAACAAACTTTAGAAACCTTTCTTGACTTCAGCCGGCGGACATTAGAAAGAGGAGGGCAGGTAGTCAGCTTTTTTGACAACCCAAACAACCAATGGCTCATCCGTCAACTTTACCAGGAAGGTTATCAGGAAAGGGTAGTTAGTTATGGTTTTTCAGGAGAAGCCGACTGGCAGATTGAACCATTGAACGTTACTTATCCTCAAACTAAAGCCCGCTTAGTTTCTCGCTCGGGAGATTTAATGCTCCTTAAATTACAACTTCCAGGAAAGTTTAACCTGGCCAACGCTGCCGCGGCCGCTATTGCTGCTCACCTCCTTGGTTTAAATCCAAAACAGATAACCACCAGCTTAAGCCAATTCATTGCTGTCCAACGGCGGTTCGAGTTTCTCGGCAACCTTCACCTACCTCAGAAGAAAATTAAACTTTATGACGATTATGCTCACCATCCAAAAGAAATAAAAACTACCCTTCAGGCAGCTAGGAATTGGTTCCTTCACCAACAAATAGGGGTTGTTTTCCAATCCCATACCTTTTCCCGAACAAGAAGGCTTCTTGATGAGTTTGTGGAGTCTCTTCTTTTGGCTGACAAGGTCTATCTAGCTCCAGTTTTTGCTTCAGCCAGAGAAAAGAAAAGCCAAACCGATTGGCAAAAGATAATGGGAGAAAAAATAAGCCAAAAGATGAGTCCAAACCAAAAACTCTACCTGGTATCCCAACCTCAAGAACTTTTAAATATCCTCCAAGGAGAAGAAAACCTACCTGATGTTTTATTCACGATGGGAGCAGGCGACATCTATAAATGGGGGCAAAAGTTATTAAGTTTGCCTAAAACCAAATGAGTTCCCCTGCCACTCCCCATTCTATTAAAGAATTTTTTCAAAAAGAAAGTCCTGATCTAGAGGTTAAGATTAATCAGCCCTTAGCCCCTTACACTAGCCTCAAACTAGGCGGTCCTGCTTCCGTTCTCATTTTGCCGAAGACCATTCCTCAATTAAAAACAGCCTGGAGGTTAGCCCAACAACTAAGCCTGCCTGTTCTAATTTTAGGATCCGGCACCAATGTCCTTATCTCTGACTCCGGCTTTAAGGGGGTAGTAATTCTGAACACTATTGAAGAGATGACTATCATCTCTAAAAGCCAAGAAAAATTAGAGATTAAAGCTTTCAGTGGAACTTTACTCTCTAACCTAGTTCGCTTCTCTTTAGAAGAGGGTTTTAAAGATCTCTTGCCCTTTTTTACCATTCCCGGAACAGTTGGAGGGGCCATTTGGAATAACGCCCATTACCACCAAGAACTAATCGGCAAATATATCACTCAAGTCAGGGCAGTTGATAAGCAGGGGCAAGAACATCTATACTCCCCCTCTCAACTAGAGCTGGCCTACGATACATCCCGCTTTCAAAAAAGTGGAGAACTAATTCTAGAAGCAACTTTTAAACTTACCCAACCAGTGGAGGATAAGAAAAAAAGCCTTCAGCAACTAAAAACTTACCTCTTGGAACGAGCTAAAACTCAGCCTACTGGCGTCTACAGCACCGGTTGCATCTTTAAGAATCTATCTCCAGAAGAAGCCGATAAACTAGGCCTTCCTAGCTACCACGCCGGTTTTTTAATAGATAAAGCAGGTTTAAAAGGCAGGCAAATAGGCGGAGCTGTAGTCAGTCCAAAGCACGCTAACTTCATTGTCCATCAGGGTAGGGCAACAGCTGAGGATTTTTACCGCCTTATCCAATTAGTAAAGGCAAAAGTAAAGGAAAAATATGGCTGCCAATTGGAAGAAGAGGTAAAATTAATTGGTTTTGAAGAAAGGAAAAATGGCTGAGTACATAATTGAAGGACCAAATAAAATTAAGGGAAAAGTCAAGGTTTTTGGAAATAAAAACGAGGTTCTGCCAGTTTTGGCGGCTACTTTGTTAACAGACAAAAAGGTTGTTCTGAAAAATGTCCCCAAAATCAGAGATGTCAATACTATGCTCCAACTTTTAAGTTCTCTAGGGACTAAGTATGAATGGTTAGATGAATCCACCTTATCCCTTTCTACCCCTAAGATCATTACCGACACCCCGGATAGAGAATTAGTTTCTAAACTCCGAGCTTCTATTCTTCTAGTTGGCCCTTTATTAGCCCGGATTGGTCGAGCTAAGCTCTCCTACCCTGGAGGGGATATTATCGGCCGCCGGCCCATCAACGCCCACCTTGAAGCCCTTAATAAAATAGGAGTTAATGTTTCTTGGGAAAACGGCTATTACTTTTTTCAAAAACCCAAAAGCTATCTGCCAGGCAGAGTTTTCCTAACCGAAGCTTCGGTAACAGCTACTGAAAATTTTCTCTTAGCGACTGCCCTTAGTCCTGATAGCAGCTTCATTCTTCTCAACGCAGCCACTGAACCTCATGTCCGTTCCCTCAGTCTTTTCTTAAACAAGATGGGGATGAACATCTCTAATATCGGTTTAAATACGCTTCTTATTCAAGGGGTGGTCTCTACCCAAGAGGTAGAACACACCATTCTGCCTGACCATATAGAAGTTGGTACCTTTATGCTTCTGGCTGCAGCTACTCACAGTCAGATAGAAATAGAAAGGGTCATCCCCCAAGATATGGAACCAATTATCAATCATCTTACTCCTATGGGGGTCCATCTTAATTACCAAATAAGAACCGACACTATTGGTGATGTTTGGCAGGATAAGTTAACTACCGTCAAGGTAACCCCCAAACATTTAAAGGCAGTCGACAAAATAGAGACTAACATCTGGCCGGGCTTTCCAACTGACTTAATGAGCCCTCTTATTGTGGCTGCTACTCAAGCCGAAGGCGTAACCCTCTGCCACGACTGGATGTACGAAGGAAGAATGTTCTTCGTCGACAAATTAGTCCGCATGGGGGCGAAGATAATCATTGCCGATCCCCACCGGGTAGTGGTCTTTGGACCAACCCAGCTTTATGCTAAGGAACTAGAATCACCAGATATTCGAGCTGGGATGGCACTGGTTATTGCTGCCATTATTGCTCGGGGAACATCTACTATCCACCAAGTAGAGCTGATAGAGCGGGGCTACGCCAACTTAGTTCCTCGACTTCAAAAACTAGGAGTAAAAATTAAGCGCCAAGATTAATGAAATCAGCCTCCGAGGAACTAAAGGCCAACCTTTTCTTTCTGACCTCATTTTTAAATAAAAAATTTGCTTATTTCCTCCCCAATTACCAAGAAGCTTACTCCCTTATCCAGGCAATTTTCCCTAACCAGCCTCTTGTTACCTCTTCTTTTTACGCCCAGTTTATTCCTCCCGAAAAGCAAAAACTTTTCCAGATATCGGCTGCTGGCGCCGACTTTAATCTCCAATCAACATTTCTCCCTCCCCAAGGAGTAGCTATACTCGACCATTTCGCCGGCAACCCAGCTAAAATAGACGATTTCCAACAACCATTCATCGAGGACATTAGCCTTTCTCTAGGCAGCCAGTGGCAAGGAAAGAACTGTGGTAGCTTCGGCCACCTAACTCTTCTTCAACTTGGGCCAAACCTATCACTTTACTTCAATCTTCCCAACCTCCAACCAGCTGGGGCAGTTAGAAATTACCTCCACTTTTCAAAATATCCTCTTTTGCTTCTAACCAAGCGCTTCCAGCTGAGGCAAAAAATAGAACTCATCCTTAAAAAGGCAGGCTTCTTCTCCCTACCAGCTAACCAATTGCTTCCTCAAGTAGAAAAGATCGGCCGTTTCATCCAAAACCTCCCCACCTATCGCCATAAAAATTATCTCTTTATTCATCACCTTTATCTCAAAGAAAAAGGAGTAAAGAACAAACAACTTCCCTTAATCCATCAATTCGCCCAACCCTTCTTTACCTTCCTCCCCTACCTTGAAATCAAGAGTTTTACCGATTAGTTTTTCTTTACAGATCATCCCGACCTCCTTGGATAGAGGGAAGA
>JALVIH010000007.1 GCA_027028625.1 bacterium | reverse complement strand
GCTATAAAAGTGGCTGGATATAACTGGCTGGATGCGGATAAGTTCCGTAAGGCTATTGGCAAAAAGATTCCTGAAGAAATGAAGAAACAAAAGACGAAGTTTATAAAAGGCTGCATTCAGAACGGTATGTCTAAAAAGAAAGCTGAAGAGTTGTTTAAGATGATTGAGCCTTTTGCGGGGTATGGTTTTAACAAAGGTCATGCTGCCTCCTATGCTCTGGTGGCTTATCAGACTGCTTATATGAAAGCTAATTTTCCTCTCGAATTTATGACTCCTTTGTTGACTGCTTTTGCGGCTAAGGAAGATAAAATTGCTGCAGCCATAAATGAGACGAAGCGGATGGGAATAACCATTTTGCCTCCTGATATTAATAAATCATTTGAGGAGTTCACTATTGAAAAAATGGCCAATGGCCAGGAAGGAATTCGTTTTGGTTTTGTCTCAATTAAGAACGTTGGTGAAGCAGCCATCAAGGAGATATTAAGAGAACGTCGGGCTAATGGACCTTTTAGAAATATTGTTGATTTTGTCCGCCGAATTAATTCTCGAGTAATTAATAAACGGGTTTTGGAGAGTCTTATTAAAGCTGGAGTTTTCGATGAGTTCCATACCCGTTCTACTCTTTTAGAGAACTTTGAAGAAATTTACCGCCTTAGCTCAGCTAAAAGCAATCAAGTTTCTGGCCAAGGAACTCTTTTTGGCTCTCAGCTGAAGGAGATGGTCAAAGTTAATTTGGTAGAAAAACCAGAGTATGATTCTAAAAAGTTGCTTGAGTTTGAAAAGGAAGTTTTTGGTTTCTACCTTTCTGGGCATCCTTATCTTCAACTCCTTCGCCACTGGCGGTTAGAGTATCCTTTAACTATCAATGAGATAAAAGCCCGCTCTGAGGAAAAACAAGATAACTTTAAAGTCCATTTTGTAGCTGCGGTTGCTAAGATAAAAACATTAACCACTCGTTCTAGTCATCAGCAGATGGCTATTGTTACTCTGGAAGATGAGACCGGCAGTTTAGAGGGAGTAATTTTTCCCCGAACCTTCAATGCTTACCAGAAAGAGCTAGGGGAACAGAAAATTTATCTTATTGATGGTCTAATTGATAACAGCAATGAGCGTAAAAAAGGGAACCTAATTATTCAGAAATTACAGCTTTTAAGTGGAGCTAAAACCACTCAACAAGGAGTAAAAATAAAGTTGAGAAAAGATTTGCCTCCTTCGGTCCTACAAAAGTTACGATCTCTCCTTAAAGACAATCCAGGAGAATGGGAAGTGATTATTTGGTTAGAGTTAGAGGATGGTAGTTATAATCAGGTAAAATTACCTTATAAAGTTAATTGGAATGAGGAGTTAAAGAAGCAAGTAACCGAACTCCTAGGTGAAGGAGCTCTTGAAGAATGAAGAAAAATAAGAAATACTACATTTTTGTCTCCGGCGGAGTAATGTCCAGCTTGGGGAAAGGAACGGTAGCAGCCAGTGTGGGGGCTCTTCTTAAAGCTAATGGCCTTCGAGTTACTCCTATCAAGTTTGAAAATTATCTTAATGTTGATGCTGGGACGATTAATCCTCTTGAACATGGGGACCCTTTTCTTTGTGCAGATGGTACCGAAGCTGATATGGACCTGGGCAGTTATGAACGCTTTCTTGGCCAGGAAGTGGGAAGGAATAATTTTGTAACTATGGGGCGGATTTATTACGAGGTGATTAATAAAGAAAGGCAGTTTGGTTACCAAGGTGAAGATGTAGAGGCTATCCCTTACATAGTAGATCATATAATCCAAAAAATTGATACAGCTTTGTCAGCCGAAAATTCTCGGATAGGCATTATTGAGTTAGGAGGAACGGTCGGAGAGTATCAAAATGTTCTTTATTATGAGGCTAATCGCTTACTCAAATTCCGTTATCCTGATCAGGTTGTTCATCTTCATGTTTCTTACATACCTATTCCGCCTCATATCGGTGAGCCAAAAACCAAGCCAGCCCAACTCTCAGTTAAGATGCTGAACTCAATGGGGATTTTGCCTGATTTTTTAATTAGCCGCTCTCCCCAGCCCTTAGATGAAAGAAGGAAAGAGCGGTTAGCTATGTTTTGTAATGTTAAGCCAGAACGGATAATAGACAGCCCAGATCTGGATTCAGTTTATAAATTACCTTTAGTTTTTAATGATCAGCACCTGGGTGAGAAAATTCTTAAAGTCTTAGGTATAAAAGCAAAGAAGAAAGCCTCTTTAGTTAAGTGGCAGGATTTAGCAGAAAGAATAGATAAAACGGCCAGTAAACCTAAGAAAACTTTAGAAATTGGAATTGTTGGGAAATATTTTCAAAGTGGAAAGTTTCATCTAGCTGATGCTTACGCTGCCTTAATAGAAGCAATCAAACACGCTCAGTGGGCACTAGGTTATAAAGTTAACCTTCATTTTATTCCCTCTCCGGAGCTAGAAAAGAAAAGTGAGAAAGAAGTTGAAAAAATCTTATCCCCCCTTGATGGAATAATTGTCCCCATTGGCTGGGGAAAACGGGGGGCTGAGGGGAAGATTAGGGCCATTAAATTTGCCCGCCAAAACAAAGTTCCATTTTTAGGCTTGTGTTATGGAATGCAGTTAGCTGTGGTTGAGTTTGCTCGGAATGTTGTTGGTTTGAAGGGGGCTAATACAGTAGAAAACCAGCCAGATACTCCCTATCCAGTCATTCATCTCATTCCTGAGCAGAAAAAAATATTAGAGAAAAGAGCTTATGGAGGAACGATGCGTCTGGGGGAATGGTTGTGTAAACTTAAACCTAATACCTTAGCAGTGGAAGTTTATAAGAAATATGGAGGTCAATTCATTAACCGAAAAGAACTAATTGTTTCTGAGCGCCACCGCCATCGCTATGAATTTAATGATGCCTATGCTCGCCAGTTGTCTGAAGCCGGGTTGATAATTTCAGGCCGCTCGGTAGCTGAAGGCTTGGTGGAGATAATTGAGTTGTCACCTAAGCGGCATCCTTTCTTTTTAGCCACCCAAGGCCATCCTGAGTATAAATCAACTCCCTTTAAGCCCCACCCATTTTTCTTGGCCTTTCTCGAAGCTGCTTCAAGTACTCCTAAAAGTAAATCCTAAATCCTAAACTCTAATATCTAAACAATATCAAAATCCTAATACCAAAATCCAAAACCTTGTCTCCTGTGTCACCCTGAAGGAGCTGTTTTCCTCCTCACCCGCGTCATCCCGACTTGTCGGGATCTAGCGAGCGGAGCGAGCGCAAAGTCTTAGCTCCCAAACTTGAGTAGACACCCGTGCGCCTTCGGCTAGATCCTTCACTTCGCCTGACGGCTCGTTCAGGATGGCAGGGGGAGTAGATAGTTCCCTTACAAACGAGTCATCTTGAAGAGCTGTTTCCTCTCTCCGTGTCATCCTGAGGAGCTGGGGCGACGAAGGATTTAGCGAGCAACAGCGAGCGCAAAGATGTTGGTACTCGGGTTTGGGAACACACTCATGCGCCTTCGGCTAGATCCCGACAAGTCGGGATGACTCCTTAAGGGGGTTCTACTTTATAACTTTATGAACTTTCTAACTTTACAAACTAAGTTCTAAGTCCCAAGTTCTAAGATCATCACACTCCCAAGGAGTGATAAATCACACTTCGGGAGAGTGATTTATTCCAAGTTCCAAGTTCTGAGTTAGCTTATAATAAGATAATGGAAGTGAAAATAGATGAGCTTAGCCAGCTAGTGGAGGATATAAAAAAAAGACTCGGTTACCAAACATTAGGGACCAAAATACGCTCGCTTGAGGCTAAAACAACCCACCCTAATTTTTGGGAGGATAAAGAGGAGGCCGAAAGAGTTATGCGCCAACTGGAGAGTTGGCGAAAGATCAAACAACAGATAGAAGATATTCAGGAGAAAATTAAATTTCTCCAGGCCTTAGCCTTGGAAGTTGGAACCGAGGATGATCTTTATCAAGAAGAGCTTGGAAAAGTAAATCGAGAGCTTAATATTCTTAAGAAGGAGACCTTTCTTCAAGGGAAGTATGATCAAGGAGGAGCAATTTTGAGCATTACAGCTGGCCAAGGGGGAACCGAAGCTATGGATTGGGTGTCGATGCTTTGGCGGATGTATTACCGTTATGCCCAAAAAAAAGGTTGGCAAGTCACTCTTATTGAAGAAAAACCAGGCGAGGAAGCAGGGTACAAAAAGATAGCTGCCAAGATTGATGGTTTCGAGGTTTATGGAATGTTAAAGTTTGAGACCGGAACGCATCGTTTAGTTCGTCTTTCACCTTTTAATGCTAATAACTTAAGGCAAACCTCTTTTGCTCGGGTAGAGGTTCTTCCTATAATTCAAGATGATGTTGAGATTCAGTTGAGGGAGGATGATATAGAGTTTCAAGCTTTTCGTTCCAGTGGCCATGGTGGTCAAAATGTTAACAAAGTCTCGACTGCTGTTAGATTAAAGCATATCCCTACTGGAATTACTGTTGAGTGCCAGACCCAGCGCTACCAGTACCAGAACAGAAAGATAGCTATGGAGATGCTTCGTTCTAAATTATGGCAGTTAGAAATGAAAAAACAAGCAGAAGAAAAGGCTAAGGTTCGAGGCAAGTATGTCGCTCCTGACTGGGGAACTCAGATTCGTTCCTACGTTCTCCATCCTTATAAACAAGTAAAAGATTTGAGAACTGGTTATATAAGTTCCCAGCCTGATAAGATCTTGGATGGGGAGATAGAAGAGATGTTAGAGGAAGAAATTATTAAGTTAGGCCAGGAAGAATCAACGAATACTTAAAGCCCGGATAGGTTAAAGGAGATCAAAGATCTTTAGGTCCACTAACTCATTCTTTGAGTTAAAGATTAAAGCAGCTATCTTAGAGAGATAATCGTATTTTTGGAGTTGGGGATACTTTTGAAAAAAGATCTCGATGCCCTTTTCTATTTTTCTTATCTTTTTTTGAGTTACAGCTTCCTCAGGGTAACCAAAGGTAGTCCCATGGCGAGCTTTTACTTCCCAAAAATAAATGAGATTATCTTTAAAGGAGATGATGTCAATTTCTCCTAAGCGGTAGTAGAAATTTTTGGTCAATATTTTGTGAGAGAGGGTAGTGATAAGATAAGAGAGAAAAACTGTTTCAGCTTTTTCGCCAAAACCAACCTTTTTACTTTCCAGCCTTCTTACTCGGCGTTGAGGAGACATTATTTCCTTCTGTGCTTTTCTTAGCTGCTTTGGAGTTTTTCTTTTTTAATTCAGTAGCTCTCTTTTCATCTTTCTTAAACTTTAAGTCCCGCTTGGTTTTCTTAGCCCGAAGATAATAGAGCTTAGCCCTTCTTGCTTTGGCTGGGTACTTTAACTCAATTTTCTCAATCCAAACGGAATTGATAGGAAAAATCCTTTCCACTCCAATATTACCCTTAGCTAGCTTGCGGACAGTAAATGTTCCGTTAACCCCTTTTCGGATTTTTATAACTAGACCTTCAAATTTTTGAATTCTTTTCTTTTCTCCCTCTTGAATTATTTGATGAACGACTACTGTATCGCCGCTCTTGATTAATAAATCACCATACTGAAAACTATTAGTCATATTAAAACTCCTAAATTAGCAACATAGCTATTATACACAATTATAGATAATTCTCAATCATTTTTCTCACTTCACCACTGGAGCTGTTTCTTCTTGATAAACCCTAGTCTTAGCTAGAAGAGGAATGAGGTTGTAAAGGTCTTTGGGTTTGTAGTTAATAATGGTGGCTGGAGTATCAGCATTATCAAA
>JALVIH010000006.1 GCA_027028625.1 bacterium | reverse complement strand
AATGACACAAAAGAGAAGTTTTGGATTTTGGTATTTGTGTTTTGGTGTTTTCTTACTGAGTTCCGAGTTCCAAGCTCCAAGTTCTGATTCCCTAGTTCCAATAACTAAGTTCTTTTCCTCAAATAATAACCTTCTTGAGTATCCTCAATCTCGTAACCAGCAGCTTGAATTTCTTGGCGAAGACTGTCCGCTTGAGCATATTTTTTCTCTTGGCGCAAGCGCTGCCGTTTTTCTGCCAACCGTTTAACCTCTTCTGGGACCTCCAACTGCTCTTTCACCTTGTCAGTCAACTTAAGGCCTAAAACTTTATCCCATTCCAAGAGAAGAGCTAATTTTTCTTCTTCTTTAAGGGAGGAGTTGACCAGCTGCCAGATTACCGCTACTGCCTCGGGAAACTTAAGGTTATAGCTAACAAACTCTTTAAACTTTTGGAAAAAGGGGTTATCCTTATCCACTTTTACTTCTTTCTCCCCTACTCTACTTTGCCACTTAGCCAGTTGGCCAATTAACCGGTGGTAGGCTGCCTCTGCCGCCCGCAGGCTTGGCCAAGTAAAATTGAACAGCCGCTGATAATGGGCAGTAAGGAAAAGGTAGCGGAGAGCCATTGGATCAATACCTTTCTTCTTAATGTCTTCAATCGTGTAAAAGTTCTTCTTCGATTTACTCATCTTTTGGCCGTCAACTAAAACATAATTGAAGTGGACCCAATAATGGGCAAAGGGTTTGCAGGTGGCCGCTTCGCTTTGGGCTATTTCATTAGTGTGGTGAAGACTAATATGGTCTACTCCGCCAGTGTGGATATCAAAGGTTTCTCCTAGGTACTTCATGCTCATAGCTGAACACTCAATGTGCCAACCGGGAAAACCTACCCCCCAAGGGGAGTCCCATTCCATCTGCCGCTTTTTATCTCGAGGAGAAAACTTCCATAAAGCAAAGTCTGTGGGGTTTCTTTTGCCCGGAACCATCTCCACTCTGGCCCCTGGTTTAATTTTCTTCAAGTCAACCGTAGCCAACTTACCGTAATCACTCAACTTGGAAGTGTCAAAATAAATACCATCCCCAGGGATGAGGTAAGTGTACCCTTTTTCTTCCAAGCGCTGGACCAACTTAATCATATCCTCAATATGTTGGGTAGCCTTAACCACTTTATCTGCTGGCTTAACATTTACCGCCGCCAAACTGTCGAAAAAGAAGCGGGTATACTTTTCCGCAATTTCCCAAACAGTGGCTTTTTCTTTCCTAGCCTTTTTCTCCATCTTATCTTCTCCAGTATCAGCATCGGTTACCAAGTGGCCAACATCAGTAATATTCATCACCTGGAAGACCTGGTAGCCTAGCCAGCGGAGAGTACGGACCAATAAATCAGTATTGACGTATGTCCGCAGATGGCCAATGTGGGTGTAGTCGTAAACTGTCGGCCCGCAGGAATACATCCTCACCTTCCCTTCCTCAATCGGCTTGAAGAGCATAATCTTCCGCCCCAGAGTGTTATAAATCCAAAATTTCTCCATAGGTAAATTATAAACCAAGGAACAGATATAATTAAGTATGCGGCGGGGAGTAGTAGATTTCACCTTAGACACTGGAAAAGTACCCCCTTGGCTCTTCCAACGAATGGTCCGCTTGGGGCGGAGCATTCTTTGGGCTCTGCGCCAAGAGTTTGGTCCAGCTGAAATTCTCAAACGGCTAGCTGATCCTGTTTGGTTCCAAAGTTTTGGTACAGTCTTAGCTTTTGATTGGAACGCCTCCGGCTTAACTACCACTACTATGGGGGCGGTAAAGCAAGCGGTTAATGGGATTGAGGGAGAATTGGGTATCTTTGTCTGTGGAGGTAAGGGAAAAACTTCTCGCAAAGTCCCTCAAGAATTACTAAACTGGTCCTACCGCCTTGGCCTTAATTTCCAACCAACCTTGGAAACAACTAGCCGATTAACTGCCAAGATTGACTCCAGCTTGGTCCAGGATGGCTTTACTCTCTACCACCACAACTTTCTTTTTGATACCCAAGGCAACTGGGCAGTTATCCAACAGGGAATGAATCTGAAAATCCAACGGGCTCGGCGTTATCACTGGTATGGCAGTCTAGCAGACAGCCAGAAATTAAAATCCCACTTTTCCCTCCAAAGCAAAAACATTATTTCTCAAGTCCGTTTCCGCTCGATCGTTGACTTGGCGGCTCCGACCAGCCAGAATAATCGTCGGATAAGCCTAGCCCTTGTCCACCACCCTAAAAATCTCTTTAAAGACCTCAACCTTCTCGAACGCCACTGGCAACCCAAGAATAAAACCGATCAACTTCTTCTTTTTGAGTCTCCCCAAAAGGAAAAACTTCTCATCCTGGCGGGGAACCAAAATGACTTCTCCCCTACCCTTCTCCAGGAAAAGTTTAACTTTGATGATGTTCGCCGCCGTCTGCGGCCATTAGTAGAAAAACAGCCCTCCTGTTTCTTTGACCTCCTTATCCAGCCGGGGATAGGTGGAAAAACTCTCCGGGCCATCTCCTTAGTAGCTGAACTCATCTACGGAGCTAAACCATCTTATACCGACCCTGTCCGTTACAGTTTCGCTCATGGAGGCAAAGATGGAGTCCCCTACCCAATCGATACTTTCACTTATAACCGAACCATCGGAATTATTGAAAAGGCCATCAAAACCAGCCGCAGCCTTTCTCTTCAAGAAAAAGACCAAGCTCTAAAACGCCTTTTAGAACGGCCAACTAAGATTCAGGCGGCTGCGGCCGGCGGAAGAAGCGCCCCATCTTCCTCCAATAGCGCTGGGAGATAGAAGAGCTCTTCCGCAGAGGGGCAGCAATCACTTTTTTCAAGATAAACCAGGAAGGCATCCGGAAAAAGGTCCGCCGACCTCTGCCTCGTTCGAATATGGGCATACTTTATTTTAACCTATAAAGAAATGGAACTAGGTAATCGGAACTTGGAACTCGGAACTCAGAACTTAGTATGTCTGGAACTAGGAACTAGGTTGGAGGAACTAAGTTAGAAGAAAGCACTAAACTCTAAATCCTAAACTTTGTCTATCAAGACATCCTGAACGAGCCGCCAGGCGAAGTGAAGGATCTAGCGAAGCGCAAGGTCGCTGGCACCCAAACTTGGGTTTACTCTCGTGCGCCTATCGGCTAGATCCCGACAAGTCGGGATGACGCGATACTAAACTCCAAGTACCAAATTCCAAGTATCCAAACAAATCTCAAATTCCAATTATTCAAACATTAATCTTTTTTTCCTTTATTTTTATTTCCTTTTTTTCTTATTTTATTTGATCATTGGTTATTGGAGTTTATTTGGAAATTGATCATTGATAATTGGTCATTTCTTACTAAGTTCCAAGTTCTGAGTTCTAAGTTCATCGCACTCCCGAAGAGTGATAAAACACACTTCGGGAGAGTGATTTATTCTGAGCTCCAAGCTCCGAGTTCTGAGTTCCAAGCTCCAAGTTCCAAATATTAAGTGTTATCATATGTATATGCTCCGGTTGAAGGTAGAAATTAATGTCCGCTCTGGCTATTTGGTTAATCGAAAAAAACTTCGCCAGGCTTTAACAAACGAACTTCAGCAATGGATCAAGGAAGGCAGTTACTTAGTCTCCGTTTTAATAGCTGGAGACAGATTAATGAAGCAGTTGGAAAGGAAGTATTTCCAAAAAGATAAAACAACCGATGTTCTTTCTTTTCCCCTCCTAGAAAGCAAAAATCCAGAAGTTACCTTTCCCCCCTTACCTAACCAGCCCCAAAACCTGGGGGAGATAATCATTTCTTATCCTCAAGCTCGATTGCAAGCAGATCAAAAACATGTTTTAATAGACGAAGAAATCTGCCACCTGGCCCAACATGGGCTGCGTCATTTACTCGGCATTAATCACAACTAAAGATGAACTGGTATCTAAAGTATCGACCAAAAAATATTAAAGAACTAGGTTTAACTAGCGTCCGCCAAACCCTGACTAAACTCCTAGCCGGACCAGAATTCCCCCATGCTTTTCTTCTGGCTGGTCCTCGAGGTCTAGGGAAAACCAGCACCGCTCGAATCATCGCCCAATATGTTAACTGCCAAGCCCCTCAAGAAGTTGGAGTACCCTGCGGCCAATGTTCCTCTTGCCAGCTCTTTAAACAAAAAACCGTCGTTGATGTTGTCGAGATGGATGCTGCTTCCAATCGGAGCGTCGATGATATCCGCCAACTGCGTTCGGCAGTCGGCTTAGCCCCCTCCCAGTTAAAGTACAAAGTTTACATTATAGACGAAGCCCATATGTTGACCCGAGAGGCTTTTAATGCCCTTCTTAAAACTCTAGAAGAGCCCCCCTCCCATGTAATCTTCATCCTGGCCACTACCGAAATTCAAAAAGTTCCTGAGACAATCAAATCCCGCTGTCAGATAATTGAGTATCACCTAGCAACTATAGAAGAATTAGTTCAAACCTTAAAACGAGTTGCCAAAGGAGAAAAGCTAGAAGTTACCGATAAAGATCTAAAACTTATAGCCGCCCGGGCTCGAGGCAGCTTCCGTGATGCCATAAAAATAATAGAAAGGTTGGCTGAGAAAAATAAACTTAACTCCCAACTCCTTAACCAACTAGCTCAAGCTGATAATCTTATCGATCAACTTTTCACTGCTTTGAGGGAGAGAGATATCCCCCAAAGCGTTCGCCTTCTTGACAAGCTGAACGAGACCTCCTATCCTGCTCGGGATTTAATCTACCAACTAGAACAACAGCTTAATCACCTCCTGTCCAACTACCAGCAATTTTCTCCTAAAGAATTAAGTTACTATCAACAGCTGGTTCGTCTTCTTTTAGAAGCTAGTACCAACTTCAGTGAGCCCATCTCCACTTATCTCAGTCTTAAAGCAGCCTTTCTCAATTTAGATGAAGGAAAACAGTCCCCCAATCCAAGGTCCGAAGAAAGTAAAAAAGAAACAAAAATTTCTCCTCCAACTAAATCTCTTTCTAAATCAAAAGAGGAGAAAAAGAAAATCAATTCTCATTTCACTCTCCAGGAAGTTAAAAAGGTTTGGTCCGAGTTAGCTAAAAGTTCCCTTGAACTTAACCATGGTCTAAAAAATATTCTCGAAGTAGCCGCGTTGACCAAGGTTGATGGCAACATTATCCACCTTTCCGTAGCTTACTCCCTTCAAAGAGATCTGCTTGAAAAAAACAATATCCGCCAATGGCTAGAAAAAAAACTGGGCCAGCTGCTTAAACAAGAACAAGTAGGCCTCATAGTTGATGTTGATACTAGTTTGAGGAAAAAACAGGCTGAAGCTGTTTCCAAAAGCCAAACTGCCGCCTCAAGAGACAGTCGACTGGATATCTTGATGTTTTAATATTTCATACACTAAAATCGTTACTACGAACTAGCGAGCCATACTTTTAAAACCCATTCTTCTCTTAGCTGAAAGATGGCGCTTGCGAGTCCGTCGTTTAATATCTTTAGCTTCTTTTCGTTCCAACCACTTGGGTATAAAGCGGCGACGACGGCGAGCTTCGGCTACAATATTTTCAAACTGAATTATCTTACTAAACCGCCGAATTAGGCTGTCATTTGTGTCTTGATCAGTTGCTTTTAAAACAACTACCATCTGGTTTCACCTTCTTTCTTAATTTAATTACCTGATTATTATAACAGAGCTTGTCTGCCTTATCTTCGATTCTCAAAAGCGTTTTTCAAGGTCATAGGGTCAACATACTCGATATCACTTCCCATCGATAGACCTCGAGCCAAGCGGGAAATTTTCAGGTTAGGCTTAATCCTATGAATCTCCCGCAGCAGATACATAGCAGTAGTTTCCCCCTCCACCGTAGGATTAGTAGCTAAAATTATTTCCTCAAAATCTTCCTTTTCCACCCGTTCTAACAATTGGGGAATAAATAACTCCTCCGGGCCGATATTTTCCAAAGGATTAAGGTGACCATGAAGAACAAAGTAAAGGCCATGATAAACCTTAGCTTTTTCCAAATTCCAGAGGTCAAGAGGTTGTTCAACCACACAGAGAAGATGTTGGTTCCGCTTGTTATCACTACAAATATTACAGACCTCGCCTTCAGAAAGATTAAAACATCTCCGGCAAAGATGGATTTCATCTTTCACCCTAACTAAACTTTCAGATATATCCTTTACTTTCTGTTTAGGCATATTAACCACTGCTAAGGCCAGCTTTTCTGCACTTCGCCGGCCTATTCCCGGCAGTTGCTGCAAACTGGAGATAAGCCTTTCCAAAGAACCAATCTGAGTATCCATAATTTCAGAGTTTAGAAACCGAACAAATTACCTAGGGCAGCTGCTTTTTTACTAGCTTTTTTCTGAGCCTTTTTCAAAGCATCATTGACTACTTCTTTTAGAAAATCTTGAGGTTGTCCATCAACCACCAACTCCTTTATCTTCATTGTGCCGCTTACTACCACTTTTACATTCCCTTTTTCTACCTCGATAGTTTCTTCCTCCAACTCTTTTTCTAAAGCTTTAGCCTGCTGGATCATCTTCATCATCTGTTTACCTTGAGAGAATTTATCCATTAATCCCATTTAACACCTCCTTAAAATTAATTAATACGTCTGTAGTATATCATCTTTTACTTCTTTTATCACTCCGAATAGAACTTAGAACTCGGAACTCAGAAAAAAGCACCAAACCTGCCTGCCGGCAAGGCAGGTTCTAAATTTAAATGACCAAAATTCAAAACAACCGAGAGCTGTCATTCTGAACGAATGTGAAGAATCTAGCGAGCGGTAAGCGAGCGCAGGAATCAACACTCAGGCTTGAGTTCACTCTCGTGCGCCTATCGGCTAGATCCTTCACTTCGCCTAGCGGCTCGTTCAGGATGACTCTCTAAACAGAGTTTTGATCATTGGGATTTGGAGCTTGTTTGGATACTTGGAATTTGTTATTTGGTGCTTTCCTACCAAGTTCCAAGATCCAAGTTCCAAGTTCATCACACTCCTGAAGAGTGATAAATCACACTTCGGGAGAGTGATTTCAACCTAGTTCCAACACCTTCAACACCTCATCAAGGCTAAGTTTGGTGGGGACCATCGTAGTATTACTGCCAGCTCCGTTGAGGAGCATACACTTGGAGTTATGGAGAAACCAAGTAGCTTGGGGATCAGCTTGGCGGAGTTTTTTAGACCACTCTGTAAAATCAACATCTCTATCCCAACGACCGACTATTCTTACATTTCCCTTATGAGGGTCTTTACGAATGACCACAGAATAGCCCATCTTCTGAGCCAAATGCTCCACCGCTCCATTAGCTGTAGCCATTACCAAACCCCTTCCCCAAGGAGTCTCTACCTCAACACCCTTTTTAATCTCTTTTTCAGCTCTCACCCTATTCTTAAAATTAAGGTAAACCCCATCCAAAGCCATCTCAGCTAGGGCAACTACCCGAGGATAATCATCTTTGTAAAGGAGAGACCAAGCATCAATAATCTCAGCCAAAGAAAAAAGATGATAATCCGCCGCTGCTTCCGGCCACTTCAGCTCCCGAAAATTATCAATTTGAGTAACCACAGCCACCAATCGCTTTAAGGCCTCCTGATCACTCTTTAACCAACCTTGGGAAACAATCTCTTTAAAAACCAACTCGGCAGCGGAGGTCAGCTCCCCACCCCGACCAGCCTGGTGGTGGTCAAATCTACCCCCACCGGTATCAACAACAACTACCTCCTCATCTCCTTTTGGTTGATAACTACTACCTGCAGGAACAAAACGCAACCCAGTCCCAGCCCACTCTGGCCAAAAACGGTGGATTAACCAAACCGAGGTTAAAGCATCCAAATCCGGCTTAATATGGGTAACGATTAACTTCTTCATTCTCAAGGCAAAATCTTAAACTTAACTATATCATGAATAGTAATCAAAATCATTAACAAAAGAAGAAAAGACATTCCAGCTAGGTTTAACCAATACTCTACTTTTCTGACTTTTTTAGAAGGAACTAAGGAGGAAATTACTGCCAAAAGGGCTCTCCCTCCATCCAAAGCAGGTATAGGCAACAAGTTAATTACCGCCAAATTAACCGAGATCACCCCTATTAAACGCATTAGATTTAACCAACCGGTCTGAGCCACATCCGAAGTAATTTTATAGATACCAACCGGCCCACTCACTGATGGGGGTAGATTATGCTCTTGGAACAGTTGGACTACCAAGTCCTTCAAACCCACTAAAATGACCACCAACCACCCCAGCGACTCTTTTATTCCAAACCACACTCCTAAAGCCACTTCTTTGTACCAAGGATAGAACTTAATCTCTAGAGGAGAGATAACTACCCCAATCCGCCAATGGCCCTCCATCTGGACAGGTTTGAGGCTAACTTCTTTTATCTCGGCTTTCCCATACCCCTCTGGCCGCCGAATCTTAAAATATATCTTCTGCTGATGATACTTGTTGACAAACTGAACTACATCTTCTGGAGCACGGGGAACCACTACCGCCCCTTGTTTCAAATAAATTAGTTCAATCTTATCCCCTTCTTTCAACCCAGCTCTACTGGCTGGCGAAGAAGGGATAACCTCAATGATAGAAACTGCAGCTTGACTCCTTTGGGGAATGCCTTTAAAGAAGTAATAAACTCCGAAAAGAAAACCGGCTAGAAGAAAATTAGCTGTCACTCCAGCCAAAAGAATAATTAGCTTGGCCCAAAGAGGCTTGGTCACAAAAGCCCGCTTTTTATTTTTAATTCTCTCGGGATTAGCCTCATCCTCACCGTAAAGGCGTACAAAACCTCCAATCGGCAGCCAGTTTAGAGTATAGATAGTCTCTCCTTTTTTAAAAAGTTTAGTCAGTCGCGGTGGTAAACCAAAACCAAACTCCTCTACCCTCACCCCCAGCAGCTTAGCAGTTAAAAAATGACCACCTTCATGGACCAAGACTACTAAAAAAAGGACGCCAAGAAAGATAAGTAGTGCTAACATACTTTATAATTGTACCTCATCTAACTGCTATAATATCTTGGAAGGCAGGGTAGCTCAGTTGGTTAGAGCGTCGGAATCATAACCCGAAGGTCGTGGGTTCGATCCCCACCCCTGCTACTAAACCTCAAAATAAGTCGCCTCTTTAATTTTGATATTTTCTCCTAAAACAGCAATAGCTTGAGTCAGTAAATCCTTAACAGTTAACTTTGGATCTTTAATATAAGGAGAACTGAGAAAATCATCTAAAGATTCGGGCCTAACTGAACAAACCTGCATAGCCAAATTATGAGCTAACTGGCGGAACTTTTCATTCCGGGCTACAAAATCAGTCTCAGATAACAGAACCACTATACCTACTAATTTGCCATTATGATGCTCGTAAACTCCAATATAGCCTTCATTGGTTTCTCTTCCTTCTTTTTTAGCAGCTTTCTCTAAGCCTTGCTGGCGGAGAATTTCCTTGGCTTTAGTAAGATCGCCCTGACTTTTTTCCAGGGCTCGTTTAGCATCCATCACTCCCGCTCCAGTTAACTGGCGGAGTTGTTGAATTTTTTTCAAATCAGCACTCATTTTGTCTCCTTTTTAGAACTTACCTTTTTAGATACTTTTGCCTTTTTGGCCGTCTTTTTTGCTTTAGCTGCCGGTTTAGCCGCTACCTTTTTAGAAGGTGCTGGTTTCTTAACAGTTTTCTTGGCTGCCTTCTTTTTAACCACTGTTTTTGAAGAAGCTTTCTTGGAGGCCGTCTTAGTTCCTTTGGTCTCTTTCTTTCCTTTCTTATTTTCTTCTTTGTCCTTCTTCTCACTGTTTTTCTTTACCCCTTTCTTCTCAGCTTCCTGGCGGCCGGCTTGAACAGCCTTACTCAAAAGACTCAATATCAGTTTTATTGAGGCAACGGCATCATCATTAGCTGGAATAGGATAATCAACCAGCTCTGGATCAACATTGGAATCAACGATGGCTACTACCGGAACACCAGTTAAGTGAGCTTCTTTAACAGCAGTAGCTTCTTTCTTAACATCAACTACCACTAAAGCTGCCGGTTGGCCAGAAAAACCAATCAACCCGGAAAGAAAATGGCGCAGTCTCTGCAATTTCCTTTCTATCTTTAACCTTTCCAACTTAGTATAGTGATCAAAACTGCCATCGGTTAATTTTTTCTCTGATTCAACCAATAAATCAACTCTCTTCTTGATCTCTTTCCAATTAGTTAAAGTGCCACCCCACCAACGACTATTAACATAAAAACTCTTTGATTTAACTGCTTCCTCTTTAACTACATCAGCTGCCTGCCGCTTTGTCCCTACAAAAACAATCTCTCCTCCTTGAGCAGCAATCTCAAACAGAAACTTGGCTGCTTCTTCTAGTTTTTCCTTAGTCTGAGCCAAGTCGAAGATAACCACCTTGTTTTTAATGGTGTAAACATAGGGTTTAATCTTAGGATTAAAACGGCTAGTCGTGTGGCCAAAATGGCAACCAGCCTCTAACAGATCTGTAAGGGAAATATCAGCCAAGATTTTCTTATTCACTCTGACCTCCTTTTTAACTTCTATCTGGCAGGTCTTCTCGACCAGAAGGTTAGCCAGATATGCTTAATAATTTAACTTTCTAATTATACACTATCCTTTTTTATTCGACTTTAAGGATAGCTTCTTCTTTTTCCTTATAAAGATCCTCTAACCTCTGATTGTATTCATCAACTAATGATTGGACTTCTTTTTCTAAGCGTTTAACCTCATCTTCGGTTAACTCCTTCGCTTCAAATTGATCTCGAATCTCCTCCATCATCTGCCGCCGATGTTGGCGAATGAGAACCTTACCATCCTCAATCTTTCTTTTGAGAACTTTTATTAATTCTTGTCGCCGTTCCTGAGATAAAGGAGGAATGTTAATCCGAATCACATTTCCAGCCACATTAGGAGTTAAACCAATGTTCGCTTCCATAATTGCTTTAGCCACCTTCTCAGTCACATTGGCATCAAAAACTTGAAGCATCAAAGTTTGGGGTTCAGGAACCGTAATTGTCGCCAGCTCAATAATCTTCAAAGGTTGACTGCTCTCATAAGCATCAACTTTTATATCCTCTATTAAAGAAGCATTGGCCCGACCAATCCTCAACTTACTCACTTCGGATTGGGTTAGATTAAAAGCTTTCTCTAACTGCCTTTTGAAGTTACCAAGCTCCATTCTTGAGCCTCCTTTCAACTTAATACTATTTAATTGTAGCAAAAAGATTACCAACCCCTTGGTAGGGGCAGACAAATCCTAAATCCGAAACCCTAAGCTCCAAGCTCATCACTCTCCCGAAGAGTGATAAATCACACTTCGGGAGAGTGATTTATTCCAAGTTTTAAGTTCCGATTACCAAATTCTCCATTAAGGAAATAACTGTTAGCGGACCAACTCCTCCTGGAACACCGGCGGCGAACCTTGCCTTCTCATAAGCAGAGGGTTGAAAGTCTCCCCTCAACTTTCCATCCTTGTGGCCGAAGCCAACATCAATAATCATTTGATTACTCCTTACCCAGTCAGTTTTTATCAACTCTGGCACCCCCGTAGAAGAAATTACAATTTCAGCCTCACTAACTAGCGACTTGATATCTACTCCCTTATCCCCTCCCATTACCTTTGCTCCAAAAGACGTTAAGGCTAAACTTACCAATGATCCAACCATACCTCGACTACCAACTACCCCCACCCTTTTACTTTCTAGGACTCTAGTCTCATCCATCAATTTGAATGGGTCATCAGCTTTTGGTTTGTAGACTTCCAAAGCGACAGTTAAAATCCAAAAGATAGCTCTGACTGTAGCTGGCCACAAAAATTTTAAGGGGTTGTTTATCATCACTAATCGCCCAATTGAGGTTGGTGATACCACATCAACATCCTTCTCAACCGGCACCGCCGCTGCCAGCCGATAAAACACCTCATCTTTATGGTGACCTAGGATTGTTATGACACTACTTGGTTTTTGGACCAAAACGCCGTCAACTTTTGTAGACTCTAACTTAATTAAATCCACTAGTCTGTTGATATCCTCATTAGACTGGATATCCATCCCGAACTTAACAAATCTAATCCCTAACTCTTGAGCCATTTTTTCTTTTAAGTGAGTGTATGTTTTACTCGCTTCATCGCCAGTAAAGTAAAAACTAGCTAGGCTTAAAGTCCGGGATGCAGTCAGTTGAAGATTGCTTAGTTTATGTCGTAAAATATCAGCTCGCTGCCTTTGAAACCTCCTCCCATCAAAAATCATATTTTATTTTACTCTATTTTATTTTACTCTAATTTCATCTACCATCCAAAAAGTGGATAATTAGAAGTTAAACCTTCAACTTCGACTAGTACCTTATCAGTAATTTTAGTTTGAACCACCTTAGCTACTATTTCATCTACAAGCTCATTATTAGATTTTCTCCCTTTCACCCAATCTAGTTTTATCGCCCTCACCACTCTGTCAATCAACTCAACAATTTTTACCATTTCTTTCTCTTTCATCCCCCGAGTAGTCACCGCTGGAGTACCTACTCGGATGCCCGACGGCCAGAAAGGGCTAGCTTGCTCATAAGGAACAACATTTTTGTTCACCGTAATTCCTGACAGCTCCAATAATTTTTCCACTACCCCACCCCAACCTGGACCAAAACGGGGAGTTAAATCTACCAATAAAAGGTGGTTATCAGTTCCTCCGGAAACAACTTTATAACCTCGGCGAAGAAATTCCTTAGCCATTACTTGAGCATTTACTACTATTTGGCGGGCATAATCGGCAAAGCGAGGAGATAAGACCTCAGCTAAGGCTACCCCAATAGCCATAACTTGGTGGTTATGAGGACCCCCTTGCATTCCTGGGAAGACAGCCTTATTAACTGCTTCAAATAAGGACATTTCTTGGCCATAAAAATTAACCTTTGTCCCTCGTCGAGCAAAAATCATTGCTCCCCGCGGCCCACGCAAAGTCTTATGGGTGGTGGTGGTTACTACATCTGCCCACTCAAAAGGTGAAGGATGAAGCTTAACGGCCACCAATCCAGCAATATGGGCCATATCTACCATTAAGTAAGCTCCAATTTTATCGGCAATCGCTCTAAACTTGTCGAACTCAATCTTTCTTGAGTAAGCAGAAGCTCCAGCCACAATTAACTTAGGCCTATGCTCTAGGGCTAGTTTTTCAATCTCCTCATAATCTAACCAACCATCCTTATCTACTCCATAAGCCACTGTTTGATAGGTTCGACCGGAGTAAGTCACCTTATGGCCGTGGCTTAAGTGGCCTCCAGCTGTTAAACTCATTCCCATTAATTTTTCTCCTGGTCGAAGAAGGGCAAAGTATACCTCATAATTAGCTGGGGTTCCCGAATATGGCTGGACATTCACTCCCCATTCATCTTCCTTTAAACCAAAAACCTCTAAGGCTAATTTTTGGACTTTAACCTCAATTTTATCTATCCACTCATTCCCTCCATAATACCTTTTAGCCGGATAACCCTCTGAGTACTTGTTAGTTAAAATTGAACCTAAAGCTTTGAGAACATCATCAGAAACAAAATTCTCTGAGGGAATAAGCTCAAGAGTGTTTAGCTGCCGTTTCTTTTCTTGAGCCATCAAACGAAAAAGATAATCAACATCGACATTCGTCCGCATCATAACTCCATTTTACCAGCCAGAGGTATTGGCACCCAAGCTTAAGTTAACACCCATGCGCCTTCGGCTAGATTCTTCGTCGCCCTGGCTCCTCAGGATGACTTTATAGACAAGGTTTGGGATTTTAGTAATTAGGATTTCGAATTTGTTTAGGATTTAGGATTTAGAATTTAGGATTTGCCTGCCCCTACCGAAGGGGGGTTTGGAGCTTAGGACCTGCCTGCTAGCAGGCAGGTTTCGAATTTAGTGCTTTCTTACCAAGTTCCAAGTTCTAATAACTTAGTTCCAATCCCCAATAAACTCCTGATATAATTAAACAAATGGACAAGGAAGAAAAAATAGTTGGCGGTTTAGTAATTCTTTCTTTAGTTTTAATGGCGACCTATGTTTTCATTCGTCTAGTCATTCTCAAAAAACCAACCGTTTTCCTTCAAAGTGTCCCTAGCTGCCAACTCAGCTCCTGCCAGGAATGTGATCTCGACCATTCGGGTTACTTTGAGAGTAAAGAAGTAACTGCTTTAAAGTACCTCCTCAATCAGGCTCAATGCCCTCAAGAAGAAACCGATGCTAGCCTCAGCTGGTGCCTCTCCCACTGTCAAGTTTCCAATAAACCAAAGGAGCAATACCATTGCAGAACTACCCTTTACACCGATAAAAAGTGTGTCCACAAAGATTACACTGTTGAATTTCCCTCTTCAACTGACAAAAGCAAAGATTGCACCCCAACTGCAAGCGGCAGCCAAATCATCGACTGCCAATTAACGAAGTGATAGAATAACCAGAGAGGGTGTTTATGAAACGTGTCCTATCAGGAATTAAACCATCTAGTGATTCTCTTCATCTGGGGAACTATTTCGGAGCCATTAAACAACAGATCGAGCTCCAAGACAACTATCAATGTTTCTTCTTTATTGCCGATCTTCATGCCTTAACTACCGTCCATTCTAAAGAGGAGCTTCAGAAAAATATCAGAAATATCATTCTTGACTATCTAGCTCTAGGTCTGGATCCGGAAAAAGTTACTTTTTTCCGTCAATCCGACATACGAGCTCATCCTTACTTAGCTGTTATTCTTAGTAACTTTACTCCCTTAGGCCTTCTAAAAAGAGCCCACGCCTACAAAGACAAAGTCGCTAAAGGCGAGGAAAGTTCAGTCAATGCTGGCCTCTTCTATTATCCTGTTCTGATGGCCGCCGACATCCTCCTTTACAAACCCACCTACGTGCCTGTCGGTGAGGACCAGATCCAACACCTGGAGATAACTCGCGACATAGCTGAGCGTTTTAACAAACTTTATGGCCAAACATTCCCCCTACCCGAGCCCTTCCTGCCTAAAAAGGAAAGCCGCCGCCTCATTGGCACCGATGGTAAAAAAAAGATGAGTAAAAGCATCGGCAACATCATCAGTATCTTTGCCCCAGAGGAGGTAATCAAAAAACAGATTATGAACTCCTATACCGATCCCCAACGGATTCACCCTACCGATCCTGGCCGAGTCGAAGGCAATCCTATCTTTATCTATCACCATCTGGTAAATGAAAACAAAGAGGAAGTAGCTGGGCTAGAGGCTCGTTATCGTCAAGGAAAGGTCGGTGATGTTGAAGTTAAGGAAAAACTCTATCGTGCCTTTATGAACTACTTTGGACCTGCTCGAAAAAGAAGACAGGAACTTAGCTCCAAACCCCGACTTATCGAAGAGATACTCCTCCAAGGCAAAAAGAAAGCTAGCCAATTGGCGGAAAAGACTCTGGCCGAGGTTAAAGAAAAAATTGGTCTTTAAAAGATGAAAAAGTTCTTAAAAATTTTCTTTATTCTTGCTCTATTTTTAATTTTTCTTTCTTTCTCAACTCTCATCTTTGCTTATTACCAATTTAACCACCGCTTTATCCAACCAACCAAGATAAAGGAACATAACTCTCAAACTAACATCCTCATCTTGGGAAAGGGAGATAATAATCACACCTCCCCTGACTTAACCGATAGCATTATTTTAGTAAACATCAACTTCAAGACTAATAAAATAAAGTTCATCTCCTTGCCACGCGACATCTGGGACGACCAGCTAAAGATTAAGATAAATGCCGCCTACTATTGGGGAAAGAAAGAAGATCAACCCTTCCAACTACCCGAGGAGGTAATTCAACGTTTAACCGGAGTACCAGTAGATTACACCCTTATCCTCGACTTCTCTAGTTTTCAAAAAATAGTTGATGACTTAGGCGGAGTCTGGATAAATGTTCCTGATAGTTTTGATGACTACCACTACCCTATTCCGGGTCGAGAAAAGGCTTATCCTATCTCCAGCCGTTACGAACATATTCACTTTGACGCCGGCTGGCAGTATATGGACGGGGAGAAGGCCCTCATCTTCGCCCGTTCCCGCCACGCCAAAGGTAAGGAAGGAAGCGACTTTGCTCGCAGCTACCGCCAACAATTAATCATTCGGGCTATTATTAACAAACTTCTTTCCCAAAAGTGGTCGTATTTAAAGCATCCTCAAAAAAGTTACTACCTCTTCCTTTCTTGGTGGCAAGAATTACAAACTAACCTTAGCCTAAACCAAGTAGTTAAAATAGCCTACCTATTAAGATTAAATCATCTTAAAAACCATCAGCCAATAGAAATTAAAAATTATAGCTTTACCCCTACCGCCAAGGTTTTTCAACCAAGCCAAATAACTGTTTTCGGTGAAAAGGTATGGATTCTGACCCCCCAGCAACCAGCT
>JALVIH010000005.1 GCA_027028625.1 bacterium | reverse complement strand
GTCTTAGCTATGGTTGGTTCAGCTGATTTCTATGACCTTAAGAATGATGGCCAGGTTAATGTTACCTTAGCTCTTAGACAACCAGGCTCATCAATCAAACCATTGACTTATGCTTTGGCGATGGAAAACGGTTGGACAGCAGCTACTCCAGTGGTCGATGCCCCCACCTGCTTCTTAGTCCCTGGCCAACCCCCATACTGTCCTCGAAACTATGATGGCAAGTTTCATGGCCTAGTCCAACTTCGTTTTGCTTTGGCTAACTCTTACAATATTCCTGCCGTTAAGGTTATGGCTCTAGATGGCTTACTTCCCTTCCTAGAGTTCGCCCAAAAAATTGGTCTAAGCTCACTTCAAAACGCTGATCGTTATGGGTTGTCGTTAGGACTAGGAGCCGGCGAGGTAAGAATGGTGGATATGGCCGTAGCTTACAGTATGTTGGCCAACAACGGATTGAAAACAAAACTTAATCCAATACGACAAGTTAGACGAATGGATAATTCTCTTTTAGAAGAGCATAAATACCCAGTATCTACTCGAGTTATCTCCTCGGCCACCGCCTACATCATTAGCCACATCTTACTAGACAACGGAGCTCGATCAGCTGCTTTCGGACCAAACTCTCTCCTCCGCATAAAGGGGCATCAAGCTGTTTCTGTTAAAACCGGGACTACTAATAATATGCGGGATAACTGGACGATTGGTTATACTCAAGATTATTTAGTTGCCAGCTGGGTAGGCAACAATGATAACTCCCCGATGAGCTATGTCGCTTCTGGTGTTACTGGAGCTTCTCCTATCTGGAACCGGATGATGACTTTTCTTTTAAAAGATAAACCAGACAAATGGCCAGCTAAGCCTCAAGATGTGGTCGGAATGTTAGTCTGCTCTACCTCTGGCTTACTTCCTGGCAATTCCGGATGCCCCACTCGTTTTGAATACTTTAAAGATGGAACCCAACCAACTCAAACAGATCCAGGAAAACAACAAATTTGGGTTGATAGCAATACTCATCAACCAGCTAAACCTGGTCAGACGGATAATCTTACCTTAGAAGAACACTATATTGTCCATACCCCTTTTGTCAAAAACTACTGTTTGGACTGCCCTCACGATAATGAGAAATTCACCCTTAAACTTATCCCCGACAAACCCTACACTTACCCCTTTCCCACCATCTCCCCTACCCCGAACTAAATCACCCTGGTGGGTGAGGAACTAGGTTGGAAGAAAGCACTAAACCTGCCTGCCGGCAGGCAGGTTAAAAATTTCAAATTTAAAATTAACCAACCCCCTAGTTCCTAGTTCCAATTTAAAGCTATGTCCAGGCGGCGAAGAGTAAGCTCTTTCCCAAGTAAAGCAATGCTCTCGAAAAGTGGAGGGGTAACCGGGCGGATAAGAACGGCTATTCTTAAAGCCATAAAAACCTTCCCTCGGGAGAGGCTTGACCTTTCCACTTCTTCTTCGATAACTTCCTTTATAGACGACACTTTCCATTCTTTAATTTGGGTTAATTTTTGACGAATATTCTTCACTACTTCTCGCACCTCAGTTGTTTTTAGATACTTAGCTAGATCCTTACTCTCAGCCGTTTTTTGAGGGTAAACAAACTCTGTTAGGGAGAGAAAGTCTTTTAAATTCGTCATCCGTGGCTGGCAAAGTTCAACTAGACGGTTAAACTTATCTCCTTTCAGGGGATAGTCAGCTGGCAGGTATTTTCCCAAGCGTTTGGCTAACTCGGTTAGCGGCAGGCGGCGAATGTGCTCCCGATTGAAGTAATCTAATTTTTGGCGATCAAAGATAGGGTTAGATTTACCGATACGGTCAAGGTCGAAGAGTTTTACTAACTCTTCCAAGGTTAAGATAGCCGAGTTATCCTCATAGTTCCAACCCAAAAAGGCCATAAAGTTAACTAAAGCCTCTGGTAAGTAGCCCTCATCCACATAATCTAAAACCGACTTAGCCCCATGGCGTTTAGAAAGCTTGCTTTTATCCGGACCTAAGATAAGTGGAAAGTGGCCAAACTTAGGCGGTTGCCAACCAAAAGCTTGGTAGAGAAGAAGATGTTTAGGAGTTGAGGAAATCCATTCCGACCCCCGAAGAACATAGTTAATCTTCATCAAGTGGTCATCAATAACTACTGCCAAATGGTAAGTGGGGTAGCCATCTGATTTTAAGAGAATCTGATCATCAATATTGGCTGTATTTATAGTTATTTTTCCTTGGATAAGGTCATTCCAAGAAATGTCTTTGTCATCTGGGACCTTGAGGCGAATGACATACTTCTGGCCGCCTTTAAGTTTTTCTTCAACTTCATCTTTGGAGAGATGAAGACAATGGCGATCATATTTGGGTATAAGGCCTTTCTTTTGTTGCTCCTTACGAATCTTAGCTAGACGTTCAGGTGAACAAAAACAATAATAAGCCTTCCCCTCCTCAACTAGCTGGTGGGCGTACTTCTGATAAAGATGAAGGCGTTGGGACTGGATATAAGGCCCATAAGGCCCACCGTGGCGGTAGCTTTCGTCTTCTTTGAGGCCGAGGACATCGAGAATCTCCATAATCTTTTCCTGGCTACCTGGAACCAGCCGTTTTCTATCCGTATCTTCGATACGGACAATGAACTTCCCCTGGTGATGCTTAGCAAACAGCCAGTTAAAAAGAGCCGTCCGACTGTTGCCAATGTGGGGAATACCCGTAGGCGATGGAGCAAAGCGAACCCGAACAGTCATAGGTAATTATATATCAGAACTCAGAACTCGGAACTTAGAACTCAGTAAGAAAGCACTAAACTCTAAATCCTAAGCTCCAAATTAACAATCCTATAGTTCGTGATATAATGAAGCGATGAAAAAAATACTTCTTTTCATTATTATTACCATCCTCCTCATAGGAGTGGCTGTTATCAAATTAAGCCAAAAGTACTGGCACCAAAACTTTAATCTCGGTTCTTGGAAGGAAAATTTCTTCTCTCAACTCCATCCTTTACAACCAACTCCCGTCCCTTCACCCATTATCAACTTCATCTCTCCAGATGAATGGCAGAATATCTCTTCCTCCAGTCCAATAATCTTCCAAAGTAAATTCAATCAGAAAAAGATAAAAGGGGGTTGCTGGCTAGGCCAAAAAGATAATTTTTATTACTTAAAAGTAATAGCCCAACCTCTTCCCCCTCTCGAGAAAGGCTATCACTACCACCTCTGGTTAGAAACTAAAGAGAAGAATTTTATTCCTCTAGAAAGATTAAACTACAACCCTTCGACCAAAACAGCCCAACTTTTTCTTAAGACCAATCAAAATTTATCCTCTCCCGCTTTTTGTATTATCAGCCAAGAAACAGAACTTCTTTCCACTAAACCAAGAAGGGAAGTAGTTAGAGGTACCTTTTAAGGGCTGGTGTTGGGAGCAAAGTAGATACGGAAGGTATGGAGAGGAACTCCGGTAATCACTTCCACGGCTTTAAGAATAATCATACTTCCCACCAAAACAACAAGTCCCAAAAGAGAATAAGTTATTGTCTTTTTAGCCTGGGCTATTTTTTGATCATCCCCGCCAGCCACTAGCCAAAGAAAGCCACCATAAACCAAAAAGACAAAAGCTAATAAAAGGGCAAAACTAGTTGCCAACTGTAAGATTCGGGCTACTATAACTTCAATACCTTTAATGGTGGGTACATTACAATTAGTGCAACCTGGGGGGCTTTTGATATAATCCACCCCTTCTTGCCACTCGGTTAAGCTCATTATTGCTTTACTTAGTAGGGTTTGTAGTTATGGGTTGGAACTGAACCCCACTAAATATATCTATATTAAAGAAGGCGCCAATTAGCTTCATTAACCCATAGGAAGCAGCAATGATGGCAAAGCCGATCAAGGCCGCAGTTATTTTCTTTTGAGCTTTCTCAATTTTTCCAGAATCACCACCTGAGGTTAACCAGTCGAAACCACCCCAGATTAAGTAGATGAAAACAGCTAAGGCTCCAAAAATTATAGCTATAGTCAATAAACCACCTAATAAACTGCCGATGCTATTAACATAAGGAACTGATGGTTCCTGAACAGCTATCTCTGTATTTTTTGCTGCTAAGACATTTTTAACCAGATTCATTTTTTCTCCTTAACTAATTTTCTAAGTTACCTTATTATAATTATCTCTTTAACTCTTGTCAATCACGATCGTCAACTTCAGTTAGAATGAGGTAAAAAATCCAAGTAGCCATAATCGGCATAATAAAAGTAAAGCGAGTAACATTATTAGAAAAGTAGAACCACACTCCCAAACTTAAAACTATACTTACAAGGAAAGAAAGATAAAAGTTAAGGTTATCTAAAAAATGTTTCCTAAGCTTCTCAAACCAATCGCTTTTTACCCTTTTTTCACTTTTTTTAGGTCTGTTGATACCTCTCTTTCTAGCCATAGTTAAATTCTAACACATCTCCTGCGCTATGTGCTAAAATAGGCTATGTCTAGCCAACCCAATCAATTAGATCTCCTACCATCAAATCTGACAAACTCCAAGTTTCTGCCTACAGACAGTGGTGGCGGAGGAGCCATAGCGAACATCTTCACTCTAGTTGTCTCATTTTTAACTCTGGTAGCTGGTTTCTGGTTTGCCATTCAGTTTATCTTGGCTGGCTGGCAGATGTTAACCGCTGGCAGCGACAGCAACAAGCTTTCCGAGGCCCAAAAGAAAATCCTTCACTCCCTCATTGGCCTCTTCGTAGTCATCAGTGCTATTCTCATCGTTAAGATAATCTCTGCCGTTACCGGTCTAAATATCCTTAACATTAATCAGTTACTTTCTACTCTCAACAATGGCTAATGGCGAAATAACTAATACTGTCATAAAAAAGGAGTTTACTCAAGGGGCAGGGCCTGCTTTTGACCAGTTGGTGGCTACTATTTGGCGGTTAAGTTTAATTGTTGCTGGTTTAGTTGTCTTTATCTATTTCATTTGGGGGTCGTTTGAGTGGCTGACTGCGGGAGGTGATAGTGAAAAGGTCTCTAAGGCTCAGAAGCGGCTTACTAACAGTTTCATTGGCTTTATTCTCCTCCTAAGTGTCGTAGCTATCTTGAAGTTCTTTATGCCGTTAGTTGGTTTAAATATTTTCTGTCCTATCGATTGGACAACTCTATCTTTCCAATGTTCACAATAATTAAATCAGCCCTAGCTAAGATTCCTTCAGAACAACCGAATCCTAGTTCTTCTACCCCACTGGGGGACAATGTAAGCAATCTTGATAAGGCTTTGTCTTCTGTTAATGGAAATCCAACCTTAGGACAAGTGATGGGGAATGTCTATAGCTTGGCTATTATCTTTGCTGCTTTGATAGTTTTCGTCTACTTGATCTGGGGCGGTTTTGAGTGGCTAACTGCTGGGGGTGACAGTGATAAGATAAGCAAGGCTCAAAAGAAATTAACCGGTGCGGTTATCGGTTTTACAGTAGTCCTAGCTGCTTGGGCTCTTTGGCGGCTTACTCTTAACATCGGTGGCTTGGGCAGCTTTTTCCCTCTCGAAAAGAAGTAAATGAAGAAATTATCCTCTCTCTTTCTTTGTTCCTTCTTGGTAATTGGAGTGGTCACTTTCTTAATTTTCTGGTTAAAGGTCTCTCACATTAGCCATCAGCCAAAAACCAAGGCCCAGGGCGAAGTAGCTGTAATCCTAGGAACTCGTGTTTTCGTCAACGGCCGAGTCAACCAATGTCTAGTCGCTCGCCTAGAAAAAGGAATTCAGCTCCTTCAACAAAAAAGGGTTAGGGCTCTTATTATGACCGGCGGCCGCGACAAAATTAACCAACCAACTCAGGCTCAGTTAATGGCTAGCTTAGCCCGCTACCACGGAGTAGCCGCTAATGTCATCTGGACAGAAAACAACTCAAGTGATACTTGGGAAAACATCGCCTTTGCCAAAAAAATTATCCAAAAGCACCATTGGAATAAGATTCTTATTGTTAGTGAACCTTATCACCTACCTCGAGCTGTAATGATTGCCCACCACTTCAATCTCGAAGTTGTCCCGATAGGAGTAACCTCAAGCCAATGCTGGCAGAACAAACTAAGCCGCTGGTTTTTTATAATTCGGGATTTCTTGGCCTATCTTCAAGATAGCTGGCGCATCTTCAGCTCTCCTGCCTTGCCTGAGTAGTGCCGTGGGTGGGAGTTGAACCCACACGATCATAAAGATCACTGGTTTTTGAGACCAGCCTGTCTACCAATTCCAGCACCACGGCTACACATTATTATACTTCTATTGTTGGAGCTTAGAACTAGATTAAAAAATGACCAATTATCAATGATCAATTTTCAAATAATTTCCAAGTCTCAATGACCAATGATCAAAACCTGTTTTTCGAGTCATTCTGAGCCCCGCGAAGAATCTAGCCGAAGGCGCAGGGGTGTACTCCCAAACCTAAGTGTCAAATTCTCTGCGCTTCGCTAGATCCTTCGTCGCCCCAGCTCCTCAGGATGACTCCAAGAGAAGGTTTTGAATTTAGATCATTAGGATTTTGATTGTTGCCTGCCCCTACCGAAGGGGGGCCTTCACTTCGCCTGGCGGCTCGTTCAGGATGATCCGAAAGGAAAAAAAAGATAACCTTCCTCTCGGGGTCATTCTGAACGGACGTGAAGAATCCAGCGAAGCGCAAAAGTATTGGCACCAACATTCGGGAGCACGCCCGTGCGCCTTCGGCTAGATTCCGACAAGTCGGGATGACTCGAGAAAGAGGATTTTGATCATTGGAGTTTATTTGAAAATTGATCATTTTTTACCTAGTTCCAAGTTCTAAATTCATCACACTCCCGAAGAGTGATAAATCACACTTCGGGAGAGTGATTTATTCCAAGTTCAATTTGTTCAAGTTGATACTTTATGCTTTAATAGGTATATGAGAAAAAGAAAAATTCTTATCTCAGCTCTTATCCTTGTTGGTGGCAGCCTTCTCTTAGGTGGCTGTACCCTTCCTTTTCTCTCTAAATCCGCTAGCCTTCAAGTCCTTTCCTCCCCTCGAGCCACAGTTATGTTAAATAACAAAATTGTCGGAGAAACCCCCTTCTTTAACGCTAAAATGAAACCAGGTAACTACGATCTTAAGTTGGTACCTGTTGGCCAAGGTGATAATATCTTCCCCTATCAAACTCAGCTCAACCTTAAAAATGGGCTCAAAGCTGCCCTTAACTGGAACTTTGGGGCTAGTCTGGCTTCTTCTAGTGGTTACTTAATGACTCAGGAAGCGATCGCTAACCGAAAAAAGGCGGTTTTAATGATTATTTCCGAACCCAGCGGAGCTACAGTAAAACTTGACGGTCAAGAAATCGGAACTACTCCCCTTCAAAAAGAAAACTTAGCTCCCAAGCAGTACAATATTGAGATAAAAGCCCCTGGCTATCAGGCTGAAGAAATTGTGGCTAATGTCGAGGCTGGTTATAAGCTAGTTATCAAGGCTAAGCTAGGACAAGGCGGAGAAAATCTTCAGCTAGGCGAACTGACTGCTTCTCCTTCAGCCACTCCAACTCCAGCCCAAGAAGTTAAAAAAATAGAGGTTTTAAAAACTCCTACCGGCTGGCTCCGAGTAAGATCAGAACCAGGCCTATCTGGAGAAGAGTTAACCAAGGTTCACCCGGGAGAAAAATATCCTTTCTTCGAGAAGAAAAATGGTTGGTATCAAATCGAGTATGCTAAAGGCAAAAAAGGGTGGGTCTCCGGTAGCTATGTCCGTGAAGTAAACAAGAACAAAGAAACCCAGACAACTCCAACTCCAACAACTTCAGTAAAAACAACCCCTACCCCTACTCCTTCTACCAATGAGTAAGAGCATCATCCTTGAACTAGAAAATATTAATCTCATTATCAATAGGAAAAGAATCCTGGAGGAAATAAATCTAAGTCTCACTAGAGGAAAAAGTTATGCTTTGATGGGACCAAATGGTTCGGGGAAGTCCTCCCTAGCTAAGGTGATTATGGGTTATCCAGATTACCAGCCTCAAAATGGAGGGAAAATTATATTCCAAGATCAAGATATAACCAACTTGAGTATGGACAAGCGGGCCAAGTTGGGCATTTTTCTCAGTTCTCAAGCTCCACCTGAGTTTGACGGCATCAAAGTAACCGCCCTCCTTCAAACAGCCTCAGCTCCCAAAAGGAGCCGCCTTCAGATCCGAAAAGAAGTAGAAAAGCTAAGCCAAGAACTCCAATTAGAGCCGACAGTAGTCAAAAAACCCCTTAACCAAACTGCCTCTGGAGGAGAAAGAAAAAAACTAGAACTTCTTCAGGCTGCTATTCTCGACCCAACACTTCTAATCCTGGATGAGATAGATACTGGAGTTGATGTTGACTCTTTAAAAACCATCTCCCGATTCATTAAAAACCATTTTGTTAAGGCTAACAAAACCCTTCTCCTAATTACCCATTATCAGCGGATTCTAGAACATTTGACCCCTGACCGAGTATTAGTAATGAAAGCCGGCCGGATAACTAGAAGCGGCGACTACTCCTTAGCCAAACTGATTGATAAAAAGGGTTATGGTTGGATTTAGGTTAAACTATGAAAACCACCTTCCAACTGGCTAAAGGACTAACTGAGGAGACTATTCGCCAAATCTGGCAACGAAAAAAGGAGCCACAATGGATGTTGGAGTTCCGCCTTCGTGCTTTCCAAATTTTTCAAAAATTACCCCTACCAAAATGGGGTCCTGACCTTAGCCAGATAAACTTCGAAGAGTTTTCTTATTATCAAGAGGTAACCGAGAGTCGGCCACGGTCCTGGAAAGATATCCCTCAAGAAATAAAAGCTACCTATGAACAGTTGGGTTTGCCAGAGGCTGAACAACGCTTCTTAGCCGGAATCGCCACCCAAGCTGAGTCCCAAATCCTTTATGAAAATCTCCGCCGACAGCTAGAAAAAAAGGGGGTTATTTTTCTAAGCATCGATGAAGGTTTAAAAAAACATCCCCAACTCTTCCGCCGCTACTTTGCTAGTGTCATTTCTCCTGCGGATAATAAGTTGGCTGCCCTAAACAGTGCAGCCTGGTCCGGCGGCTCATTCATTTATATTCCACCGGGAGTAAAGATAAGCCAACCCATCCAAGCTTATTTTCTCATCAACATCCCTTCCGTTGGCCAGTTTGAGCGAACCTTGATCATCGTTGATGAAGGAGCCGAACTTAATTACATCGAGGGTTGTTCAGCCCCCCTTTACCACCAGTCATCACTTCATGCTGGAGTAGTTGAGGTAATCGTCAAGGCTGGTGCCAAGATGCGCTATACCACCATTCAGAACTGGAGCAAAAATGTCTATAACCTCACTACCCAACGAGCTAAGGTTCACCAAAACGCCACTATGGAGTGGATAGACGGCAATATTGGTTCGCGAATAACTATGAAGTATCCCTGTTGTTTATTAGTTGGTGAAGGAGCTAAAGGTTATGTTCTTTCCCTCTCTTTTGCCAGCCGCGGCCAGCACCATGACACCGGGGCTAAGATGTTTCATCTGGCCGCTAACACCTCTTCTCGAGTTATCTCAAAATCTATCTCTCTTGAAGGCGGCCATTCATCTTATCGGGGGCTGGTTCATATTGCCCCCAAAGCAGCCAATTCTAAAAGCAGTGTTAGTTGTGATGCCCTTATCCTTGACCCTCAATCCCGATCAGATACTTACCCGACGATGCGAATTAAAAACCCAAAAAGCCTTATGAGGCACGAGGCGACGGTCTCGGTTTTAGACAAGAAAAAGCTCAATTACCTGATGAGTCGGGGCCTGTCTCGGACTGAAGCTGAAGGCTTATTGGTAACCAGCTTCGCCGCTCCAATCACTCAACAAATCCCTCTAGAATATGCCAGTGAGTTAAATAAATTAATTAAGTTAGAGATGGAGGCGAGTGTTGGTTAGTTTAAGGACTCAATCACCAACTCTGGTCAAACTGCCTTCTTCTCTCACTCAAGAACAACTGGAGAAATGGGCTTCAACTCTTTTAACCTCCCCCTTTCCTTCCGCTCTCCCTCTATCCTCTTCTCAGCTCACTCTCGACAAACCCGGCCGATACCTCATCTACGCTCTCAACTCCTCTTGCGAGCTAGAGATAGAGATAAAAGTTCCCCAAACCGAGGTCCTTGTTCTGGCAGCCTATTGGGGTAAGGGGGAGGAAAGATACTCCTTCCACCTCGAAGAAGGTTTTCACTATCCCTCCTGCCGGTCCTTAGTTCGGGCAGTAAGCATCCTTGAGGGAGCCGCTAAATTTTCCTATCAGACTACTATTCAGGCTAAATCGAAAGCCACAAATATCTCTGCTCAGCAGGAAAACTACAACCTCATTCTTTCCCCCAAAGCAGAAGTGGAAACTCAGCCTTTTCTGGAAATAAACAACGGCCAACTCAGCTGTAGTCACTCATCAATTACTGCTTCACTTGATGAGGAAAAGTTAAATTTTCTCCTCAGCCGGAGTTTAACTCCACCTCAAGCTAAGGAACTTCTCATCAAAGAGATTCTCTATACGTTAGAAGGTAGATTTAAAGAGTTCTTCGGGGGCGAATAACTTTAGTCCCTACGAAAGGCTGGAGAACTTCAGGCACTCGAACGCTCCCGTCAGCTTGTTGGTAGTTCTCCAAAATAGCCACTAGAATGCGGGGTGAGGCAATGGCGGTGTTGTTAAAGGAGTAAGCTAGTCTTTTTCTTCCATCTTTGCCGCGGTAATAAATCTTCAAGCGTCGGGTTTGGAAATCAGTCATTATCGAGTCGGACATCGTCTCCCCATACTTACCCCGCCCTGGCATCCAGGCCTCAATATCATACTTCTTATAATGAGGTTCACCCATATCTCCGCTGCACATCAACAACACCCGGTAAGGTATCCCTAATTCTTGAAGAAGCTCCTCAGAGTTGCGCCGCAGCTCCTCCAACCATTGCTCAGCTTTCTTCTCATCAGCCACATCAATTACTAGCTGTTCTATCTTCATAAACTCATGGACCCGATACACTCCTCGAGTATCCTTGCCGTAGGAGCCGGCCTCCCGCCGATAACAAGGAGAAAAGGCAGCAAACTTCACCGGTAGGTCCTCCTGGCGAAGAGTTTCTTGGGAAAAATAAGCCATCATCGGCTGTTCAGCTGTTCCTGCTAGAAAAGCATCTTTATCGTTTAGTTGATATGTCTCCCCTTTACCCCAAGGAAACTGGCCAGAACCAAAAAGAACAAACTCCTTAACAACAGCTGGGGCAATAATGGGAATAAAGCCTTTCTTTATTAGCTTCTGGAGGGCATAAAAAAGAACCCCGAGATGAAGCAAGGCCCCCTCATTTTTTAGAAAGTACCCTCGAAAACCAGAAACCTTGGCTCCCCGCTGAAGATCAATAATATCTAGCATCTGGCCAAGCTGGTCATGAGTCCGGGGCTGGAAATCAAACTTTGGCTTCTCCCCCCACTCAGCGACAACTTGATTGCCACTCTCATCTTTTCCGATAGGAACATCATCAGCAATAACATTAGGAATATGACTCCAAATTATATTCAATTCATTTAAAATAGGCTTATACTTGGTTTCTAATTCCTTGAGCTGTTTTTTAAGTCCTTTAGCTTCCTTTTGGTCTGAGCGGCTGAGCTTATTTTTCTTCGCCCGCAGGTCTTCAATCTGGCGCTGGAGGCTTTTTTTGGCTTCTGCTAACTCAACCAACTTATCCACTAAACCTGGATCAAGGTTTTTGTTTTTCGTTACCCTTTTTACTTTTTCTTTGTTCTCAAGAATGTACTTCAAATCCAGCATAAATTTAATTATAACATCCACCATGGGAGGAGAATAATGTTTTCCCTAAGCTTCTGCGGCCGCTCAACTAAAGAGACAACATAGCCTGTTTTAGCTCTAGGATGTGATTTGAGGAAACTTACCAAACCTCTAATTTGCGATGACCTAACTATAGAAGAGGCTTTTATCTCTAAAGGAATTAATGTTCCATCATCCTTTTCAATTAGACAGTCAACTTCTGCTCCATCAAGCGTTCGCCACCAGTAAAGCCGGAAATTTGCCCCTGGAAGGGCTGCTCGACGGAAAAGTTCCAAAATTACTAGATGTTCAAAAAGTAGTCCTTTTTGGATTTTTAAAAGGTCAGTCCGCAGGGGAAGTTTGGCAGCGGCATTTCTTACTCCAATATCGAAGTAATAATACTTTGGGCGAGAAAAAAGCCTCTTGCGAGGACTTTTGAGATAAGGATCAAGGCGTTTGATTATAAGTGTATCTTCTAGAATTTGAAAAAACTCCCGGATTGCCGGAAGACTAACCCCTGCTTGCTGAGAAAGCTGGGTAAAGTTCGGGGCTGTCCCCGACTCCAGGGCAGAGAGTTCGAGAAACCTCCCAAAGGCACCGATTTTGCGAACCAGAGCCTCTTGCCGTATCTCTTCCTCTAAGTAAACCTGGGTGTAAGTCTCCAGAAGGTTTTGTTTGTACTCTTTTTTGATGAGGAGTACCGAAGGCAAAGAGCCAAAAATTAACTGGTCTTCTAAAGAAATATTCAACTGATTGATAGTCTTAAGTTTGGGTTGAAGCTTGAAGTAATTACTCCCTTCTACTCCCAACTCATTCCAGGAAAAGGGGCTAAGGGAAAAGAAAAGGACTCTCCCAGCCAACAAATTTGTTCCCTTACGACGCAGCTTCCGTGCCGACGAACCGGTAAGGATAAAATAACCCTTTCGGTTATCAATTAGGTATTGAACGGCGTCCAGAAGTTGGGGAACTTTTTGAATCTCATCGATAAAAACGAGGGGAAAATTTGCCTCTTCGACTTCTCTTACCAGCCTCTGAGGGTCAGTTTCAAAGGAAAGCCGGATAGCCGGTTCAGTCAAGGAATACTCTAAAACGTTTTTTTTCTTCTTTAGAAGACTTTTTACCAGGGTAGTCTTCCCTGTTTGTCTTGGCCCCAGAAGTAGGACCGATCGTTTATCAGCAACTGTTTTGTTCAATTTTATACCCAAATTTCTAAAGTATAGTTTATTTTTTTGCCTCATATCTAAAGTATATTTTATTTTTTCTCTTTGTCAATCATTGACTCAGATTTTGGAACTAGGAGCTAGGTTGGAGGAACTAGGTAATTAGAACTCAGAGCTTGGAGCTCAGATTTTAGTATCTTAAGAAGTCATCCTGAACGAGCCGTCAGGCGAAGTGAAGGATCTAGCGAAGCGCAAATGTGTTGGCACCGACGCTTGGGAGCACGCCCGTGCGCCTTCGGCTAGATTTTTACCTCTACCGAAGGTGGATTTATTCCACCGAAGGGGGGCTTCGCGGGGCTCAGAATGACGCCTCGAGCTGTTTTTCACTTTATAAACTTTATGAACTTTTTAACTTTACAAACTAAGTTCTGAGATCTGAGCTCTAAGCTCTAAATTCCAATATAAAATAAAGAATGGAATACACCCAGGCAACGGACATTAAAGAAAGAATTGACCAACTAGTAGATAAGTTAGGCTGGAAGCATATTAAAAAGGAAAATATTTACTGCATCCGTTCTTTTAATGCCAAAACTAGAGCTATTGCCCGAATTTGGGGAATTGGCAAGATATTTACCCAAGTAATTAAGTTGCCTGCCTACTACATCATTGAGGTTAATAGCAAGAAATTTGATCGCCTCGATCCTAAAGAACAAACTAAGGTTCTCATCCACGAACTGATGCATATTCCTAAAACCTTCTCCGGTGCCCTTCTTTCCCATAAAGGCAGGTACCACCGGATAAACGACCGAGAGGTAAATAAATGGTTAGAATCCATTTCAGGAATCACCGATACCGTGAGGACACTTTCCATAAAGCAATGATGGTTAGAGTATTCTTGATAACCAGAACCTAGTTAGCCAGCTCCAGAGCACCACTAATAGTGGTTGACATTCCTATAGTATGATATAATCACAGTAGATATGAGTATTGAAGCCCAACAATCTATTTATGATCTAGTGAGCGGAGAACATAGAGAAGAACAAGGAAACCTACAAGATGCTGAGAGTGTTTTAAGTGCCTTGCCTCTTCCCCCACTTATAGCTGAAATAGCAAATGAAAAGACTAAAAAAAGAGTTAGAGTTCTGCTTGCAGCCTTTATGGTATTCTTTATGGGAACTTCAGTAGGAACACTCCTCTCTGGCTGCGAAGGAAAACATGATAAAAATTCGAAACCTTCAACGTCAGTAACAACCGCAGCTCCTGGATTTACTCCTCCTCTTGAAGCAACTACCGTTCCTATTCCTTCTTCTACTCCAAGAGCAACTGAGACACTTACTCCTTTTCCTACTCCAACAGAAACGGCTACCCCAGAAGGACCAGGATACTTTGTAACTGCATCAAAAGGTGATATAGAACCGGAAGTTGTTCGTAAATATATGGAAGAACACGAAGAAGAGGTTAATGAGAGAGTAGAAGAATTAAAGAAAAAGTTAGAGAAAAAATACCCAAACTTAAAATTAGAAACTGATATAAAAGTTTTTTATCCCTATAAAGAAGGTCATCCAGATAAAAATAACATAGTCCCTTATGTATATGCTTATCATTCAGCTAAAGAAGGTAGAATAGATACTTACTTTCTCCCTTACGGATTTGATAAGGAGAATGGAAAGAGATTTCCTGAACTTAAAGAAGTAAATCTACCCGAAGGATGGGTGGGAACAATGGCCGCTGTTAACTTTGGAGAGAAAAATGGAGGAATACAACCGGCTCTCCTCATTGGTAAAGCAGGAGATGAAACAGAGATGAAAGACCAAATCTATCGTTATATTTATCTCTATAACCCCTTAACAGATGAATGGGAACTTAGAAAAGCAATACCAGGCCAACATCCAAAAGCAGTAGATGGAGAAAATTTCTTTGGTTTTTACGGCAAGGATGGAATTTCTAAATCCACAAAAGTACTATCAACTAAGGAAGATTTTGAAAAAGAAGGCATTCCTTTATCATTCTTTACCTCCACCCCCACCCCCGAGCCGACGGAGACGGCGACACCGACACCAAAGCCGACGGAGCGGCCTGTCCCCAAGGATGTCACCCGCATTCCCGGCCTGACCCTCCGCTTCAACGCCGAGAAAGGCTACTGGCAGTACCTGGACAGCGATGGCCGCCCGGTGGCCCATTTCTCCCAGACCGAGTACGGCAAACGCATCGAGATTGATGTGGACAACCTGGACTTCGAAAAGCACCCCGAACTGCGCGGCCTTTTCGAGCCGGCCACCTCCGCCCAACTGGCCAGGTTCGAGAAAGAAGCCATTAAAAACGACCCCTGGGTCTTCATCCTGCCGGTGCCGGGGGATGAGGTAGCCGAGCTGGCGACAATTAGAGAAAATACTAATTTGGGTAAGTACTATTATCTTGGCATTCGATTACCTGAAACAAAACTTCCCGCCACAATCTACTCTCCTATATCTGGAACAGCGAAACAAGGAAGAAGAATGTGGACCAAAACTGACTGGGCTTCATACTTCATAGTTTTTAACGATAGAGGTAAAAAAGCGGTTCTGTTTGAAGTATTCGCTGCTGATGGTAACTTTACAAGTTTACTCGATGTGCCGATGGGAGCCAAAAAACTGCGGCAGATCGGCCAATCAATATCTCAAATTACAAATCCTAAATCAACTATACCTCGCTTTACACATTCCACTAGAATTACCCAGGGAAGGGGTGAATACCAAATTGTGCTCACAGCGGGTTCCTATAACAAAAAACTGTGGAGAGAATTGTTAAACAAATGCTCTTATGCTCATATCCTCCGGGATCCAAAGACAGGAAAGTTACTGAGTATTGAGGTAGGCAAGAAGACCTCGATGAAGGGCGAAAGCAACCGCCGGCTGGCCAGCCGACAGAGAAAGCTGGCTGAGTCCCAGGTCCAAGCAGCCATTACCTCGGCTAAGGCAAGGGGGAATTGGAACTAGGTTAGAAAAAAGCACTAAATTCTAAACTCTAAATCCTAAACAAACCCGAAATCCTAATGACCAAAATCCAAAACCTTCTTTCTCAAGCCATCTTGAACGAGCCGGTTCCTTCTCTCTGTGTCATCCTGAGGAGCCAGAGCGACGAAGGCCCTCCTTCGGTAAGGGTAAAATCTAGCGAGCGGTAAGCGAGTGTAAAGTCGCTGGCACTCAGGCTTGGGAGTACTCTCGTGCGCCTTCGGCTAGATCCTTCACTTCGCCTCTTGGCTCGTTCAGGATGACGTCCTTAAATGCTGAGTTCCAAGCTCCGAGTTCCAAGTTCTATTTTCCCTTGACAAGGGAATGAGAAGTCGGCCATAATGGAGGTATGAGAAACCGCTGGTTGTATTTTGGTCTGCTTCTCTTCCTCCTCATCGACCTTGTTCTGGTTGGATTCTACCTCCTCA
>JALVIH010000004.1 GCA_027028625.1 bacterium | reverse complement strand
AAAGAAGTAAATATTAAAAATCTTTTTGAAAAAAAAGATTTAATCATTAGATATTTTCTTAAAGATAATTAATTTTTTTGTAAAAGCTTGAGCATTGCTAAAAACTCCCTCTAATCTCAGCTCGTTTTGAAGATCAAGATTGTCTATATCTATTTTGAGGTTGTTTATACCCCTGCTGATATTGATAAAGGTAGAGATTAATTTGTCATTTAGATAAATTTTAAGAATATCTATCTTTTGACTGTTTTCTATGGAAAGATTCAAAGGAGTTGAGACAAAGTCCCCATTTTTTGGTGAGAGGATTTTGACTTCTGCTTTGTTAGTCATTAGTTGAGACAGAGAAAGAGGGTGAAGTTTGGTCTGATAACTTATTGGCTGATTGAAATAATTTAGATTTATTCCGCTTTTTTTAAGCCAATTAATAACCGGTCCTTCCCAATTAGAGAATTGCGGATCACTATTTGGATTTTGAGGAGGGTTACCAAGAGGATCGTCTTTTTTAACATACCACAAAATAGAGTGAATCTGAGGTTTTAAAATATCGTTTTCTATATAAGGAATAATATAGTTACCATCAAGCATTGGTTTATTTACTTTATAAGGCTTTGGTTTTTCAAACTTTTCTTTTGGCTTATCTTTAAAAAACTCCTGAGCAAAATAATGCCACATTGGAACAGTCATCATAATACTTGAGCCTCCTTTAAACATTGGAGTGTTGTCGTTATTCCCAGCCCAAATACCAACCACATAAGAAGGAGTATAAGCAAAAGTCCAAGCGTCTCTGGAATTGTTTGTGGTTCCGGTTTTGGCAGCAATCTCCCTATCTTCTATTTGAATTTGGTTGTGTAAGCCTCCAAACAACGGAGCCCGAGCATAGTTATCAGAAAGAACACTGTTTAAAATTTTTACCTTTTCCGGATTAACTACCTCTTCTTGTTTTGGTTGATATTGTTCTAAGATGTGCCCTTGGCTATCTTCTATTTTAAGAATAAAGGTTTGAGGATGTTTTATACCATTTTGAGCAAAAACAGAATAAGCCTCAACCATATCAAGAAGCCTAACCTCACCACCTCCTAGAACAAGGGTTAAACCATACTGCCAAGGATCATCAGAAAGAGTAGTAATACCTAGTTTTTTAGCTAAATCTATAGCATTTTTTATACCAACTAAATACAAAACTTTTACTGCTGGTACATTAACTGATTGAGCTAAGGCATTTCTAAAACTAATAGGTCCTCTA
This sequence comes from bacterium, assembly GCA_027028625.1. Taxonomy (GTDB): domain Bacteria; phylum Patescibacteriota; class Microgenomatia; order JAADGY01; family JAADGY01; genus S014-63. Next base: position 695 of record JALVIH010000004.1, on the reverse strand, counting down.
AACCTATGATCAAAGTTTTGAGGAGTGTATCTTCTTTCTGGTCTATGAGTAGTATCAAAGTTGGTAGGTAAATCAAAAATGATAGTATCGGGACTATAACCTTTCAAAAAAGCAGCCAAATAAACAAATGGTTTAAAAGCTGAACCCGGTTGCCTTTTAGCTAAACAAACATTGAAGTTACCTTGGTTTTTAATATCAAAATAATCATAAGAACCAACCATTGCTAAAACTTGCCCTGTTTTAGCATCCTCTACCACCATACCAGCATTGTTAGCATTAGCTAGTTTTCTATTTCTTTCAACTCCCCACTTGATGGTTTTTTCCGCCAATTGTTGGGTTTTCCAATCAAGAGTAGTATAAACTTTAAGACCACCTTTTTCTAAAAAATCTTCTCCATACTTTTTGGCTAAAAGTTCTTTAACATACATTACAAAGTGAGGGGCTAGAATAGACTCTCTTTTAGGAAGAATTTTTATCTTTTCTTTTTGAGCGGCTTGGAGTTGGTCTTTATTAATATAGCCGTCTTCATACATTTTTTGTAAGACTAAATTCTTTCTTTCTAAAAGTTCTTTAAAATGACTCCCATAAGGAGAGTAATAGCTAGGGGCTTGAGGCAACGAAGCCAATAAAGCTGCCTCTGCTAAATCTATATCTTTTACATCTTTGCCAAAAAAAGTTTTTGAAGCTTCTTGAGC
>JALVIH010000003.1 GCA_027028625.1 bacterium | reverse complement strand
AGTAGCAGCGATTACTACTACATTATCATTAGGAGTAAAACCATCCATCTCGACCAAAATCTGATTCAAGGTTTGTTCCCTCTCATCATGGCCTGAGGTTATTCCTAACCCTCGCTGACGGCCGATAGCATCTATTTCGTCGATGAAAATAATGGCTGGAGCATGCTTCTTGGCTGTCGAAAATAAATCTCGAACCCGAGCAGCCCCAATTCCCACCAACATTTCCATAAACTCACTTCCGGCCATCGAGAAGAAAGGCACTCCAGCTTCTCCAGCCACTGCCTTAGCCAAAAGGGTTTTGCCTACTCCTGGAGGACCAACTAAGAGGACTCCTTTAGGCGTCCGAGCTCCTAATTTCCGATACTTCTTAGGGTGCTTCAAAAAATCTACCACCTCTTCCAACTCTCTTTTGGCTTCATCAACCCCAGCCACATCCTTAAAAGTAACATTTTGTTTCCCTTTAGCAAAGATCTTCGCTCGGGATTTGCCAAAAGAAAAGAGAGACTGCTGAACCCCCTTACTCTGTCTCAACATCCAATAAAAGAGAAAGAAAATCGCCAGGGTGGGCAGAATAAAGTTGAGAAGGGCATCTTGAACTAATTGGCTGGTCGAGGTACTGACAACCTTCAGATTTACCTGATCGGGGGAGACATTAACAGACTTGAGCAACTCAATTATTGATTCATTGTCTTCTTTATAGGCTTTGTATTTTTGATTACTCTTGTCTTCTAGTAAAAGAGTATTGCCAACAACCTCTACCTTTGTTATCTGGCCAGCCTTAATTTTTTCTAAAGCTTGGCTTAAGTTAATGGTTTGGGTGGACTGTTGGGGTGAATGGTTGGCTATTAAGGGGAGAACTAAAAAAAGAATTATTATCAGCCAGATAACTAACTTAAGAGGATTAATCTTGGTTTTTATTGTTTTTTTGAACCGCATTACCTTATCCTGGCTCCTTCTTTAATTGGTTTATCAGGAACCAACAAACTAACCTTTCCTTGGCCATCGTCAGCGGCTAATAACATTCCTTGAGAAAGGTGGCCAAAAATTTCTTTCTCCTCTAAATTAGCCACCAAAATCACCTCTTTGCCTACTAGTTCATCAACTGAGTAATAAGGTCTCAAGCCAGCTACTACTTGGCAGCGTTCTTGACCAAGGTCAAGGGTGATAAGATACAATTTCTCACTTCCCTCGAGAGGGCGGACCTCCACCACCCGAGCCACTCGCAACTCCAGTTGCTTAAAATCCTGAAAACTAATCTTCTGTTGCATAACTTAGTATAACTCATCTCCTCTCCAGCAGCCGAGAGGAGATTGGAACTAGGAGCTAGGTAATCGGAACTTGGAACTCGGTAAGAAAGCACTAAATTCTAAATCCCAAACCTGCCTGCCGGCAGGCAGGTCCTAAACAAATTCGAAATCCTAATGATCTAAATCCAAAACTTTGTCCTTTGTGTCATCCCGACTTGTCGGGATCTAGCCGATAGGCGCATGGTTGTCTACTCAAGTTTGGGAGCTAAGTTCTTTGCGCTTCGCTAGATCCTTCGTCGCCCCAGCTCCTCAGGATGACACAATACTAAACTCCAAGTACCAAATTCCAATAACCAATGTTCCAAGTGTTTTGAATTTAAATCGTTAGGATTTTGATTATTGCCTGCCCCGTAAAGAATGAAATTTCTTTCGGGGTTTAGATATTAGAGTTTAGGATTTAGGATTTATTAGCCTTACTGGTCATCACCTTAATAATCTCTGTTGGGGCTAAAGTGTGAACGAGCTTGGAGAAAATATCATCTTCTCTTGGTGAAAACTTTTGGAGAACATATTTTATTCCCGGCATCCGCTGATTAGATGGCCGATTATCTATACCTAAACGCAGTCGCCAAAAACTCCCTCCCCCAAGATTTTCCTCCACTGAAGCAACTCCTTTATGGAGGGGAGAGCCTTTGCCGAAACTGAGTTTCCAACTTCCTAGAGGCAGATCCAACTCATCGTGGACCAAACATAATTGGGTTGGGGGTAGATGGTACCAATCTAACAATTTCTTGACTGCCCGACCGGATTCATTCATATAAAGAAGGGGGTAAGAAAAGATAGTTTCATTGGACTCCAAAACAACACTAAAAAGTTTCTCTCTCTTCTGCCATTTTCCTTGTAACCTATCTCCCCAAAACTCAACCCAACGGCGACCAGCATTATGCCGAGTTAAGAGATACTTCTCCTCTGGATTTCCCAAACCAACAAAGAGAATCTTCATAGCTCATTATATATTAGAGATAAGATAAAAAATTACTTACCAAAACGGCGCTGACGATGGAGAAACTCCTGAATAAGCTTATCCAGCTCTTCAGGCCCAAAATCAGGCCAGAGAGTAGGGGTAAAAAACAACTCGGCATACTCCATCTGCCAGAGAAGGTAGCCTGAAAGGCGTTTTTCCCCACCGGTGCGGATAATCATATCTGGATCGGGCAGTCCTCGAGTGTCTAAATACTCGGCCAACTGAAGAGCCAACTTTTTTCTTTCTTGCCAATCTGCCTTCTCTATCTTTGTAAAAAAATGAGGATTCTCTCGATAAATCCTGCCTATGGCTCGAAGAATTTCATCTCGACCACCATAATTCAGAGCAAAAATAACCGTCAACCGTTTATTTTTAGCCGAGGCTTGTTGATAATAATCTATTAGCTTAACTATATCTTGTGGAAAGGCTTTATAGTCCCCTATAACCCGTAAACGATAACCTTGCTGGAGAAAGTGGTCGCCTTGGTTTTTAATTCCTTGGCGGAAGATCTCAATTAACCCCTTAACTTCTTGGGGGTCGCGCCTCCAATTTTCAGTAGAAAAAGCCCAGAGAGTAACATAAGGAATACCAATCTTAGCCAAGCGGTCAACGATGGGTTCGATAGTTTTTTCCGCTGCTTGTTTATGTCCCGACAAAACACTCAGGCCATGACGCCTAGCCCAGCGGCGGTTACCATCCATAATAATAGCAATGTGTTTGGGAAAGTTTGGCTTCATTTTTGGGAAACCATATCCAAAATCTTATTTAAAAGAGAGTCAGCCGAATGAGTATGTTGACGGAGTTTATGTTCCAACCTAAAAGAAACACCTCTTTCGGAAAGACTCTGAAGAAGCTGTCGGCTTTTTTCAAAAAGAATCCTTATTTGAGGAGATTTAACTTTATACTCCCCTTTTAGCTGTTTTATCATCAGCTCCGAGTCAGAACGAAAAGTAATCTCATCTTCAAGAGAAAGATCTTCTTTCTTTAACCACTCTAGAGCCATAATTAGGGCCAGATATTCAGCTTGATTATTAGTCTTTCTCCCCCAATAAAAACCGGCCATAAAATTTTGTTTGCCATCTTGAAAAACTACAAAAGCTGAAGCAGCCGGTCCTGGATTACCACGAGAACCACCATCAGAAACAATCAGGTAACTACTCATCGAGTTATTTTACTGATGTCAGATAAAAATAATTGTCTTTTACTACCCCCTTAACTTTAATCACCTTTCCTTCAAGAGAGGAAATATCATAAGAAAATTCTTTAAGGGGATATCTTCTAGAAAGGGGTTGGGAGAACTCAATGACATAACCTTTACCTTCTTTAACCACTCTCCCCTCACACCAATTAAGGTAACAATCAATGGGGTGGGCTGATGTCGTCCGTTGCTGATACTGACGAACATTAACTACTGTTAAAACCAAAATAGCTATCCCAATTAAACTGCCTAACCCTATAGTAATATACTTTACCACCTTTCTTACTTCCATCCTAAGTTAAGTATACTACAATCGGGTAATCAGAACTTAGAGTTTGGAACTTAGAACTCGGAATAAATCACTCTCCCGAAGTGTGTTTTATCACTCTTCGGGAGTGTGATGAACCTAGAACTCAGAACTTAGTTTGTAAAGTTAGAAAGTCCATAAAGTTCATAAAGTTCGTAAAGTAAAGAACCGCCCGAGGAGTCATCCTGAGGAGCCATGGCGACGAAGGATCTAGCGAGCGGAGCGAGCGCAAAGTCGCTGGCACTCAGGTTTCTTCTAAACTCTCACTACAGTTATTAATTGTTTTCCAACCTAGTTCCTAGCCCCATTCCATGCGCCTTCGGCTAGATTCTTCGCGGGGCTCAGAATGACTCGAAAAACAATGGCTTGATCATTGGTTATTGGGATTTGGAGTTTGTTTGGATACTTGGAATTTGATAATTGGAATTTCTGCTGAGTTCTTAGTTCCAGATAAACTGAGTTCCGGTCCCAAACAGCGAATGATTTTGGGTTCTCAACCGGACTATATTTATGGATGGACAAACTAGACAAAACACTAGAAAGCTGGTGGTTAACTGAGGTGGCCGGCCTTAATGGCGGATTAAAACTCCTCCTCATTTCCTTTATCTTAAGTTTTATTTTCCTAGTTCTTAACCAATTCCTCCAACTTAACTGGCAGGCTTATTTCCGCCAACCGTTATGCCACTAACAATTAAAAAAAGACTGGTTCTGGATGGGAACACTCTTCTCCAAAAAATTGAGGCAAACAGCCTAAAAGTTACCTCAGTCCTGGCCGGCTTCTGGCTCCATCCTTTTTTAACTATTAACCGCCTTTTACAAAGAACAACCTTGGTTGGGGGTGGATTAATTATAGGATTTACTCTCCTTCTTCTTTGGTTAGCCGAACTAATCATCCATCCTCAACCAATTGGTTTGTGGCGGCGGCTACTAATCTGGCAAGAGCTGGCCTGGATAATTCTCCTCCTAACAGCTGGAGTAAGCCTTATTGCCCTTCTTTATCCTAGGGAATGGAAACAAATTTTTAGTTTAATCTATTTTCTCCCATTACCTGCCTTGTGGTTGCTGCTCCGTTCAGTCTGGGTGCGCCTTCGAGGGATTAATCTAGCCCTAACAGACTTCTCTTTTTTAAGTTTCACCATCTTTCTTTTTCTTCTTCAAACCCTCATTTTTTATCTCTGGCTGAGAATCATTAACAACCAAAGACCACTTTTAAGTTGGCTAATCCTTTTTCTTACTTTCTCTTGGTTTTATTCATTTAAACAGTTTCTTTGCCTATGGTTTTAAAAAAGAAAAATCATCACCTTCCCCCTTTGCCCTTCCAACCTAAAGAAATTTCTCAGACTATTCTTGGTCCAGAATGGCAAGGTAAAAATATCGAGAATATGGTTGGGGCTACCCAAGTTCCCCTTGGCCTAGCTGGGCCTATAGAAATTAAGGGGAAAGGAAAATTTATCGTCCCCTTAGCTACTACTGAGGGGGCCTTGGTGGCTAGCGTTAACCGAGGATTAAAAGCCCTAAGGCAAGCTAAAAGCCTCCAAATCGTCAGCCAATATGTGGGGATGACCCGAGGGCCTGTTTTCGTTGCCCCTGACTTAAAGTCTGCTTTTAGGGCTGCTGAGAAGATAAAAACTGAGCTCCAACCTAAGTTTGTCCGCCGCCTGAAAAGGTTAAGCCAACATACCCATCTTCTAAAGATTCAAACTCAAGTTCTTGGCCGTTACCTTTTTGTCCGCTTTCGTTTTGATACCGACGAGGCGATGGGAATGAATATGACCACTTATGCCACCACCGCCTTAGCTGACATCATCGAGACAGAACTAGGTTTAAAGTTAACCACTATCTCGGCCAATTTTTGCCCGGATAAAAAGTTTTCTTTCGTCAATCTCTTTTTTGGCCGCGGATTTCAAGTATGGTTGGAAGCTATTATTCCTTCCTCAATAATTCATACCGTCTTAAAAACCAACCTTGATGATCTTTTGGCTACTTACCAACAAAAAATTTGGTATGGAACAGCTTTAGTTGGTGGAGTAAGTTTTAATGCCCATATTGCTAATGTCTTGGCTGCTTTCTACCTAGCTACCGGCCAGGATCTGGCCCATATTGCTGATAATAGTCAGGCTATCTTGGTTATGGAAAAAAGAAATAAAGACCTCTACCTCTCCCTTTTTCTTCCTAGCCTCAACATTGGCAGCGTTGGTGGAGGAACCCAACTACCAACTCAAAAGGAGGCGATCGAGTTAGTCCTGGCCGGAGCCAAGAAAAGCTATCGGGGCCGACGCTCAGCCATCTTGGCAGAGGTATTAACCACCGCCATAGCTGGTGGGGAGCTTTCTCTAATGGCCGCTTTAGCTACCAACACTTTGGCTTGTTCTCACCAAAAGTTAACTGGCTATCACCAAAAATGAAACCACTAATCCACTTTAATCAAGTTTATCTCCTTAAAACCGGAGTTGCCTTTCCTCGCCAGAAGACCCCAATTAAAAAGTTAGCCAAAAAACAAGGGTGGTTAACTAATCCTGGCAGATCTCTTGGAATAGAAGAAAAAACCATTCCTGCTTTGGACGAGGACAGCCTCACTCTTGCCTGGCAAGCCGCCTCCCCTATAGTTCAAGGATTCGAGGAGAAAATTGGAGCTCTTTATTTTGGTTCGGAGAGCCCTCCATATGCTGTTAAGCCGGCAGTTACTTTACTCAAAAACTTTCTCAATCTGCCACCAACAATCTTTGGGGCTGATCTGGAGTTCGCTTGCCGCGCTGGATTAGAGGCGGCCATCATCATCGCCGAGTTTGTCCAGAATAAGAGCATTGATTATGGTTTGGCTATCGGAGCAGATACGGCCCAAGCTAAACCCGGAGATATTTTATCTTTGTCAGCCTCAGCGGCTGCCTCGGCCTGGCTGATCGGCCAACAAGCCACAGATGGAGCCTTGAGGTTTATAGCTGCCAGCAGTTTTATTACCGATACCCCTGACTTCTTCCGCCATCAACTGAGCCCTTACCCGGCTCATGGCGGACGCTTTACTGGCCAGCCGGCCTACTTCCACCATTTAGAAAAAGCCTACATCCAACTAAGTTCTACTCTTTCCTTAAAAGCCGACCAAATAGCTAAAGTAGCTATCCACGCCCCAAATATGAAGTTTCCTCAGCGGCTAGCCAAAAAATTAGGTTTTACCCCTCGCCAGGTTGAGCCATTAATAGCTGATAAAAATGGTAATCCCTACACCGCTTCAGTGATGGTTCAAGGAGCACTAAAACAAGAAGAATTAAGAAAAGGAGAAAAAATTCTTTTACTTAGTTTTGGTTCTGGGGCTGGGGCTATAGCCCTTCTGTTGGAGAAAATATGATCTACCTTCGAGCCGCCAGCTACACTAAGTTTGGAGAACATTACTCTAAAGGCCTACTAGATCTGGCCGATGAGGCCGTAGCTGGAGTAGTCAAACAAGGTTTGGACTTAAAACGCATCCAGGCTTTAGTTGTGGGAAATATGTTTAGCCAACTTTTGGACAAACAGTCGCAGCTGGGAGCAGTCTTGTCCCAACGGTGGGGATTAAATGTTCCTGCCTTCCGAGTTGAGGCCGCCTGTGCCTCAGGGGGCGTAGCTGTCTGGACAGCCATTCAACTACTTAAAAGCCGGGGCTACAAAGATGTCTTAGTAGTTGGGGTAGAAAAGATGACAGATTACTCCACCCCAGACATCACTGCTGCCCTTTCTACCGCTGGAAATAGTGATACCGATGTTGTTTTTCAAATCCCTTTTCCAGCCAGTTACGCCCTCTACGCTAATTATTGGTTAAAAAAGAAGTGGATAAGACGAGAGACTCTCTTTCATATCGCTGCCAAGAACCACTATTACGCCTCTCTTAATCCTCAAGCCCAGTTTCCTAAGGAGATCGATAAAAAAACATATCAACAAGGAGATGTAGTTGCTTATCCTTTGAGTTTGTTTGATTGCTCACCTATTACTGACGGGGCGGCGGCAGTTTGGCTAAGCCGCTCGCCAGCTAAAAACAGCCCCCAACTCTTAGGCGCTAGCCTAGCTAGTGGTCCAAACACTCCTCACCTAAACTATTCCTTGAATGGCCTGCCGGCTAGCCGCCAGGCGGCCAAACAACTTTACCAACAAACCAAGATTAAGCCTCAAGAGATAGATCTAGTCGAGCTCCACGACTGCTTTACTATTGCCGAGGCTATGGCTGTGGTCGATCTGGGTTTAGTTTCCAAAAAAGAACTGAAAAAGTTTTATGCTTATTACTGGCAGCACCGCCAACCTCCATCAGGTTATCCTTACATTAACACCTCAGGAGGATTGAAGGCCTGCGGCCACCCTATTGGGGCCACTGGAGTAAAACAACTGGCTGAGGTCTATTACCAACTGACCGGCCAGGCTGGGCGCCGCCAGGTTAAGGGGGTACAAACGGCCTTAACCCACAATGTTGGTGGCTCGGGAGGAACGGTCTTTCTTTCTTTATGGAGAGGAGGCAAAAATGAATAATCAACCTGCGGCGAATAAACGCTGGCATCAAAGCTTTAATGAACTTCAGATTTGCTCCTCCTGCCAACTAGCTTTTTGGCATCAAGGAAAATACTGTCCTCACTGTGGCCGACCTCTGGAAAAAATTCAGAAATCACTCTTGAACCTTCAAGGAGGGGTTGTCTCCTTTAGTTACTACCCCTTAAGTTTAGAAAAAGAAGAAGAGATAAAGCGTTGGCTGCAGATTGTGGCTGTAGTCAGGTTGAAAGTAGAATGGAAAAATAAAATTTATCCCCTTTATCTCACTCTTCCTTTTGGGGCAGAGACTAAGCCAAGAGAGGTAAGATTTGGTTCCCGGGTAAGAGTGGTTCTTCGCCGCCAGTTGGCCAACCAGCCCAACGAACCTTTGAGCTACATTCCGAAGATAGTCTTAACAAGTAAGAGCAACCAGTAGGAAATAAAGATTATTCCAAAACCTATAGCCGCATTGGTCAGCATTTTTTTGGCTGAATTAATCTTATTCTCATCCCCAAAGGAAGTTAACATATTGTAGCCAGCAATAAGGATGGTAGCAAAAAGAATCAAGCCGGCCAAGACTAGAATATAGGGAATAATGAGGTTAACGATGGCTGCTGGAGCCCCCTGGTATCCATTCCCAGACACTCCCAACCTCCCTAATTTCCCGGTCAACCCCTTAAAAAGAGTTGAGTTATTATAATCGATTCCTTGCCAAACTCCCCCGTCCATCTTGCCTCCTTATTGTCCAGTTGTTTTTAAAGTTGGTAAATCAAAAAGAGTTATTCCTACAAAACGCATAATCATTATAGAAAAAATTATAAAGAGAATACCAGAAACAATGGCTGTAATTAAGGTCTGGGCCCGCTTAATTTTTTCGCTATCACCTCCAGAGGTCATATAAAGGAAAGAGGCATAGATAAGAAGGAGAGCGGCGATGCCGCCAACCATATAAGAAAGGAGGTTAAAGAAAAAATTAAAGATGCTTCCTGACGAGCCCATATTAATACAGCCAAAAACTGTCCAGACGTTGTTGGTTGGGTTGTCCTCTGTTCCCATACACTGGCGGCAGGCCACCCGGTCATTACCACTCAAAAGACTGCAAGGATCATTGGGGTGGGCTTTTTCGTCTTGAGCCTCGGCTTCTTTGATAAGTTCATCAGCCGTAGCCACAGTATTTCCATGAGGATCGAGGAGGAAAAAAGAACATTTACCACTAAGAGGGCAACCATTATTATTAGTGATTAGGTATTGTGGCAGGCTAAAAATATACGTATGCTCAGAAGCGTAAGAAGCATCAATCTCATTAAGATTATATACCCCTCCCCCTTCACACCTAGCCACCACATGATATTGAGAATAATTATTAATTGGGGCGTTAAGACTGGCAACAACACCACACTTATCAAAATCAGGGGTCAACTTTCCTTGAAGAACTATTGTTTGAACTGGGATAGAACATTTGCGGGTTTTAATACCACCACCACCACTCGTTAGAGTTTTTGTCTGGGTATAAATATTACAATTACCTTTTAAACCAGCGGTTTGAATTGCAATTTGGCAGGAACCAGCACATCGTTTGTCTATAACTTTTACAGTCTGACCATCGCATTTAAGTTTTACGTTTATTACCTTTATTTTTGGATCCACTTGATTAATTACCACCCTTCCTTCTTGAGTATCATCATATTTAATACCAGCGTTATCCGGATTACAAACATCGCCATAACTGGCCAGGCTGGACTTTGGAACCAATAAAAAAAGGAAGATTAGGCTGATAAAAATGAGGTTTATTTTTTTCATTTCCTGGCTATATTATACAGGGGGCTAGCTATATGAATAGCTCCCGGGGCGCGTAAATTAAAGACAAGCTTAAAAAGATCTCCAGAAAATTTAAGCTGGCCCCGATTGGTCTCAAACTCCACTTGAGAAGTGTAACCGGCCCCAGAATATCTGACAACAACTTTCTGAATCGACCGCACCCTTCCACCATATTTGTCAGCTTCTTGGGCCATTCTCTCTTTAGACCAGGTATCGGGGTTGGAACCTAAGCAGCCGTCGGTTTGGTAAATATGGTTTTGGCTGTCAGGATTGTTTTGAAAAACAATGGCCGCATTAAGGATGTCAGCCATCTCATCTTGAGTGAGCCAGGGGTGGCTCCGGCCACAACTCTTCCCCGACCTGTCTTTATACCAACCCTTATAAAACCAGGGCGATCCTCCTATCTTTTCGTAGGCCTGATCCGGCCAACAGTTTTGGTTGTGGCACTCAGTATCCCAGAAAGCAGGGGTGGAATGGCCAAGAGAAGAATAGGTTTGCATATAACCTCCGGAGGTGGAGGAGTACCAAGCATTAACTATCTCCCCCGTTTTGTTGCTGACTAAAATCTGCCCCTTTGTTTGGTCAACAGCGTCGCCCCAGCGGCCTGCGTTGGCCGCTTTAGAACTTCGATAAACCTGACAATGTTCCGAAGTACAGATAGTTCCTTTTAGATGGCGGTTAGACATTCGCCAACCTAAATAGGCTAAAGCATAAGAGCGGGCGGCCACTGCTTGAGCCTTAAGAGCCTCAAAACCTCCTTCGTCAGCCCATTTGGTTGGCATCTCGGCTATTCCTTTAAGATAATTACTCTCAAAAGACTTTAATCCTTGGTCGGTTGAGATACTAAAGTTAGTATCAACGGTTTCCAACCGAACATCACCATAATAGGCCCTAAGAATCTCCTGATAATTTTGCCCTTTTTTAGCTCGGCCAAAAGCCCCATATTGGCTCATTCCTTTGTGGTGCGGGGCTCCAAAAGAAAAAGCAGCAAAGGCCGGGTGGAAACCGGGGTCATAATCTGGTCGGGCATGAGGGTCTCCAACTAAGGGAACTTCTCCAACTGTAGTAGTAAACATTCCTGTTTTTTGGGCCAACAATTCCTTCTGGCGGCGGGAAAGTTCGGCTATTTTTTCTTGGAGGGTCTTTTGATAATCTTTAGCTTTTTTAATTTCTCTTTGATAAAAGGCGGTCTGTTCGTCAAGATTTTTCTCCACGGCCGCTAGGCGTTTCTCTTTTTCTTGGAGTTCTGCCCTTTCTTTCTCCAGTTGTTGTTTATTCCTTTTTATGGTCACTAGTTGACGAGAAATTGTTTTAATTTGCCGCTGGGTGAGGATAATAAAACCCTGCTCAAGGTTTATGGCCAAAAGAGTATCTTTATCAAAACCAAAACTAAGAAAAGTGGTAAGGGGGGAGAAACTACGGCTTAAGCGGTAGTTGTAAACTATTTCTTGATCAAGTTTTTTCTTCATTTCCTCAGCCCCTTTTTCTTCTTCTTTTATCTTCTCTTCCAAACTCTGAAGTCGGAGTGCTTCTTGGTGAAGGCTGGCCTTAACTTTATTAAGCTGCCAACGAACATTGTTTATTTGCCGCTGGAGATTAGCCAGAGTAGATTCTAGGGGTCTAGTGGCTTGCCGGCTCATCTCCAGTTGATGGTTTAACTTATCAATTTGTTGTTGAAGGTCGTCTATCTCATCGGCCCAACTAGGCAAAGCAAAAAGCGGAACAACTAAAAGAACCAATAACCCCATCAAAACCAGTCTAAATCTCATACCTTATGATACCTTATGAGGATTATTAATTACGAGCCCGGCTCGTACATAAATCTGTTTTTTGGGGAAATAAAAAATATTATCTAACGCGGGTGCTACAGAGAAGGAAGACTTTATCTGTTATAATAAGGGGCGGGTGTTTTTTCTCGTGAGGGCAGGCAGTAAAAACACCCGCTTCTTTATTAAATAACCAATTTCCAAAACCCCAAGCAATCCAAACAGGAATAAATCCTAAACCTACCTGCCGGCAGGCAGTTAAAAATTAATCCCCTAGTTCTAACTTTGTTTGCTAATCGAGATTCGATAATTTAAAATGAGATATGCCTTCCCAGAATATCTTAGTTGCGGTTGCCTGGCCTTATGTCAACGGAGAAATTCATGTTGGTCATCTGGCCGGCTACCTCCTCCCAGCCGACGCCTTTGCTCGCTGGGCCAGACTAAAAGGGCATCGTGTCCTGATGGTCTCCGGAGCCGACTGCCATGGAACCCCTATAACTGTGGAGGCAGAAAAGCGCCATCTTTCTCCTCAACAATTAATTGATACTTACCTACCTCAAATTAAAGAACTAATCAAACTTTACGATTTGAGTTACGACATCTTTACCACCACCCAAACCCCAAATCACCAAAAGATTGTCCAAGAATTTTTTCTTAAACTACTTAAGAATGGCTATATTTTTAAAAAGGAGGACTACCAATATTATTCTCCTAGCCAAAAACGCTTCCTTCCCGACCGCTATGTCGAGGGGGAATGCCCATATTGCCATAGCCCCAATCAGCGGGCCGACCAGTGCGAGGTTTGCGGTCGGGTGCTAGATTCTGGCCAACTCATTAATCCTCACAGCAAACTCGATGGCCAAAAAGTAATCCTTAAAAAAAGCGAACACTACTACTTAGACTATCCCAAATTAGAAAAAGAAATAAAAGACTTCGTTCTTAAATCAAAACATTGGCGACCCTGGGTCTGGCAAGAAACAATGGGTTGGTTAAAAGAAGGATTAAAACCCCGCCCCATAAGCCGAGATTTAGAGTGGGGAATTCCTTTCCCAAAAAACAAAATTCCCCCTTCTTGGCAACTGAAGAATATGGATAAAAAACGCTTTTATGTCTGGTTTGACGCTGTTATTGGATATGTCTCGGCAGTTCAAGAATATGCCCAAAAGAAAGAAAAAAACGGTCTTTTTTCTGAATTTTGGCATAACCCTAACTCGCGGCATTATTACTTTATGGGCCAAGACAACCTTGCTTTTCATACCATCTTCTGGCCTGGCCAATTAATCGGCCAAAAAAACAACTACACCCTGCCTTACCAAGAGTGTGTAAATAAATTTCTCACTCTAGAGGGAAAAAAGTTCTCCAAAAGTCGGGGGGTTATTATTAACTCTCTTGAGGTGGGAAGGAAATATCACCCTGATATGATTCGCTTTTACCTCTTCTCTATCCTGCCAGAAAACCACGAATCTTCTTGGTACTGGACAGAGTTTGTCCGAACAATCAATGGAGTTTTGGTAGACAAAGTAGCCAACTTCTTCCAACGAGTAGCCCTTTTCCAGAAAAAATTCTTTGGAGGCGAACTTTTGGTCGAGAATGTCGACCCGACCATCGCCGAACATATCCACAAAACGTTCGCCTCAATCAATCAAAAGATGGAGTCCTGTTCTTTAGGGTCAGCCTTCAAGGAGGTCATTGAGCTCTCAAATAAAGCTAATCTTTACTTAAACCAAGAGGAGCCTTGGCGACAAATTAAAACCTCTCCGGCCGCCGCCAAAGACTCCTTGGCTACCGCATCTTACCTGGCCACCAACCTAGCCACCCTTCTCTTGCCATTTACCCCCTCTTTTAGCCAACGAGCACTTTCCCTTTTGGGGCTGGACCATATAACTACCAAAAGAAAGGTTGTCTTCGCCCCTCTTCCAACTCCTTTTAAAACTACTATAAACACATCGTTTCTTCCTCTCGCCAAAAAGGTCTCCCTTTAATAAACAATCCACAAAATCTTGACTTTTTGTGGAAAACGTGGTTTATTATTTACATCTAATTATTTGGGTGTGTTTTATGGATGATCTCTGGCAAAATATTCTGGCCCACCTCAAAACAACTCTTTCATCGGCCAGTTTTAATATCTGGTTCGCCAAAACAAAACAGCTCGATGTTCAAAAGGGTGGGGGCGGAATACACCTCTTAATCTCTTGCCCAAGCAGTTTTGTTCAAGACACTATCGAAAAGCGTTTCCTTGGGCAGCTGCAGAAAATTGGCCAGGAGTTAACTTCAAATCAAGTAACCTTTTCTTTTCAGGTAAGGGCAGACCGCCCACCAATAAACAACAACCTTTTTCGCCCATTACACCTAGAAACACCGCCACCACACCCATCTTCCCACCCCCAACTCAACCCGGCATATACTTTCCAGAACTTTGTTGTTGGCCCAAGCAACCAGGTGGCCGTAGCTGCCGCCCAATCAATAGCCAACTCCCCAGGCTCCATTTACAACCCGTTTTTTCTTTTTGGCGATGTCGGGTTGGGCAAAACCCATCTTATTCAAGCCATCGCCCACCAACTTATCGCCAACAACCCAAGGACAAAAATTCTTTACACCACCTCCGAAGAGTTTACCAACGACCTTATTCGGGGCCTGCGCAACCAAAAGATGGAGTTTTATAAAAACAAATACCGCAAAATAGACGTTCTCCTTATTGATGATATTCAGTTTATTGCTGGAAAGACTTTTGTTCAAGAAGAATTTTTCCACACTTTTAACTCATTGTATATGGCCGGAAAACAGGTTATTGTTACCGCCGACAGCCCACCAGACGAAATCAGCGGAATGCCCCAAAGGATAATCTCTCGTTTTAAGGGGGGGCTGACCATAGACATCCAACCCCTAGACTACGAAACTCGACGGGGCATTTTGGAGTATAAGATTGGCGAACTCCAATTGGTTCTCGACAGTGAAATAATTGAGTGGCTAAACAACTACCCTTTTAAGAATGCCCGAGAAATAGAGGGCATCCTTCTAAAACTAAAAACTCTGTCTTCTCTTCAGCACCAGCAGATTACCCTAACCACCCTCAATCAGATGTTGGGAAAAAACCATCTGACCACCCCCTCATTTACCCCCAAGGAAGTCATAAAAACAACGGCCTCTTTTTGGGGGGTAAAGATGAAAGATCTCCTTGGAAAAGGAAGGCAGTCCAAAATTGCCACCGCCCGCCAGGTCGCCATGTATCTTTGTCGTCAAGAATTAAATCTTCCCTACACCCAGATTGGTCGAATTTTTGGTGGAAAAGATCACTCTACCGTTATCCATAGTGTGGAAAAAATCAATCAATTGTTCAAAACTGATAACCAAATCCGCCAGGCAATAATCTCTATTAAAAGCAACCTACTGAAGTAGAGCTAGTCCACAATTATCCACATTTTTCCACAATCTTATCCACACACCTATCAACCTTCGATTTCGGTTATTTCATTCTATTCTTCGCACTTTTCAACTGGACTATTATTACGACTAATAGTAAAATAGCTTTATGAAGTTTGTGGTGGATAAAAATAGTTTCCTTTGGGCGATCGATAAAGTTAATCGGGTTGTCCCTACCCACCCCAAAATTCCAGTTTTGGCCAACCTTCACCTTGTTGCCCAAAAACCAGCAACCCTAGCCATAGAAGCAACAGACCTAGAAGTAGGCAGCAAGATAGAGCTTAAAACCAAAGTAACCGAAGATGGGGAGTGTTTGATTAATGGTCGTTTTTTGGTCGAAGCAATAAGGGAGTTAAGGGGCGAATCAATTACTGTAACAGTGGAAAAGGGCGGACTTCTTATTACTACCCCAGAAACAACTCTTAAAATTAACATAACAACAAAAGATGAGTACCCAGTTATCACTTGGGGAGAGAAAGAGGAGTGGAATGAGGAAATTGAGCCGTCCGTTTTAGAAGAAATTTTAAGAATGACATCTTTTTCAGTCTCAAAAGATGAAATACGCCCCATCTTGACCGGAATATTTTTTAGTAGTAGCGGTGAAGTCGCAGCCACTGATGGGATAAGGTTGTCCGTTTTCAGGCCATCCCAAAAAATAGGATTGGAAAATGCGGTTGTTCCCCTGGGTTTTTTACAACAATTAGCTTCTATAAAGGAAGGGAAAATTAAGATAAGATATGACCTCAAAAAGAAAAGAATTATTGCCCTAGCTCAACCAACGGAGGGAAACTATTGGTTGCAGACTCAACTCATAGAAGGCAACTTCCCTAACTATAAAGAGATTGTTCCTCAGGAATTTGCTTATAACTTAGTTGTTAATAAAACCCTTTTTGAACAACAACTACGAACCGTAATGGTGGTAGCCAAGAACAACGGCAACCTTCTTAAATTAAATATTAAGGGCAAAAAAATGACTCTCTTAGCTGAATCTTCTGCTTTTGGGAGTGTCAAGGGGGAGGTGGAAGTTGAGAATGACCAAGAGAAAGAGTTAGTTTTGGCCCTTAATGGTAAGTTCCTCCAAGAAGCAATTGGGGTAATAGATGAAGAGTATTTAGCCATCAAGCTTAATACAGCCACCTCACCAATAATGATTCGCGGGGTAGAAAAAGACAATTATTACCATATCTTAATGCCGATTAACCTCCAAGAATAAGATGTCGCTGAAGGTGGGGATAGTGGGACTGGCCAATGTTGGCAAATCTACCCTTTTTAATATTCTTTTAAACCAACGATTAGCCGAGAGCCAGAACTACCCCTTTACCACCATAGATCCAAATGTGGGGATTGTTAATGTGCCTGACCCCCGCCTTCAAAAGTTAGCTGAAACTATCAAAAAAGAAAAAGGGGTTCTGCCCCCAGTTGTTCCGGCAACTATCCAAGTGGTTGATATTGCTGGATTGGTGGCCGGGGCCCACAAAGGTGAAGGTTTGGGTAATAAGTTTTTGGCAAACATAAGAGAGGTAAGTGTAATAATAGAAGTGGTCCGGGTTTTTAATGATGGCCAAGTTGTTCCGACGGGGCAGGGGCCAAAGGAGGACATAGAGACAATTAGATTAGAATTTGCCCTTAAGGATTTGGAAACAATTAAAAAATATAAAGAGGCCCTTCAGAAACGGCGGTTTGAGAAAACGGCCCAAAAAGAGCTGGCGGCAATTAAAAAAATAGAGGAAATGCTCTCTAAAAATAATACCCAATCATCCCCAGATCTAGGCCCAGAGGAAAAAGGTGTCGTTTCTCGACTTCAGTTATTGTCTTTTAAACCAACCATTTATCTTTTTAATCTTTCGGAAGATCAACTAGCTGACACCAGCCTAAGAGAAGAACTGTCCAAGACGGTGAGGGGGCCAAGTGAGATAGTCTTTAGTTGTTTAAAAAGCGAGGCTGCCCTTATAGGAATGTCTGCTCAAGAAAAAGAAGAATACCTGCGTCTTATTGGGGGGAGTTCTTCGCTTGATAAGTTGTTGAGTTTGGCTTACTCTCGGTTAGGATTGATTTCGTTTTTTACTGCTGGAGTAAAAGAGGTGCGGGCCTGGACCATTAAAAAAGGGGCAACTGCCCCCGAAGCAGCCGGAAAGATACACACCGATTTTCAACGCCATTTCATAAAAGCTAAGGTTGTTTCTTACCAGGACTTCGTTGATCTTGGGGGATGGCAGGGCGCCACAGAGGCCGGCAAGGTTATCTTCGGGGGTAGAGATTATGTAATAAATGATGGTCAGGTGGTTGAGTTTATCGTCGGTAAAGGTCGATAGCAATTTGAGTGGTTTTGTTGTCCTCGGTTAGCCAGATGTTTCCTCGCCATAGTCGGCCTTTTATTAGAAGGTTCTGGTGATGGTTGCTGCTAGGAAGCTCCTTTATTTTCCACCCCCGTTGTGGTAGCCAGTGGAGATAAAAGAAACTAACATCTTTTAAGGGGGCGCTGGAGACAAAATTGACCGAGATACTGTCTTCAGTAATCTGGCTTATCCCCAAATCTAATCTTGCCCCCGGGAAAATGGGGAGATTGCTAGGGAACCCATCGGGAATTTGGCTGGAGATGTTTATTATTTCTTGGTGGTTGTTAATGAGAACACTGTCCTCCGTAAGATTAACCCGCCCACTGGTGGCTAGGGAGATAATTTGGCCGCCAACATCTCGCACCAATCCGTTAATATCTTGGTGGTTATAGATTAGAAGAGATGCCAGGACGCTTAGGCAGGTAGTTAAAATTAACCTCCTGGACATTTTACTTTAAAAACCAAAGATAAAGGCGGTACTTTGAACAAAAAGATAAAAAAGGATAGCCAAAACACCAATTATCAAAATATAAAGACCCTTTTTAGACATTAATTAATTTTAACACAATCTTAGAGGTTTCCCTCGATTACGGTGGTGTCTGTTTTTATTCCTTCTAGGAGCAGTTTTCTTAAACTTCCCCTAGTAACTCCGTCAGTTATATATGAGGTAATACCAAATTTGGTTAACTCCAAGCTAGTTTTGACTTTATGAATCATTCCTCCAGTAACATCTATTCCAGCTGAGCCGCCAATTGAGGAGGCAATTGAGGCAAAATTTGAGGGGGTAATTAAAGGAATGGTTTTGCCCTGGGTATTGTAAACCCCCTTAGTTGCCCCGCAGTGGACAATAGTTACCTGCCACCCCTGGGCGACCAATGTCTTGCCTATCTCAGCCAAAACTTGCTCGGTCGAGAAGATTGTTGCCCCAATCTTTTGGTCAAAGATAACGTCTCCATAGACAACTGGAAGAACTGGCATCTTAAGAAGGTGGTTGAGATTTTGCCAAAAGGCCATTATTAGATGCTTGTCTTCTGAATATAGAAATGAATCAGGGTGGATGGTGGTTGCTGGAACTTTTAGTTTTAATAATTTTTGAATAATTATCTGATTTAAGCGGCTGGCTGCCTCTTTAACCAAGGCCACCCCCAAAACCTCTTCAAAGTTGGAAGAATTAACACCGTTTTGAGTTTGGTAGGTGGCGGCCACCGTATGGCCAAAAGATCCCGAACCGTGTCCCAAAAGAAGTTTGAAGGGGGCCCGTTGGTAAAGATAACTAATTTCATTAGCAATAATTCCCAGATTTCTTTTGTTCAGGCTGAAGGGGGTATTTTTGTCTGTTATCAAAGAACCGCCAATCTTAATAAGAATGATTTTTTGCGTTTTGGTCATCGTGGCCCCTTCCCTGGATGGGTCAAATAATATTTTTTAACTTCTGGGTGGCGAGATATAAAAGTTTTGACCACATCCTCGTAATCTGGAACGGTTAGTAAAAACAGATTCTCACCCGCATCTATGGTCCAAAAAATTGGATAACCTTCTTTTTCTCTATAATCAACTAAATCTTTTACAAACCGGAAAGTTCGGGGCGACCAATAAAAAATTGGTGGGGATTGAGACATAATGTTGGCATGAAGACTAAGTGCCTCTGCTTCTAATAGCCTACCCAATCGCCAAATGTCTTTGTCTCTTATTGTTTTAATTATTTCTTTTAATCTTTCTTTTAGCCCCCACTGCCGTTCTTTATAAAGGGGGCTGGTTGAGGCACCTAAATGACCCTGAGTTGTAAGAGTATGTTTTTGGGCATCAGAGAGGATTATTATAAAAATGGAGAGTGGCCAGTAAGACGGAGGGAAAAGTGTGCGGGCATAAGCCTCTGATTGAGAGCAATTTCCTGGTAGTAAAACAAAACCTGAGGGGATTGCTCTAGCTGCTGATCCAGAACCTAGCCTAGCCATTAATGATAATTCCTTCTTGGTCAAATTAAGCTTAAGAGCCTTATTAATGGCAACTACCAGGTCGCTAAAGCTGCTTGCCGAGGAACCAATCCCACTCGCCGTAGGGATGTGGTTTTCTGAAAATATATGAACTGGCCAATTAATTTTAGCCCTTTTTCTCATAATATCTACAACCCTAATAACCCTAAGTTTTTTCTCTCTTTCAAGAGCCTTGCCATTTACTACAACCCTGTCCTCTTTAAAGCCAGGAGAGAAAGAGACATTGGTGTCGGTACCAATAAAATCTAGGTTAATGGCAAGATTGTCATTTCTAGGAATTCGAAGATCGTTATCTATATTCCCCCAATATTTAATTAATGCTATAAAAAGCGGCCCCTGCCCTTTACCCTTAAGAATTTTGGCCATTTTTGATTACCATCAGACTAACTTTATATTGCCAGTGAAGTTTGTTGTACAATTTTACCAACTCGGAGTAACCCTTTTGGCCGGCAATGAGGAATGGGTAAGCCGCTGATGCCAGGTCAGCTCCTAGCCATAAGGCTTTAGCAATATGGAGGCCGTTGCGAATTCCTCCAGAGGCGATTAAAATTCTGTCTTTGGGTTTAAATTTGGAGATTTCTTTTACTAAGTCTGGAGCAGAATAACCAAGAGTGTAAAAGGGAACAGCCCAATCATCCTGTCGCCGACCGGCCTCGATTTTAGCCCAATTAGTTCCCCCTTTTCCAGCAACGTCTATTCCGTAAACCCCCAAATCATAAAGCCTTTTGGCCGTTTGGGGATCGATGCCCATACCAACTTCTTTAATAATTAAAGGAACACTAATTTTTTTGACTAGGAGTTCTATCTTCTGAAGAAGGCCCTTAAAGTTTTTGTGCCCTTCTGGCTGAATTAGCTCTTGAAGGCAGTTAAGATGAAGAACGAGGGCGTCGGCCTCGAGCGTATCAACACAACGGCGAGCATCCTCAATTCCCCAACCATAATTAAGCTGAACAGCACCAAAGTTGGCCAGGATGCAGGCCGTTGGGGCGAGGCGGCGGAGGCGTTTGGCCTCGGCATCCAGGTTATTTTCTACCATAATCCGTTGGCTACCGACATTAAAAGCTAACTTTTTTTCTTCGGCTAGCCTGACGAGGTTATTGTTTAGTTGTCGAGTCTTTTGATCCACAGGGAAGGTTAAGGCCCCAATAATTAGAGGAAGAGAGAGAGTTTTGTTTAAAAAAGTAGTCGTTGTTTGGAGAGAGTCGAAGTCTTTATCAGGGAGAGATAAATAATTAATGGGGAGAGTATCCCAAAGGTTAAGTGGGTCCTGGTTGGCTGGATCTTGGCCTATCTTTAAGTGGGCTAGCTTTCTTATCTTGTCTTTTTGGGCCATAAGATATTATAGACTATCCTACGGTGTCCATTGTTTTGGACGGGGTTTTTCCCTTCTTGGAGAAGAACAGTGGGGGCATCCCCCCCTTTCTTCCTCGGAAAGAAAATTGAAGGCCAGGAGGTTCATTTGTGACAGAGGATTAATTGGGTTTATTAAAGAACCCAACCCTTGACCACAGCTACTAACTCGATTTATCAAGGCATTATATTCTAAGAGGAATTTCTCCTCACTTACTCCTTGTTGTTGTAGCTCATACCTTAATAAAGGCTTGACATAGAAATTGAGAAGGTAGCCAAGAAACTCAAGTTCTTTAGAATATCTCTCTTCGCCGGGAAAATGCCTAGAAGAGAAGTAGAACTTTTGTATTTCCTCCTCAAGGACACCAAATATATGGGGGTATTTGCGGTAGAGTTGGTAAATATCTATTCCAAAACCCGGGGGAGTAAAGTTGGCTGTTTGATTCATTTCCACAACCCTTTCTTTTACTTGGAGCGGGTCTAGATTAGTGGGGAAGGGATTCTGAAGAAATGAGGCTACCCAACCATTATTATCAATAAAATGATCGAGTTCTTCTGGTCCCCCTAAAGAGGAGACAAGCTCTTGGAGAGCCTGGAGTTGGGGGGTGGCTACAAAAGCAAAATTTAAAACCCTATCTCCAGTTTTTGAAAAGATATTTACCCGAGCCTCCCCACTGTTTAGGCCCAAACCCGGAGGGGAAATCCAAACAATGTGCCGATGTCCTTCCTCCAGGAGTTGAACCACTTTTTCCAAGCCGTGTTTTTCTAGAACAAGCCGAGAAAACTGTTCAGCCAAGAGACCCCCTTCTTTTTGTGTGTTTAGAAGCATCTGGGCTTTTTGGATAGCCAAGGCCATTGATTCTTGGATGTCTAGGCCGGTTTGTAAATGAATAAGATGGCCTTCTTCTCCTAGATAGTACTCGGTTCGGTAAGTAGGAGCGCCAATAGCCTCATTAAGAGCCTCCAAGACATTTAGGATAAACAGAGGGAGGTTTTGTTCTTTTGTTTCCCCCCAGAGGAGATAAGCTCCCTCCCCCTTAGTGATTTGCAGTAATTGGTGTCGTTCTAAATTACTTATCTTTTCCCCTCAGCAAGGATCGGGGAGAGAAACTCTACCCGGACCAACCCTTGCTCGAGGGCCTCCGGTAACTAACTTAGAAATCAAAGTTCCCGACTCGAGGAGAACTCCTCTCACGGTTGCGGCACAGCTTGGGATTTTCACCCAATTCCTTTGATTTCCGAGCCTAAAATGTCAACAAGAATATAATACCCACTCCGACCAAAATTGTAAATGGGCGTTGTTTGCTAATTGAGAATTGATAATTTAAAATGAGATATGTTCCAGGAGTTCTTAAACACCCTTATTCTTAGACTAACTACTTTTACAGTTAGCCTTTTTGCCTTTCTTTTTTTCTTTGGTATTCTATTGGCTTTAATCTGGTTGTTCTTTTTATGGTTAAAGTACCGCCGTCGGGAAGAGAGGTCTCTTTCGATGGTTACATTTGAAGTCCTAGTGCCTAAAGACAACGAAATAAAAGTTGATGCAGCTGAACAAATGTTCTCTTCTTTTGCCTCCCTTTATCATTCTCATTGGTGGAGCCGTTTTTTTAAACATCCCCGCCATCTAACCCTCGAGTTAGTGGCCACAAAAGAAAACATTGGCTTCTACATCAGCGTCCCTGAAGACGACTTTCAGTTAGTAGAGAAGCAAATTTATGGGGCTTATCCAGAAGCTCTTATCAAGGTTGTTGAGGACCACAATATCTTTACCAAAGACGGTTATGTGGCTTTTACTGCTCTAAAAACAAAAAATGCACCCTTCTGGCCGCTAAAGACCTATAAAGAAATGGCCACAGACAGCATTGCCCCCATTACTTCGGCTATGGCTAAGATGATGGAGGGGGAAGGGGCTATTTTCCAGATAGTTCTTACCCCTGCCTCTAACCGCTGGCAAAAACAAGGAAAGAGTTGGATAGCCCATAAGAAAAAGGAAGAGTCCGACCCCAAAAAAGCAAATTACAATATCGACCCCAAAACTTATGACGCCATTGAGAATAAATGTTCCAAGCCTGGTTTTGTCACTGACCTTCGTTTGGTGGTGGTTTCCCCCCAAAAGGAGCGAGCCGAAGCCCACCTTAAAGAAATTGTGGCCGCCTTTTCTCAGTTCCAGTCAGCCTACAATGCCTTGGTTAGTAAGAAGATTTGGTTCAAGAAAATGTTTATGCTTGATGTTATTTATCGTTACCTGCCTCTTTTTGGTCGAACCTCCATCCTCTCAACCGACGAGTTGGCCAGCATCTTTCACTTCCCTAACAAAACAGTGGAAACCCCTTTTATCCACTGGTTGATGGCCAAAAGGGCCCCAGCTCCAGCCCAAATTCCAACCAGCGGTCTCTTCTTGGGTTACAATGACTTCCGTGGTATCCGCCGACCTGTCTATATTCAAGACAAGGACCGGAGTCGGCATATGTATATTATTGGGAAAACAGGGGCTGGGAAATCCCAATTCCTTCTTGATATGATGCTTCAAGACATCAAAGCCGGTAAAGGTATTTGTTTCATTGACCCTCATGACACTATTGATATTCTCTTAGAGTTAATCCCTCCTAACCGAGCCGAGGATGTAATTCTCTTTGACCCCTCTAACCTTGACCGGCCGATGGGGCTCAACCTTCTGGAATATAAGACGGAGGACCAGAAACAATTTATTGCCTCAGCCATCATTAATATGATGTACAAACTTTTTGATCCCCACAAAACAGGGATTGTTGGTCCCCGTTTTGAGCATGCTGTCCGCAACGCCATCTTGACTGTTACTGCTGAGCCGGGAGCCTCTTTTGTTGAGGTGGTCCGGGTATTAACCGACGATAATTATATGCGGTCTCTTCTCCCTAAGGTAAAGAACCCTATGGTTCGGCGTTATTGGACTGATCAAATAGCTAAAACTTCTGACTTCCACAAATCGGAAGTTCTTGATTATATAGTCTCTAAATTTGGCCGCTTTGTCACTAATCCAATGATGCGGAACATAATCGGCCAGTCGAAGAGCGCTTTTGATTTTCGGAAGGTTATGGATGAAGGAAAAATCCTCTTAATTAGTTTGGCAAAAGGGAAGATTGGTGAAGAGAACTCGAGCTTTTTAGGCTTGGTTTTAGTCCCCCGCATCTTAATGGCCGCCATGAGCCGCCAAGACGTGCCTGAGGAACAGCGGCGGGATTTTTATCTTTATGTAGATGAGTTCCAGAACTTTGCCACTCCTGATTTTGCTCAAATTCTTTCCGAAGCCAGAAAGTATCACCTTAACCTAACGGTAGCCAACCAGTTTATTAGCCAGATGGAGGATGAGGTTAAGAACGCTGTCTTTGGTAATGTTGGCACCCTTATCTCCTTCCGGGTGGGAGTAACTGACGCTAACTATCTTCAGAACGAGTTTGCTCCGGTTTTTAGTCAGACCGACCTCCTAAACATTGAGAAGTACCACGCTTACATTAAGACGATTTATAACAATGAGCCTCTGCCAGCCTTTTCTTTAGACCTAACCAAGGATATGAGTGTTCAAGAAAGAATGAGGAACCCAAAGGTAGCCGAGATGATTCGCCAGCTTTCGCAGTTGAAGTATGGCCGCGATCGCTACGAAGTTGAGCGTGAGATAGCCCAAAGGGCTAGGTTGTAAACTTATGGCGACGAAACACAACTTGTCACATAGATGGTTTCTTTTGGTGTTTAATGTTTTTCTTTTGATTTTAATTCTCCACCAGCTGAAAATTACCTGGCAAGAGTATCAGATATATTTGAGTGGGAAAAAAGTGGTAAAAGAAGTCGATAAACTAATCGAGAATAACCGGAGACTACAAGAAGAACTTCAAACAGTTAACGACCCAACCCAATTAGAGGTAAAAGCAAGAGAAAAATTACTCCTTGGACCATCGGAAGAGAAGTTTTATTTGATTAAAAAAGAAATTTATCACTCCCCACCCTTGAAAGAAATAATAAGGAAGTAAGATTAAAAAGAGATAAACTTGAGCCTTACTGGCAGGAGAATATTTTTATTTAGTTCTCCCTGATATATTATTTGATGATTGTTCTTTTTCCACTCGACGGGGGAGATGACTTTTATTCTAGAGTTTTGAGGCAGATTCAGACGATAAAGGACTTTTTGAATTGTTAGGCCAATTTGTTTGGGTTGCCAAAAGAGCAGATCTAGGCTAGAGTTTTCTTTAAAGGGCCGGCTAAGTTTAAGGCTGACCGTTTGGCTTTGGTTGTAACCAACCTGATGGTAGAAACTATAAATATGGTATCCGCTCCGCGTAGCCACATTTATATTATCAATGTCTAAGTGTCTTCCGCCAATTTTTACTTCTTCTAATTTCCATCCCTGCTCAAAATACCACTGAAGGTAATCGTTGTAATTTCCTCCAGGCCAGCGAGGGCTGGAAGAAGGGTTATTGAGAGTCAATTTTAAGTTCTCAGTTATCAAAGTGGGGGTGATGTTGACCTCTGTTTTTAGTTGTTGGGACAGAAGATAATTAACTCTATTTGCTCCCAAGTTAGCTTCGATGACTGGTCCGGAAAGAACAATACAATTTTGAGAACACTGGGGAGTTTTCATCTCCCCTCCCCATCCCAGATCAAGGAAAAGACTTTCTAATTGGCTGTTATTGAAATAGAAATTAATATCCTTAGTTTTGGCTAGTTGATCCAAAGTAGCGGTAAAGGTCTGAAGCTGTTGGCCCTTTAGTTGTTTTAGTTGACTCAAGAAAGTTTTTAAAAGAGAGACGAAGATTTGGTTTTGGTTGCCCTTCTCTAAATTACCCCAGAGGAAAAGACGTCGGCGGAGATTGTTTTTATTAAGGGTCAGTTTTAAATCCTGAAGATGAAATCCTCCCCACAACTCAGCCATAGCCGCTAAAAAATCATCATCAATTAAAATAACCCCGTCAATATTTTGGCCGCTGGCTTTTTGGTAAAACCAATCTATTTGTCGGGCGGTATCTGGATAGGAAGGTTGCCAAGCAGCATCTCTTATTCGCCAACTTTTTTGCCCCAAGTATTCTTGAAGAGGTGAAGGGGGAGTTACCTCACCGGTTAATTGGTTATCAAGTTGGTAAATATCAAAGGTTTGGAGGTCCAAAAGCTGTCCTCCCTCAAATGTTAGTTGGGCGTAGGCTGTAATCAAGCCGCCGCCAGGTCGGAGTTCATTATTATCCACAAAAACAATAAGGTAATCCTGCCTTTTGGTTGTTCCTAAAAGTTGAGGCAATTGTTGCCACAAAACTAGCCTTTGTTTTAGTTTTTGTCGCCAAGAGAGGATGTAATTAAAAGTTGTAGAAAAATGTTTGTTAAGGTGCCAAAGGTGAACTTGTTGATAAGTTTTTTGGTTTGAGCGATAGAGGGCGATTGATTTATCGAGGTTAGTGGTTAGAAGATAGTATTCTTTGTCTAGACGGTGATAGTAAGAAGAGAAATCTCCCTCACTATCTTGATTAAAGATGTAATTTAAAAAAGCTGTTTCCTCAAGAGGTAGGGAATTCTTTTTTTCTAAAGCATTAAGAACCGAGAGATAAAAGTGAACTATATCACTAATTCGATCATTGGTGGTGGCTAAGCCTGTAAATTGAAAAATGGGGACAAGGGAAGAGTTGATTTTTTGGGCTAGAGTAAGGTACTTCTTAGTTTTTGTTAAGCAACGAGAACTGTTTTGGGGTAGTTCAGACTTTAGAGCTCCAGTAAGGAGATGATTGTTTTGACTATGAAGGCAACTCTCGAACTCAAAGACTCCTTTTTTTAAAGAAAAAATAAGAAGACCAAAAGTAAGGCTAGTGAGAAGAAATAAAAAAAGAAAAGCGAATAAGAAGTATTTTAATTGGGTTGGTACTTTAGGAGGGGTTAGAGAATTAAAAGAGAAGTGAGGCAGCCTTGTTTTCTTCTGGGGTTTGGTTTTTTCCTTTTGAATAGGTGATGGCGAAGGTATTTGAAAAGAAGCAGGTTGATCGTTGTGCAGAGGAACAATTTTTAGTTTGTTGGGGCGAGGAGGAAAAGCTAACCTAACCTTATTTTCTTGAGCCAATCGGGACAATTTTAAAAAGTCACTTTCTACTCTTAATTGAGTTTGAAGTGGTTGGCCCAGATAAAGAGGGGTAAAGGCAACCGAAGTTGGTTGAAAGAAGGGCTGAATTTCTATCTTAAAAATTTCTCTGACTTTTTCTAGAAATAAAGAAAGAGCAAGAGGTTGAGCGATTAAAGAAATTTCTTTCTGAGAAGAAAAACCAAAAACTTGATTTTCTACTTCTTTAATAATGCCCTCAATATCCGCCAGATAAAGAGGAGTAGAAGGGGAAAGGGGGATTTGTTGTTTGCCTAAAAAAGAAGTAATTAAAAGGCTGAGAAAGTTTTGGCAAGGTTGGTTAAATAAGGTGGGATAGAGGTAGTTAGGCAACTGGAGTATTTTATAAGCAAGTTGCGACTCCTGGGCATAGTGAGCTAAAAAGAGCTGTTGGTTTTTTAGTTGGTAATAGAAGTTTAGCTCACTGGCTAGGTTATAAATAAGAGGAGTAAGAAGAATATATTTTGTTTCTGATTGTACTGCTAAAGAAAGTCGATTAATGAGACCATACCCCACCTCAATTTCCTCGTTTAAACTTTTTCCCAAATGTTCACCCCAAGATAATGGAGCCAAGTCAAAAAAAGCCTCGATTTTTTTAGAATGAATTTCTTTAGCCTCTTGGAGGGAGATTACTTTTAACTTAGGGTGAGCGGTAAAAAAGTGCCAATGAGGTTGTTTTAGAAGTTGATCAGCTTGGGGATGAATGAGGTATACCTGGGCACCTCGGCGCATAAGGAAATGGTAAAGAAAAAGTTCCAAGAAGAACGATTCTCGGGAGTAAACAGCGATAGTTGGTTTTTCTCTAACGATCTTTACCTTAAACATAGATAACCTTTCCCATTTTTTAGTTTAACAACTAGAAAGAAAAGTGACAAACTGTTTTTGGAGTTCGGTAATTAGAACTCAGAGCTCGGAACTCGGAACTCAGAATAAATCACTCTCCCGACGAAATGTGTTTTATCACTCTTCGGGAGTGTGATGAACTTAGAACTCAGTTTATCTGGAACTAAGAACTTAGAACTTGGAACTTAGTTAATTAACGAGTCATTCTGAGTCCCGCGAAGAATCTAGCGAAGCGCAAATTCTTAGCTCCCAAACTTGAGTAGAACCCATGCGCCTATCAGCTAGATCCTTCGTCGCCCCAGCTCCTCAGGATGACCCAGAGAGGAGGAAACAGCTTGCTCGGGATGACTCGAGAAAGAGGGTTTTGATCATTGGTTATTGAGGCTTACCTGTCCCGTAAAGAATGAAATTTCTTTCGGGGTTTGGATATTAGAGATTAGAATTTAGGATTTGTTTGGAACTTAGGATTTCGGATTTAGGATTTATTCCTGTTGTATCCTTGGAATTTGATAATTGGTTATTTCTTCAACCCAGCTCCTAGCTCCTTTTTCACCTCGACCCCCACAAACCCATGCTCGGCAATGCGGTCAAGGTAGCCGGGAATCCGATAGTAGCGGTTAATTTGTTCCAAAACTTCCGCCAGCGAGAATTCATAGGCACCCGCAGCAACATCAGGCTGAAAAAAACGCCCGCCGGTCAAGAGTTGGGCCGGGCACATGCCTAAACCAGTCCGGCGAAAAACCGAACTCACTAGCGGGCCAAAAACAACCTTTTCTACCCGATAGACCATACTATCATTACGCCCCACCGTGTCCTCTCGATATTCTTCCGGAGCTTCGGGGTCCACCCGAAAGCGAATCTTGTCCCCCGCCCTCAGCATGGCATAACGCCAATCTCCAGGCTTAAACGCCCGTCCCTCAAAGGTCTTACTGCCATTCTGAATCATGGCAAAGTAGAAAGGGTAAAGTTTCATCTCTATGGTCTTTGATTCAGCTGGCCGTTTGGCTTGCGCCTGCTCTCGAAACGCTTGCCATTTTTCTTCTTTAGCCCAAAGGTGATTTAAAAGCGGCTGAAAAGCATCCCCTAACCTTTCCAAAGTTTCCCTCCCACTCAAAGGGCCAACTGGGCCGGCTCCCAAAATAAGAGGTAACACCTCGTCGGCTGGCTTTACTATTTGGGTATCCAAGACAAGGTCTAGAGCACAAGCATACGATTCCAACCTAAAATAGTCTTTAAAAGAAGCTAACATCCATAATGATGTTTTCCTGACCATATCCAAAATAAGATAAAGCCCCTTAGGGTTTTCTAAATCCCAAAGACGGAACTGTTCAGCTACCCCCTGGAAAGTTTTCCAACCCTGCTGACCATACAATTCTTGGAGAGCCCTTTCTTGGATTCCTACCAATTTGCGCCAATTTGTTTGTTCTCTTGCGGAAATGACATGGTCCCGCCAACTTTCTCCCTCGAGATCAAGACCAAAAAACTTTTGCATACCTTGAAGTAATTTTTCGAAAGCCATACCTGAAGTATACCGCCTCCTATAACATTGTTCAATTGGCCGGCACTACTCCTTCATTTTAATTCCAAACCTTAATTTCCCTACCCCACATCTATTCGAGAAAAAAGTTATATTTGGATTTCTGGAGGTAAACTTGCTGATAGCGCTTCAAACTAAATTAACGCCCCTACATTCTAATTTCTGAGTTCTAAATAGTTTATAATGATGAGTATGTTAGATTTTGTCAAAAAACTTTTTGATCTTAACAGTCGAGAACTTGGCCGGCTTAGGAGGTTCGTCGAGCAGATTAATCGGTTGGAACCTGAAGTGGCCAAGCTTAAGCGAGAAGAGTTCCTCCAACAGACAGAGCGGTTTCGGGATAAGGCCTTGGCCAACAAACTGTCCCAAGAGGATTGGTTTTATGCCTTTGCCCTTGTCCGCCAAGCGGCCAAGCTGACTGTGGGTATGCGTCATTTTGATGTTCAATTAATGGCCGCCTGGGCCCTGGCTGAAGGCAAGATTGCTGAACAGAAAACAGGTGAAGGCAAGACGCTTTCGGCTGTTCCAGCCCTTTATATTAATGCTCTTTATGGAAAGGGAGCTCACCTAGTGACAGTCAATGACTATTTGGCTAAGCGGGACGCCGGCTGGATGGGGCCGATCTTTGATTTTCTTGGTTTAAGTGTGGGAGTTATTGTCCACGACCAAGCCTTCCTTTACGATCCGTCTTATACCGACCCTAAAGCCTTAGAGGAGCGCTTAGCTCATCTTCGGCCAGTTTCCCGCCGTGAGGCCTACTTAGCTGATGTAACTTACGGCACTAATAATGAATTTGGTTTTGATTATCTTCGGGATAATATGGTTGCCTCTTTTTCCGAGAAGGTCCAGCGAGGCCATTTTTACAGTATTGTTGATGAAGTAGATTCTATCCTCATTGACGAAGCTCGAACCCCTCTTATTATCTCAGCCCCAGATGAAGAGGATACCTCGATGTATCTCCGTTTTGCCCAATTAGCTAGTCAGCTTCTTAAAGACCGAGACTATGAGATTGATGAAAAAAGAAAAACTGTTTCCTTAACTGACTTTGGAATGCGAAAAGTGGAGAAAACTCTTGGTGTTTCTAACCTTTATCAAGAGAACTTTCAGATGGTCCATCACCTTGAGCAGGCCCTAAAGGCTAAGGAACTTTTCCATAAAGATAAGGAATACATCGTTAAGGATAACCAGATAATTATTGTTGATGAGCATACCGGTCGGCTAATGCCCGGCCGCCGCTTCTCGGAAGGTTTACATCAAGCCTTGGAGGCTAAGGAGGGAGTGCCTATCCAGAAGAGATCTAAAACAATGGCTACCATCTCCCTTCAAAACTACTTCCGAATGTACCAGAAGTTAGCTGGAATGACTGGGACAGCGGCAACTGAAGCTGAAGAGTTTGATAAAATTTATCATCTAACCACCGTAGTTATTCCTACAAACAAACCAGTTATTCGCCGAGATTACCCTGATCGGGTTTACAAAACTACTCGGGCCAAGTTTAGTGCTATCGTTCGAGAAGTGGAGGAACTCCATCAAAAGGGTCAGCCGGTTTTGGTGGGAACAAGATCTATTGAGATGAACCAAATTCTCTCTAACCTTCTTAAGCACAAAGGCATTCCCCACCAAGTCTTGAACGCTAAACACCACGAACAAGAAGCCCAAATAATTGCCCAGGCTGGTAAACCCGGAAGTGTAACTGTAGCCACTAATATGGCTGGGAGAGGAGTTGATATTGTTCTGGGAGGAGCATTACCAGAAAAAAAGAAGGGGCAATCAGAAGAAGAATATCTTAAAAGTAGAGCTTACCAAGAGTGGTTAAGGCGCCATCAGCAGGTAGTAGAGGCTGGTGGCCTAGCTGTGATAGGAAGTGAACGTCACGAGGCTCGGCGAATTGACAACCAGCTCCGTGGCCGTTCCGGCCGTCAAGGCGATCCAGGGATGTCTCGCTTTTATGTTTCTTTGGAAGATGAGATTATGCGCATCTTTGGTGGGGATCAAATTTCTCGGTTGATGACGATGTTCAATCTTCCTGAAGACCAACCTCTAGAGCATTCTTTAGTCTCCAGGGCTCTCGAACAGGCTCAGACTAAGGTAGAGAGTTTCTACTTTGATATTAGGAAGTCCTTAGTTGATTATGATGATGTTATTAATAAGCAACGCCAGATAATTTACAAACGGCGGGATAAAATTCTCCTCCTGGCTGAGAAGGAGCCTCAAAAACTAGTAGAGGAAATAAATAAACTTCTCCAAACCTATCTTGACCATCTGATTGAGTTTTACTTTGAGGAAGAAAAGTTATCTGAAGATGAAGCTAAGGAGCTAGTTAAAGAATATACCAAAATTATTCCTTTAGATAAAGAGTCGAGCCAGTTTTTAGTTGACCAACTTACTGGCCAGTCCAAAACAGGGGTAAAAGAGGTGTTGGAAGAGTTGGGCCAAAAGGCGATTAAAGCCAAGGAAGGACAGTTTGGTCCGGAGATACTTCAAGACATAGCTAGAGTTTCTCTTCTTAAATCTATTGATGATTTTTGGGTTGATCATATCGACCTTTTAGATCAACTCCGAGAGGGTGTGATGGTCCGCGGCTTTGCCCAAAAAGATCCTCTAGTAGAATACAAGCAAGAAGCCTTTCGTTTATTTGAAAGACTTATTAGATTAATAGAAAAAGAATCTCTTTTTTCCTTCTACCATCTGGTTCCTCAACGGATTCCTCAAGAAAGCCTGCTTGACAAGCCCATTGTTACTCAAGGTCCAGCCGATAGCTCTTTAGGGAGCCTAGCTGAGTTTAATCCTCAGACAGCTGCGGCCGGAGAGGTTAACCCTATTCAAACTCAACAGACAGTTCATCGTTACAAGCTTGGCCGTAACGATCCTTGTTGGTGTGGTTCTGGTAAAAAGTGGAAGAAGTGTCATTATCCTCAACTCCCACCCCCTGGCTGGAAACCCCCGGAAAATGGAACTCGGCAAAAATAACCAATTATCAATGATCAATTTTCAAATAAAACAGAACTCAGAGCTTGGAACTCAGAATAAATCACTCTCCCAAAGTGTGATTTATCACTCTTCGGGAGTGTGATGAACTTAGAACTTGGATCTCAGAACTTGGTAAGAAAGCACAAATCACAAATACCAAGGAGACAAATAGGAATAAATCCGAAATTCTAAATCCGAAGCTCCAAACAAACCCTAATTCCTAAACTCTAATATCTAAACCCCGAAAGAAATTTCATTCTTTACGGGGCAGGCAATAATCGAAATCCTAATACCAAAATTCAAAACCTCTTGAGAGAGGAGTCATTCTGAACGTAGTGAAGAATCTAGCCGAAGGCGCAGGGGTGTCTACTCAAGTTTGGGAGCTAAGACTTTGCGCTTCGCTAGATTCTTCGTTAACACTCAGAATGACCCGGGGAGGGAGTATACCTCTTTCTCCATGTCATCCTGAACGAGCCGCCAGGCGAAGTGAAGGATCTAGCGAGTGGAAACGAGCGCAAGGTCGTTGACACTTAGGTTTGGGATACACCTATGCGCTTTCGGCTGGATTTTTATTCCTCCCGAAGGTGGATTTATCCACCGAGGGAGTTTAGGATTTAGAATTTAGAGATTAGAATTTGTTTGGAGCTTCGAATTTAGGATTTAGTGCTTTTTTAACCTAGTTCCTAGTTCCATTTCCCTGCACCTTCGGCTAGATCCCGACAAGTTCGGGATGACTCCTAAGAAGGTTTTGATTATTGGAATTTGGGACTTAATGAAATTTTTTAGTTGGTAATTCTCTCAGAACCTCATCTGTAATTTTATGTCGTAAGGATAAATTCATACCTTTATGGATGCGTAATAAAGTTTTTAAATAAGCAATGGAACCGTCTAAAGAGTTGGTAGTATTAGACATAATGTGACTACTATAACAAGCAGAACATCTTTTTTCTGTTTCATAAAAACCTCCTAAATACCCAAAGTATGCCCCGAAATCACCAACTAATTTTTTTCATTAAGCCGAATTTGGAATTTGTTTGGATACTTGGAATTTGATAATTGGTTATTTTCTAACCTAGTTCCTAGTTCCAATTACCAAGTTCCAAGTTCCGATTTTAGTGTACCTAAAATTAACTATAGGATACGTGAAAAAAACAGAGATGGATGCGGTAAAAATTAATAAAACAAGCTTAAATTTTTAGTTTCTGGCAAACTGGGCAGAAGAAGGTTCGTCGGCCACCAACTTTAATTACTTTTATGATTCCCCCATCATTGCGGAGGCACTTTTGGCCAGCTCGACTGTAGACCTTAAAATGTTGCTGATACGCTCCTTTCTTACCTTGAGCATCAACATAAGTGTTAATGGTAGTTCCGTTATACTTTAGTCCTTCTTTGATGGCCTCGATGATAGCTTTGTGAAGGCGCTTTATTTCTTCCTCGCTAAGAGTGTTGCTGGGTTGAAGAGGATGGATGCGAGCTAGCCAAAGGGAGTCGTTGGCATAGATATTGCCTACCCCTCCCAGCTCTTTTTGATTCATAATAGTAAGTTTTATAGGGCGGCGGGAGGAGCGACAGATCTTAGCTAAGTATTCCCATGTAAATTGAGGAGAAAGAGGGTCGATGGGGCTAAAGTTTTTTAGTCTTTCAGCTATTTTGTCGTTTGGGACATCTTCTACCCAACCGAAACCCCGTTGGTCGTTGTAATAAAGTTTCCCTCCATCTGTAAACTCAATAATTAGTTTTGTTGCCTTGACCGGGAGAGGTTTGTACCAATCAGCAGTTGGATGGCCGCCGCGGACCCGTTGGTTATTTTTTTCATAGATAAGCTGGCCAGTCATCTTAAAGTGGAAGACTAAAGAATGATTATTGTCTAGTTTAATAAGAAGAACTTTAGCTTGACGATGAAGACCAACAACTCGTCGGCCAATTAAGTTTTTTGGGTTGAGTTTGATGTTTTTAGAAGCTAAAACTGTTACTTGGCCAATGGTTTTTCCAACAATAATATCTTCTAGCTGGCGGCGGATAGTTTCTACTTCAGGCAATTCCGGCATATTTAGATGATAACAAAAAAGTTGACTAATTAAAACACTTCCCCATTGTCACCTAATTTGAAGAAAGAGGAAAAATTTTGTATTATGGGAGTATGGATAAAAAGTCTCCAGCCAAAAAGTCTCCATCTAAGACTAAGAAAACTCTATCTGAAAAAAGTAAAGACCAGCCGAAAGCAGTTGCAAGTTCTTCTTACTCACCCCCTCCTATTTCAGAAGGTTCTCTAAAAACTTCCTCCCCCAAAAAGGAAGTTACTGAGCCTGTTAAGAGTCCCCTTAGTAGTGAAAAAAAAGGCACTCTACCCCTCGGTGACGTATCTCAACCAACAGATTTAAAACAATCTCCTCTTGGAGCTGCCACAGATAAAGATAAAACAACACCTACCTTAAGCAAAACATCCTCTTCTCATACCTCAACTCCCACTCCTCTACCAACCACCCCCTCCCCCTTCGATAACTTTAATGATGAAGATGAAGGCATGTGGGGGCAGAAAGAGGTAAAACCAGAAAAAGAACCCTCAGTTCCCCCCTTGGTTAATAAGAGCAAGGATACCATCTCCAACTTAGGAGAGAAAACAGATAATTTAACTCCTAAAAAAGAAGAAGGTACGGATTTGAACTTAGAAGGAGACAGAAAAAAGTTTCCCCTTGAAGGTGAA
Source organism: bacterium (assembly GCA_027028625.1). GTDB lineage: Bacteria > Patescibacteriota > Microgenomatia > JAADGY01 > JAADGY01 > S014-63. Next base: position 8,253 of record JALVIH010000003.1, on the reverse strand, counting down.
GCGGGAGAGAAAAAAGATACTCCTCCTCTTGGAAGTGAAGACAAAGGCAAGGGGGCAGAAGAAGAAAAAGAAGAACTTCTTTCTGCAGCAGCCAACCCTCCCAAACATCGCTCTTTTTCCTTTCTTTATCTTTTAGCCATTATTGTTTTGGTAGGGTCAACTTTAGCTTTAGGATGGTTGATGTTAGGAAGAAAGAAAACTTCTCAACCGTCTCCGTCGGAGAAAGCGGCTGTTTCTCCCCATAAAAGTAAAGTGGTTTTAACCTATTGGGGTTTATGGGAACCTGCCTCAGTGATGAAACCATTGTTTGATAAGTTTAAAGCGGAGACAGGAATAGAAGTTAAGTATATTCAAAAACCAGCTAGGAATTATCGCCTTTTAGTCACTAACGCCATAAAAGATAATGAAGGGCCTGATCTTTTTCGTTTTCATAACACCTGGTTGCCGATGCTTAAAGACGATCTTGATAATGCACCGAATAATGTTTTCTCAACAGAAGAGTTTGAGAAAACATTTTATCCTGTAGCTGCTAACGATTTAATAATGGATCAAAAAATAAAAGGTATACCGCTTGAGGTAGATGGTCTACTCCTCTTTTATAACAAAGATCTTCTCTCTAAAGCTGGTTTGCTTAACAACTTGCCAACCAACTGGGATGTTTTGGCGCGTCAAGCTAAAAGCCTTACCCAACATGATGAACAAGGAAAGATTACTACTGCCGGCGTAGCCCTTGGGACAACTAACAATGTTGACCACTGGAGTGACATTTTAGCTCTTATGTTTTTTCAAAATGGTGTAGAGATGGATAAGTTGGATACAAGTTTGGATGCTAAAGGCCACAATCTTGCAGTTGATGCCATTCGCTATTATACTCACTTTGTTGAAGGAGATAGCCCTGTTTGGAGCAGTGACCTGCCCTCCTCAACGGTAATGTTTGATTCGGGACAGTTGGCTTACTATTTTGGTCCTAGCTGGCGGGCCTTTGAATTTGCTAAGAATGGAGTCAATTTTGGTATAACTAATGTTCCTAAAATACCTGGAGACAACTCTGAATGGGCTAGTTATTGGGCAATTGGAGTAGCTTCTACCTCTCATCATAAAAAGGAAGCTTGGCAGTTGGTAAAATTTATGAGTCAGCCTGAAAATTTGCGTCTTTTCTTTGATCAAGCCAAGAAGGTTCGTCTCTTTGGTGAACCTTACCCCCGACAAGATATGAAGAATGAGCTGGAAAAAGATGAGTACCTAAAACCTATTGCTCAGATGGCGACTAACCTGAGGAGTTATCATTTTGTCTCCTTTACCTATGATCAAGGATTAAATGACAGATCCATTGATTATTTAGGAAAAGTTGTCCAAACTGCCTTGCAGGGGGAGGAGTTTGAAAATAGTCTAAAAATAGCTGCGGACCAGATAAAACAGGTGGAGAAAAATTATAACTTTACCCCTTAAGTTAGAGTTGGTGTAATTGGCGAAGGTACTTAACTAGGATTTTGTTTTTCTCACTGATATCTTCGCCCCTCTTTTCCATCTCAGCAATTTCTTTTTTTAAAGTTTCGATCTTGGTTTTAAGGTGGTTTTGAAGTAAGCGTTGGATTAGTTTCTGAACTTCTTTTTTTCTCTTTTCGGCCGGCAAGCTGTTAATTTTTTCAGCTGTTGGGTTAAGGTAAAGTTCGTTGTAAAGATTAAGGAGTTCTGGTTTTAGACTAGCCTGACAGCTTTGGCTATCGAAGTTATTTTCCTTTAAAAGGATAAAGAGTTGACGGTAGCCATAGTGAGTAAAACATTCTTTAGTTAGTTTTTGTGATAAAAGCTCTTTTTCCACTCCTTTAATCAGTAAACTAAGAAGGATGCCTTCTAGTTCATCGAGATAATTGGGTTGAGTTTGGGTTTTGGTTTCTGGTTTAAACTGTTTTGGCCGACCCTGGTCTGTCTGATCTTTAAGTCGGCGAAGGATCTCTTCATCAACATCTAGAGCCTTAGCTGTAGCCTGGAGATATTCTTCTTGAAGGAGAGGGTTCTTAATTTGATTTATTAACTCAAGAACCTTTTTAACAATTTCGTTCTTGGAGTAAGGATCATCCTTTTTTATTTCCCCCTTCCAATGCTCCAGGAGAAAATTAAAGCTATAGCTGGCCTGGTTAATTAAACTCAGCCATTCTTGGGGGGAACTTTTAACCACCTCGTCAATATCTTTTCCTTGTTTAAGAATAATCACCTTATTTTTAAGTCCTTGGTTTTCGGCCATAACAAAGCTTTTTTGAGTAGCCTTTATTCCTGCTGGATCATTATCAAAAGAAAAAATTACTTGATCGGCATAGCGGCGGAGAATTTTTAGATGTTCTTCTGTTAAGGCTGATCCTTTAACGGCCACGATATTCTGGACGCCGGACTGAAAAGAAGAAAGGACATCGAACTCCCCTTCAGTGATGATAGCCTCTTTCTTTTGGCGGATGGCCTCCTTAGCCTGGTAGAGGCCAAAAAGGTGCCTGCTTTTATTATAAATAGGAGTTTCTGGACTGTTGATATATTTAGGAACTTCCTCGTTGGGGTGCAGTCGGCGTCCTCCAAAACCAACAATCTCTCCTAGGATGTTGAAGAGAGGAAAGATAAGTCGGTCTCGGAAACGGTCATAATAGCCTTTCTCACTTTTTATTATCAAGCCCGCCTTAACGGCCAGATCTAAGTTTTGTTTTTTTTGTTTAAGAAAGTTAGTTAAGGTCCGCCATCCAGCCGGAGCCACCCCTAGATAAAAAGTTTTAACTGTTTGGGAATTTATTTTCCTCTCCTGAAGGTAGCGGCGTCCGACCTCGCCCCATTGGTGTTTAAGGAGTAGGTAGTGGTAAAATCTGGCTGCTAGGCGATTAAGTTGGTAAAGCTGTTCCTTAAAACGAGAATCATCATCTAAAGTTACTTTTTGGAGTTTAACTCCAGCTAGTTTAGCTAGATATTTTAGGGTTTGATAAAAACTCCATCCCTCGATCTTCATTAAAAAGGAAATGACATCTCCTGATTCTCCACAGCCAAAACACTTAAAAAACTGCCTTTCTGGAGAAACAAAAAAAGAAGGAGTTTTCTCCTGATGAAAAGGGCAAAGGCCTTTGTAATTTGCCCCTGTCCGCTTTAGCTTCACATAGTGGCTAACTATCTCTACTATGTCTACTTTAGCCTTTATTTCTTCGACAATTTTATCTGACATCCTAGCTAATTATATCTCCTATCTGTTAAAATAAAGGAAGTTAGAAAAATTAAAGGAGTTTTATGCCCCACCAAAAGATTCGCCAACTGCGTTCGGCTGGAGGAGTTGTTTATAAAATAGAAGCCAGTCAGGTTAAGTGGTTAATTATTAAACCGGCTGGCCGAGATGAATGGCGACTACCTAAAGGTCTAATAGAAAAGAACGAGACGAGTGTCCGGACCGCCATTAGAGAGGTTCAAGAAGAAGGAGGAGTATTAGCTAATATACGGGAAAAGGTGGGAACAATAAGTTATTTTTATACTCAGGACGGAGAAAAAATTCTTAAGAAAGTAGTTTTCTTCCTGATGGAAGCAATGGCTGGAGATACAGAAGAGCATGATGACGAGGTGGAAGAAGCAGTTTTTCTTCCCTTTGATGAAGCTTATTCCCGTTTAACCTACGATACGGAAAAAGAGATTTTTGTCCAGGCTAAGTCGATTTTAGATAAAATTCTTACTCGTTAGAGTCTAGAAGTATTTTTTTACTTTTTTCTCTGGCTCGGAATAAAAGTGACTCAACCCCTTTTGGGCTAACTCCTAATCTATTGGCTATGTCTTTTATAGATAGTCCATAACTGTACTTCAGGGTGAGGACTAATTGGTAACGGCGAGGCAGATGCTGGAAAAGGGACTGAATAAGAAGTTTCTTTTCTATAAGACCGATTAGATTAGGTGGGAAGATATTCTTTAATTTAGCCACTAACATTTTCTTGGTTTGATATAGTTTTTCCTTAAGGTAAAAGTCGGCTAGTTCATGACGGCCAATAGCGTAACAAAAAGAGAGAAAATGCCCCCTTCCTGTCCATAAAGGCAAAGATTGATTAATAGAGATAAGTGTTTCTTGGAGAATGTCTTCGGCATCAGCTAAGCTTTTAGCTCTTTTCTTTAGAAAGGTAAAAAGAAAAGGGGAAACTTCCTGGAGGAGCTGATCAACTTTTTTTCTGTCGTTTTGAGCTAATTTGGCTAATTTGTCAATCTCAGTCTCTTCCATTCTGGTCGACCAGTTGGCTTATAGGGTTTGTTTCCATATCTCGTGGATATTGATAAATTTCCTCGTCTTTAAACCAAAGAGAAATTTCGTATTTAGCCTCCTCTAGATTACCTGAAGCATGAATGAGATTCTTAATTGCCCGCTTACCTTTGTTAGCTAGGTATGAAGAATCATAGGAAAAATCTCCTCGGATAGTGCCCGGAGCTGCTTTTGAAGGCAGGGTGTGGCCCACTATTTTTCGGATAACCTCAATAGCACTTGGTCCTTGCCAGACCATAGCGATAACCGGGCCAGCAGTAATCATTCTTACTAACCATTGGCGAACCAACTTACCAATTTCATAAGCATCAGCTGTTCCCAGCTCTTTTACTGGATCTACGCCTAGCTGAGCATAGTTTTCTAATGTCTTTTTCCCCATTCCTTCAATGAACTCTCGTCGACTTAAAGGATAGTGCTTATCAGCTAGTTCTTTGGAAACTTGGACCATCTTAATTCCTACCAACTTCAAACCTACATTCTCAAAACGACGAATGACCTCACCAACTAACCCTCTTGTTAGGGTATGGGGTTTAAGAACAACCAATGATCTTTCTTCTAATTTATTCATATAAAAAGTATAACACGACCTTAAAAAAGTTCCGGACCCCTTGTATAAGGAGTCCGGAACTTAATTGCTTTTTTCTTAAGCTTTCTTCAAAACAGGTAAGCCACTCTTTTTAGTCTCCATTACTTTGTAACCAGCGGGGACGTCATCAAGAGCGTAGCTAGGATTCTCGCTCTTAGCGAACCAATAAATCCTTTGAACTCGACCGCCCTTAAGAGTGACTTCACGAGAGTGAAGATAATAAGTAACACCACGAGAGTTAGTATAACTGTAGGCCATCTAACCTCACCTCCTTTCTATTTTTGCCTGTTAAGCAGGCTTAACTCTTTCTTCTCCTAATATATCTCTGTTTATCTCTGTTGTCAACTCTTGACAATTAGCACTCTAAGTGCTAGACTGATAATAGTTATAAAGTTTTCAAAAAGGAGGTTAAAATGACTGACAAAAACAATCCTTGGGCCTTAGTACCTCGAAGCTTACTTAAACCTTTTTTTGAAGACTGGGAGTTATTTCCCTCTTCATTTAGTGGATCAGAAGAGGGGGTGAATGTTTATGAGACCGATGATAATGTGGTGGTTGAGGCTATGGTTCCTGGGGTAAGCCCGTCTGAGGTGGATGTGACTATTGATAACAATCTCTTGACGGTTAAGGCAGGAACCAAAGTAGAGAGGAAAGAAGAGGATAAGAAGCGCCGCTACTATCTGCGAGGATGGCAGCAACGCCAATTTTTTTACCAAGTCCAGCTGCCGGCCAAGGTTAACCCAGACAAGGCCAAGGCAGGTATAAAGGACGGTATTCTGAAGGTGACTCTGCCCAAGAAAGAGGAAGCTAAGAGCAAAAAGATAAAAGTAACAGTAAATAAGTAAAGGCTTATTACTTAGTTAGTTGTAGAGAGAGACCTTGAAGCGGGAGCCGCAAGGTCTCTCTCGTGTTAAAATAAAAGCTACTAATGACTAGTAAAACTGCCACTGTTAACCAGCAATCCAAAAAGAATCATCCGCCTGCTTGTTTGGAAGCTCTCCGGGCTAAGGGTAAGAAAAGCCGTTTTATTACTTTTGAGGAGATTCTAAACTGCTTACCTGAGCCGGAAGAATACCTTGAGCAGTTAGATGAACTTTTCCAGTTTTGTTTGGATAATGAGATTGAGGTTATTGAGAATTTAGAGGAGGAAAAAGAACAGCTTAAAGAAAAAAGCTCCGATATTCTCAAAGAAATTGAGGAGTTGAAACGGTTGAAAGACAAAACCTTAATTGATCCGGTAAGGATGTATCTAAAAGAGATTGGCCGAGTGAACCTTCTTACGGCGGAGGACGAGATAGAGCTAGCTCAGAGAGTAGAAAAAGGAGATGAAGAAGCCAAAAAAAGGCTTATCAAATCAAACCTCCGCTTAGTTGTTTCGATCGCTAAGAAATATATTAATAGAGGGTTATCCCTTCTCGATCTTATTCAGGAAGGGAATCAAGGATTGATTCGGGCGGTGGAGAAGTATGACTGGCGGCGAGGTTTTAAGTTCTCTACTTATGCTACCTGGTGGATTAGACAGGCTATTACTCGAGCTATTGCTGACCAGGCCAGGACAATTCGCATTCCTGTCCATATGGTTGAGACTATCAATAAAATTATTCGCACTCAACGCCAGCTTACCCAAAAACTCGGACGGGAACCAACTCCGGAGGAAATAGGCGCTGAACTTGGGCTAACTGGGGAACGAGTAAGGGAAATCTTCCGTCTGGCTCAGGATACAACCTCGTTAGAAAAACCAGTTGGGGATGATGAGGATTCTCTTCTGGGAGACTTTATCCAAGATCAGACCCAACCCTCTCCTTATGAAGCAGCCACCCAAGAGTTACTCAAAGAGAGTGTCCAAGAAGTTCTCAAGAGTCTTTCTCCTCGAGAGGCTCAAGTAATTATTATGCGTTTTGGTCTTGATGGTTCTACTCCTAAGACACTTGAAGAAGTCGGCCGCTTTTTTGGAGTAACAAGAGAAAGAATTCGTCAAATAGAGGCTAAAGCCATTCGGAAAATCCGCCGCCCCTCAGGAAGGAAAAAACTCCAAGATTACCTCGTTTAAGTCTTAGAAGTAGATCTTGGTCGCATTAGAGGAAAAGCTATCACTTCCCGAATACTCCAAGTATTAGTTAGGAGCATAACTAATCTATCAATACCAATGCCAATACCGGCGATGGGGGGAGCTCCGTACTCTAGTGCCTCAATAAAATCTTCATCTAAAGGTTGAGCCTCATCATCCCCTGCTCGAAGATTCTTTTGTTCTGTTTCAAATCTTTTTCTTTGTTCTAGGGGGCTGACTATTTCTGACCAACCGTCGCAAATCTCTTTGCCTCCAATGTAACCCTCAAAACGTTCAACCCGACCTGGCTTGCTGCGATGTTCCTTAGCCAAGGGGCTGACTTCTCGAGGATAATCAATAATCCAGGTAGGTTGGATAAGTTGAGGAGTGACTAGATGATCAAAAAGGACAAAAAGGGCCTTATTATCAGAGTAAACACCAGGAACCTGAAGCTGGTGCTTTTCAAGTAGTTGTTTGATTTCCTGGCTGCTGATTTGTTGCCAATCAACATTGGAGTACTTCTTTAAAGCCTGATCAATTGTTAAGACCGTCCATTTTTTGCCTAAATCAACCACATCCTCATTTATCTTTAGCTGAGCTGTGCCATTTACTTTTGTAGCTAGGTTTCGCAGTAACTCTTCAGTCAGAGACATAATGGCCAGGTAATCCCCATAAGCCAAGTAAATCTCCATCATAGTGAACTCTGGTTGGTGGGTTTGGTCCATTCCTTCATTGCGGAAGTTCCGAGCAATCTCGAAAATCTTTTCGTAACCGCCAACAATCAGCCGTTTTAAATACAGCTCTGGAGCTACTCTGAGGTACATATCAATATCTAAGGCATTCAGATGAGTCGTGAAAGGGCGAGCATTAGTTCCTCCATAGAGGTTTTGGAGAATGGGAGTTTCTACCTCAGTGTATCCTTGATTCCATAAAAAGAGACGAATGTTTTTAAGTATCTGCCAGCGTTTATCGAGAAGTTTCTTTATTTGAGGGTTAAGAATTAAATCTAGGTAGCGGCGACGAAAACGTTCCTCTTTGTCCTTTAAGCCATACCACTCATCCGGCAGGGGGCGAAGGGCCTTATTAAGAAGGGTTAGTTCTTGGACTTTAAGGGTTATCTCGCCGGCTTTTGTTTTAAAGACCTCACCCTTGGCTCCGATGAAGTCACCAATATCTAAGAGCTTGACTAACTGGTACTCCTGAGGACTAAGGTCGTTGGCCCGGAGGAGCAGTTGAATCTGGCCGCTTTCGTCGCTGATATCAATGAAGGTTAACTTGCCGTGGCGGCGGATGCTTCGGATGCGGCCGGCCAAGCTTGTTTTTAAGCCGATTTTTTTGGCTTCTTTTATCAACCCC
>JALVIH010000002.1 GCA_027028625.1 bacterium | reverse complement strand
GAAATGGACTATCCGGGATATACCCCACAATCCTTTTTGCATCAGAAGGCGATCTTGATATATCTATATCCTTAATCAGGATTCTTCCAGCAGTTGGCTTTAGCACACCTGCCATCATCTTGATGGTGGTTGTTTTTCCAGCACCATTAGGCCCAAGAAAACCAAATACAACACCCTTTTCAATCTCAAGATTTATATTATTGACAGCAGTTACTCCCCTATATCTTTTTGTTAGATCTATCAGTTTAATCATACTCATAATTTAATAATTCAAACTTCACTGAGCCTATAAATGGCGCAATACTAATCTGTTGATCAAGGTTTCCTTCAGCAAGTTTAATATGAGTTGGATCAGCAGGCATCTGATCCATTGTGGGATCCATTGTTATCCATTCACCCACATATGCCTCATTCCAGGCATGATAATAGAATCTATTTCTTGAATAAACAAGACCAACGCTTATCCTGGATGGAATTCCCACCGCTCGAAGAAGTGCGGTAAGAAGTGTTGCGTGTTCATTGCAATCCCCAACCCTGCTATGGAGCACATCAAGGGCACTGGGAACCACCATTACCGGCATCTTTTTTATATTCTCATTTACCCATTTCATCAATTTCCTGCATACATAAACTGGACTGGATGTATTCCCTATTATGCTCCTTGCAGTATCTATTATCTCATCATTATCTCCTAATTTTCCTTGACTTTTTAATACTTCATATTGATCTATTATTTCTCCTATAGTAAAACCAGGAACTTCTTCTTGAATCAATACCTCATTTGTGGCAACAAATACACGAGGCATTGGTATGCCACTTTTTCTTATTTCCTGATGAGCAACAAAACTTCCAATACCAGTAACTCCACTGAGGTTCCATGTATTTAATTCATAGGAGGGTTTAAATTTTCTCTTTTTAGCCTTATCCCATTCTTCTTTAGAAAAAGGAACAGCGTAATTAAAGAGTTTAATACACATGGGAACAGAAGTATTATGTGGAAGATCCAAAAGAACAACTCCATAACGCCCCCTTTTAAAATGATGATATTCTAAATTTCCACTCCTCAAATGGCGCAAGAGTTGTATTCCTTCTCTCACAAGAGTTGTATTTTCTCTTCTAGAAACTATAAGCCTATCACCTATAATTTGAAACCCCTCTGGTTTTGTTTCATCATGAATCATAAAACCAGTTTTTAAAGATGTTACAAGTATGGAATCAGAATGAAACTGTAGGATTATTGGTTGATCTGGTGGTGGAGTATGTGTAATAACCCCAAATTTTTGAAGTTCTTGAATTATATCTTCTCTAGCTTCTGGAACTATAAAGGGGGCTCGACCATCTCTTCTGAGAAATTTATACTCCATTGGGATATTTCTGATTTGATCCTTTTCCATATATAAATTATACTATAGGGTGTAATCTCGTTTATTTAGTACTAAGAATCCATATTTTTACCAATGAGTTTTGGTAGATTTTGTGCCATGGAGAAGGGGGGGTTAGTTTGTAGGCCGGTAAGTGAAGGAGGTATAGGTATTTAATGTTGGGATTCTCTTGAGTAATAGTAGCAAGAACTTGATTCTTACGGGAATCAGGCAGAGTGGGATCATAGAGTTGTTTTAGTAAACTCTGCCGCTTTTGATAATTGTAGCCGGAGATATCTAGATTCATCGTGTCTGCCAGGTAAGCAATTTTACCTGAAAAAGCGGTAATATAAGCGGTATCTGCATAAGCAAACAAGGGCGTTGGATTGTTATAAATGTCTTTAAGATAGGGATTAAATGGAGGAGCGATAATGCCACCCTCTGGTTGGTGGGATAAAAATTGGAGGGCTTTAATTTCTTCCCATGGGAGGATGGCGTGGGGAGTTTTAGGGAGGTAATAGGAAAGAGTTGAAATTGTGGTAGGGATAGTCAGCATAATAATTATCATGATGACTAAATTTTTAATTTTTAACCTGCCTGCCGGCAAGGCAGGTTTGAAATTTGAAAACTTTAAGGTAGGATTAAGGTTAATAAAAAAACTACCAGAGAGAAAAGCGGTGAAAAAGAGAGGATAATAAAGAAATTGAATAGAGTTCCACGGAGTGCCCTTTTGAATGATAAAGAGGGGAATCAAGGAAAAAAGAACAATACCCAACCATAGCGGAAGTAGGACATTTTTATTCTCGGAGTTTAGATGTTTAAAACTAGAAACCGATAAGATCCTAGTCCCAAAGTTACCAAGATAGAAGATAACCAAAGCCAGGGGTAAGGCCAGGACAAGCTTGGGATTGCGGGACTGAAGATAAGTAGCCAGAGCTTGGCCAAATTTCATCCACCCTACCCTATCCGGGAAAATAAACATTGTTTTTACAAACCAAAGAGGGCTAAAGACAATGAGAGACTGCGAGCCAGTAAGTAGCTTAAGAGATATTAGAAAAATAAGCGTACCAATCCCACCAAAAACAAAGATTTCTTTAAAGTTCTTTTTGTTTTTTAACTCCAGTAAACTCCAAAAGCCTACTAAAGCAAAAACAAATAAACCCCCATAAACCTTAAACCATAAAGTAACTGCTGGAAGAGTAAATATTAAGAAGTAACTCCACCAAGACTTTTTTTCTTTAGTTAGAAGAAGAAGCAGAATTACAAGAATAAAAATCAAACTGCTGGCAAAAGGAGGGTTAAGAAGAGTAGAGATGGCTTGATTGGCCCAGAAAGCTGATTCTCCTCCTAGAGGCTGATGCTTGATAAAGGAGAGAAAATAACCTAGAGAACCTGCAGTAACGATAAAGAAGAGGCTAAAAATAGCACCTTTTGAAGTCTTAAAAAGCTTCAGATAGAGATGGTAACTTAAGGCCAAGATAGTAACTCCTATAATCAAAGGTAAAACTTGGAAATAAAGGAAAGTTAGAGGTAAATGAGTAAGATAATGGAGAGAGGCTAAAACCAAGTCAAAACCAAAATGATAATTAGTTAGATTTCGGCCAGCTAAAGTCGGATGCTTAATGGGAAAACCCTTAAGAATTGATTGGGCTAGAGCCAAGTGCCAGATAGCATCGTGGCCATTCGGTCCCCAAAAACCTAAGCCATACTTAGTTGGTAAACCTGAACGAAGTAGAGGAAAAGCCCAGAAAAAAGATAGGAAAAGAAGAAATAAATTTTCAACCGGTCGGAAAAAGTTGTTCGAAATATAAAAAGCAACCCCAAGAAAAATAATCAACCAAACAAGAGCTAGGAAATTAAACTTCATCTGATCTTGATAAAAATTACCAAATATAAGTTTATTTTTCTCAATTGTGAGGCTTTCGAAATTTTTAAAACGTTGACTTAAATTTGACGGAATTTCAGGGAAAAACTTAATCTGCTCGTTGTCAAAAACTATTTTAGCCCCAGTCGGTGACCTAAAAGTTTTAGTCTGTTTATCAAATTCAAGGGGATAAGGTAAAGTAACTTTATTTCCTAGTTGAACTTGGTCAATAATAGCCTCTGTTTGAGCGTAAAGAAGATCATTCTTATTAGGATAAAATGACCAGAAGGATGGATATTTGTTTCCTAGAAAACTCCTTAGATCTAAGATTTCGGTTTTATCTTTATAAGTTTTAAAGTAAACTCGATAGTTTTGATTTTGAACAAGATAAGTAGTTGTCCCCTTTCCTTTATGAATAAAAACATCTCTGAACTTAAGTGGCGAATCTTCGAGTTTAGAGGTAAAAACGAAACCTTTATTTTTAAGGGTTCTAATAGCGGTAAAAAATTGTTTATAAGCTAACGGGTTAGGTTCGTCGTTCTCTAGACCAAGAATTAAAGTAAAGGGCAAAGTAACTAAGCTGGTAGAATAATCTTCTATGGCCGAGTACCAATAATCAAGATTCAAACCTAACTTAAGATAGTCGTTTGTTTGAAGGGAGTAAAGACTACCTTTTTGATCAGCTCCTTGCAACCCCCGTTCAATATTTCGAGGAGCCCATTGATAAATAGAAAAAGGCGAATTTCCTGGGACGAGAGGATTGGAAAACGAAGCGTGATAATTCCTAGTGAAAGGCAAACCCCAAATAAGATAATGATCAGTTCCATCCTGATCAGAAACTAGGAGGAAATTCTTAACTTGATAATGATGATAAATATAGTTTAGAGAAAATGAATCTAAATACCAAGCACCGATTAAAGCTGGCGGGTGATGAAATATTTGTTGGAACCTTTCAAAATAAGCGTCAATTATTTTTTGCCGCTGTGGTCGGGAATAAGAAACTGTAAAGATCCTATCAGGAAGATACCAACTGTTATCACCCTGAGGATAAGGCAAATTAGTTGCCTTACTTAACGAGGGGGTAATTTCCAAAAAGATTCCTACCTGAAAAGAAGGGTTATCTTTTAAAAGGCTAGTGATTGTAGGATCATTAAGAGCATCAAACCGAAGGATAAAAGTTGCTGGTAGTTGAGTTTGCTTGAGAAAATCACTATATTCTTTTACTTTGGAAGCTGGCAGCCAAGGTTGCTGCCAAAAATCTTTTCCTCTAACTGGAAAAACTAAATGGATAGAGGGTTTGGCCAGGGTTAAAGGGGGGAGAAAGAAAAAGAATACAAAAGATAAAGAAATAAATAGACTAAGTCCTAAGAGTCTTTTTTTAACACTCATTTGTTTAAAAGAAGGCGGTAACTTTTAATGAGCTTGGCTTTAAGAAACTTGAAGGAGAGAAAAAGATAAATTACCCCACAAAGAAGGATGGTTAGGAAGATGGAAAACCAGCTTAAAGGCAGGTGGGTTAGTAGGAAATAACCAACCCCTGCCATAAAAAGAGAGTTTAGTAAATTTGGCAAAACAGCTCTGAGGACATTAACTTCCAATTGGCGGGCGCTTAAGTAAATCACAGGTAAAGTAAGCAGGGCTATTAGGCCGACAGCATAAGCCACCCCCATAAAGTTATATTTATAAGCCAAATAAGGAGTAAACAGCCAAGTTAAAGCAGTCCAATAAACCATAAACAAACTAACTAACTTAATTTTTCCGGTAGCCGAAAGAGCATTGGTGAGAGGAGTTGAGATAGAGGCGATAACTACATTAAAGACATAAAAATAGAGAGGGACAAGAGCCGGTAACCACTTCTGGTAACGGGGAACTAAAAGAACCAAAGGTTTAGCAATAATTAATAATCCTAGAGCGGTTGGAAAAATAAGGAAAGAAAGGAGAAAAAGAGTTATCTCGATAGCTTTGGTGAGAATTTCCTTTTGATGTTGGAGACGCGACCAAGCAGGGAAAGCAACCTTCATGGTGTTATCCATTAAATAACGCAGGGGCAGATTGGCCCATTTTTCCGCCCAACCAAGGATGCCCACTCCCCGAGAACCAATTACCTTGCCTAAAAACATAATCATCAGCCTATCTTTAAACTGGGCTAAAAGGGAATTAAATTGGTAAGGAACCCCAAAGTTAAGCAATCCTTTTAAACTAGTAAAAGAAAAAGAGTAACCTAAGGGCCATTTAATTAAAAGGTTAAGGGCTATAACTCCAAAGATAGCTTGAAGTAGGACGGCATAAGTGTAACTGTATAAACCAAATCCCTGCCAAGCCAAGAGAATGACGGTCAAGTTAAAAATAATGCTCTCGCCGATATGAACCATCACCAGTTTATCGAAATCCAAATGGCGTTCGGCCAAAACAGAGGGAATGGTCTTAAAACTGCTCAAGATAAAGGCAACCACCAAAGCATAAAGAAGGTAGATACCTGCTCTAGATAAGTGGTAAAAGGAGGCAATTCGTGGCGAAAGAAGAGAAACCAAGAGGCTAATAGACAAAACTAAGATCTGTTGAATAGTAAAGGTAGCTTGAATTTCCTCAACTTCTGGTTGGTCGTGCTTTTGAATAAGGGCGGCCGAGAGACCAATGTCAGCAAAAAAAGTAAAAAAACCTGCTAAAGCGGAGACGATAAAGTAAACTCCCAACTGTTGTTGGGATAAAAACAAGGTAATGAAAAAGTAGCTGACTATGGATAAAAGTTGAATAAAGAAAGTCCGAATAAAAAGGGAGACTAAACTCTTTAAGCTTTTTTGCTTTATTGTTGGTAAGTCCAATTCCATAAAGTAATT
>JALVIH010000001.1:365-6376 GCA_027028625.1 bacterium | reverse complement strand
GTCGGAATTAATCGATTATGCTTATAAAAAGATGATGAAGGGTGGAGAAAAGACTAAAAGACAGTTGGCCGCTCTTATCTCCAACTGGGAGTACGGCCTTATGAATCTTGACCCTCCTTTTCACTTAGCTCAACCAGAGGAAATTGAAGAAGAAGAGATTCACTCAACTACCATTTATTGCCATTACGCTGCTAATGATTTCTTTATTCAAGATAATCAGATCCTTAGGAATATAAAAGCCATCGAGAAAATCCCAACAGTAATAATTCATGGCCGCTATGATATGGTTTGCCCACCCGAACAAGCCTATCTTTTGCACCAGCACTTGACTAACTCTAGGTTAATCTGGGTGAATTATGCCGGCCATCACCTTGGTTGGAGTGGTTATCAATGGATGCGGGAGTTGATTAAAGGATTGGTTAAAGAAGAAGAATCGAGAAAAGTAGAGTAGTTACTTCTTGATTTTTTCTTTGTAAGCTTTGATGACTATCTCCACCGCCGCATCAATAGAGAGCATCTCGGTGTTAATGACTAAGTCGTAGTAGCGGGCTCGGCGGATGTCTCGGCCAAAGACGGAACGGACAAACTGGCTGCGATGATAATCAAGTTTAGAGACCAGTTCTATGGCTTGTTTTCGGTCAAAACCTTCGAATTTGATGGTATTTTGAACCCGAACATAGAAAGGAGCAGTAACCCGAACATGAAGGCCTTTATCGCGGGGAGTGATAAAGTTAGCTCCCCGACCGAGGAAGACAACTTTACCTTTTTCTGCTCTCTCAACGATTACTTTGATGAGGGATTCTTGATAGACATAAGGATCAACATAGTTGACATTAATAACGCTATTGATTAAATCCTTGAAAAGATTATTTTTTTTCTCATCGACGGCCTTGAGATAGTATTTTTTAGTCTTGGTTATGTGGGCAATTTCGTCGAGTAGCTTATCGTCGTAAAAATCAAATTTTAACTTTTGAGCCACTTTCTTAGCAATTAACCGTCCACCGGAGCCGGCGTCGCGAGAGATAGTGATAAAAGGATGGTTATAAACGACGTGGCCGTACTGGGAAAGAAGCTTGCTGGAAATATTGCTTTTAATAATATTCCTGGCGGCGAGGGTCTCTAAAACGTTGTTAATTTTTGCCATAGAAGATAAGATTAAGATACGGTAAAATGAGAAAAAAGTCAAGTCCACCAGAGATAATTTTAGGTATTGATCCCGGTTTTGGTCTTATTGGTTGGGCAGTAATCAAGAAAGATAGGGAGATTGTTGATTATGGAAGTATAAAGACGGAAGGTAAGGAGAGGATAGAGAATCGTTTGGTTGAGATAGGCGAAGATCTAGAAGAAATTATCACCACTTACCACCCTCAAGTATTGGCGATTGAAAAGTTGTTTTATTTCAAGAATGCTAAGACAGTCATCGATGTAGCCCAGAGTAGGGGGGTAACAATTTATTTAGCTAGACAAGCAGGCCTGCAAGTAGCTGAGTATACTCCTCTAGAGATAAAGTTGGCCTTGACTGGTTATGGTCGGGCGGATAAAAGACAGATACAACGGATGGTAGTTAGTTTATTTAAGTTATCGGCTGTACCTAAGCCTGATGATGTGGCTGACGCTTTAGCGGTAGCCTACACTCATTTAGTTTATTCAGCTAATCGTTCTTTAGTAAGCTGAGCTAGTAATTTTTGCAGCCTGGTTGAGTATTGGAAAGCCTCTTTTGGCCGATTAACAATTTCTTTAGGCAACTGAAGTTTTAAGCCGAGTAGCCTGAGTAAACATTTTTTGCCGTCTCCTAAAGTTGTTTCCAAAGAAGCAGGGGTATGGATAAGAAAGGAGGGTAAGTCGAGGCAAAAATTAATAAACTCTTGAGAGAGATAAGGATTTAAAAGGTTAATTTTGTTTCTTTTAGCTACAAAAGAATCACGTTTTATATCTAACTGAAGAGAGGGTAAGTCCTGGCGAATTTTTTCTTTTAACTCTTGGTCTGGCAGATTATTATATCGATGATAACCTCCTAGAAGAACATCTGGCCCTTGAGCAGTTAAAGTGATTTGAATCCCCTGGGCAGAGATTTGTTCAAAGAGAAGATGGAAACCGACGGCTATTGAGAGGTGAGTGAGAGTAGTAGGAATGCCAACTTTAGGCAACTGGTGGCGGTAAAAAGAGAGTTTTTGGAGAAGGTAATCAGGAGAGTAGTCATCAATGTTGACATAAGTTATAGGTTGGGAAAAAGTTTGTTCGAGAAGTTTGAGATAAGGAAGATCATGACTCTGATGGCTAACGAGACTGAAGGCTTGAAGATGGGGAAAGAAACGTCGAGCTAGGGCAAAAAGAGTCGAGGAATCAATTCCCCCTGAGACAATGATAGCTAAAGGAGCATTTCTATCCTTTACTTGGCGGAAGGTTTTTTCGATTATAGTTATTGCTTGATTGAGATATTCATCAGCTGATTGAGTCTTTCTGGTCATCTTTATATTTTACTCCAGAGAGGAATTTTGTTATGATGGAGAGCATTAAAATCAAAAGAGTTAAAAACAAAGTTTATGACTAGTTATCTATCTGCAACTTTCGAACCAGGAGAATTGGAGTGGTATCGGTGGATTATTGAGGAGTTATTGAGATGGCAAAAGGAGCACCCAAAAGAGAAATTGGAAGACTATGGGTATAGCCAGTTAATCCGCAGCTTAATCAAAAGAAAGGGGAAGAATAATAGTCCTGATTTTCCCCCAAAATGGAAGCTTAATTTAGTTATCTTTCGTTATTACCCCTACCTTCTCAGGACTTCTTTTGGGAAAGAACTAAGGCATTTTTTAACCAAAACCAAGATCCGTTCTTTATCAGGGATAGTTCCTCTTTCTGTGTTCACTAAAGGCCGAGGTTGTCCCTTTCATTGTGTTTATTGTCCGACAGCTGGGAGTGAGGATGTTCCTAAAAGTTATTTTCCTGATGAAGCGGCTGTCCAAAGGGCTATTCGATTTGGTTTTGACCCTTATAAGCAGGTTGAGGGGCGGTTGTTAATGTTTTATCTCTCAGGCCATAACATTGATAAAGTTGAGTTAATCATTCAAGGAGGGACATTTTCTTTTTATCCAAAATCCTACCGCCGCTGGTTTGTTAAACGCTGTTTTGATGCAGCTAATAGCCGAGTTGACAGGTTAGTTCAAACCGGAGTAAGGCAAGAAGAAAAAGCAATTGACCTCCCAACAGCCCAGAAGAAAAATGAAAAAGCCCTTTCTCGTCTTGTTGGTATTACTATCGAGACAAGGCCGGATTTTATTACCAAAGAAGAGCTTCGTTTTCTCCGATCTTTAGGAGTAACCCGAGTTGAGATTGGAGTACAGATAGTAGATGATAGAATCCTAAAATTAGTAAAAAGGGGTCATACAGTTGAAGATATCAAGCGAGCTACTTATCTTTTAAAAGAGTTTGGATTTAAAGTGACTTACCATTTGATGCTCAATCTGCCTGGAAGCAGTCCAAAATATGATTTGGAGATGCTTAAGGAGATTTTTACCAATCCTGATTATCGTCCAGACAACATTAAGCTTTATCCAACGGCCTTGGTTAAGGGAGCTGAGTTACTAGAATGGTATAAAAAGGGTAAGTATCAGCCTTATTCTCGAGATAAATTAGTTGAGGTATTAGTAAAATTTAAGGAAAAGATAGTGCCTGAATATGTTCGGATTCAACGTTTAGTTAGAGATTTGACCAAGGATGACCAATACGAGGTTTTAGTTGAGTCGCATCTGAGGCAAAAATTACAGCGAGCCAGGGTTAAATGTAACTGTATCCGCTGCCGCGAAGTTCGAGATAATCCTGAGAAGGAAATTTGGCTAAAGAGTTTTGCCTATCGAGCCAGCCAAGGAATAGAATATTTCCTTTCTTATGTAGATAAAAATAACCGCCTTTATGGATTGCTTCGCCTGCGGATCTTGGATAATAGCCAGATAGAATTTCCTTGGCAGGGAATTATCAGAGAGTTACATATTTATGGCCATGAAGTTGGCTTAGGGCATCGTGATGAAGTAGCCGTTCAGCACCGAGGTTTAGGGAGAAAACTTCTTCATCAAGCGGAACTTATTGCTCGAGAGCATAAGGTTAAACGCTTAGCAGTTATTTCGGGAGTAGGTGTTCGAGAACATTACCGGAAGCTGGGTTTTAAGTTAAAGGGTACCTATATGGTTAAGGAGTTGGAATATAATGAGGCATGATTAAAAAAGTTAGTCTTTTGCTTCTCGTTTTTGGTTTATTTCTCTTGGCTGGCAGTTCGCCAGTCCAGGCTGCTCCAGCTAAGGGGGTTCATATTCTTTTTTCCGATGAGCTGGCTCAAGCGGCTAGGGTTGTTGGGGAAGGGGGTTATGTAGTTGTTCCAATAACTCCGCTGGCTTGGCAGAGGCTGGATAAGTGGCAGCAGTTTATGAGAGAAGCGAAAAAGATGAAGGTTATTCCCATTCTTCGGTTGACAACTTTTCCTCAAAGTGATGGATCTTGGCAGCGGCCAACTTTAATCTCAGCTGTAGACTGGCCTAATTTTCTTAGCCTTTTAGATTGGCCATCGAAGGAGAAGTTAGTTATTATTTTTAATGAACCTAATCATGCCCAAGAATGGGGAGGGCAGATATCGCCTCAAGGATATGCCAGAGTATTGAGGGAGTATAGTGTGAAATTCCATACAAAAGATATTAACTTTCGTGTTTTGCCAGCTGCTATGGATATGGCAGCAGCAAGAACTAAAGATACCTGGCCAGCCTATCAGTATTGGCAAGAAGTTTGGCGGCAGTTGCCTGATTTTTATCAGTTGGTTGATGGTTGGAATAGCCATGCCTATCCTAATCCGGCCTTTTCTGCTAAACCAAGGGTAGGAGTTAATAATGTGGTTTCTTACCACTTTGAGTTAAGATGGTTTGAGAAGTTTTATCATCAAAAGTGGGACAAACCTCTTTTTATTACCGAAACAGGGTGGAATCAAAATAGGCTTCACCAGAACACTCTTTGTTCCTATTTAACTAAGAGTTGGCAGATGTGGTCGGCAGATAAAAATCTTCGAGTAGTGAGTTGGTTTTTGTTAAATGGATCGCCTGGTCCTTTTGCTTCTTTTTCTCTTGAGGGAAGTTCCCATACTCAGGTTTTAAACTGTTGGCAGCATTTGGGAAGCTAAAAAAGCTCTTTTTGTTCGTTTGTCGGGTAGGGTTTTTTGAAATGCTTATAAGCTAAAGGCGTAGCTACTCGCCCTTGTTTGGTCCGTTTAAGGAAACCAATCTGGATTAAATATGGTTCATAAACATCCTCAATGGTTCTTTTGTCTTCAGAGATGCTAGCCGCCAAAGTGTCTAAACCTACCGGACCTCCTTGATGTTTTTCGATGATGGTTAGTAACAGCTGGCGGTCAGCTTGAGTGAGCCCTATAGGGTCAATGTCAAGCATTTCTAGAGCTCGGATAACAATGTCTTGATTGATTGTTCCTTGGTTATGGACCTGAGCAAAATCCCGCACCCGGCGCAAAAGGCGGTTAGCTATCCTTGGCGTTCCTCGAGATCGTTTGGCTAATTGGCGGATAGAATCTTTATCGATGGGAACTTTAAGAACTTTAGCAGCTCTTTTAATTACTTGGGCTATTTCTTCGAGGCCGTAGAAGTTAAGGCGCATAATTGAACCAAAACGGTCCCTCAAAGGAGAAGAGATGAGCCCAACCCGAGTTGTCGCCCCGATTATAGTAAAAGGAGGAAGAGAGAGGCGGACGGTTTGGGCTGATGGCCCCTTACCTAGGATGATATCTAGAACGAAGTCCTCCATAGCTGGATACAGAATTTCTTCAATATTTTTATTGAGGCGATGGATCTCATCAATAAAAAGAATATCCTTTTCTTCGAGAGATGAAAGAATGGCTGCTAGGTCACCAGCCCGTTCGATAGCTGGTCCGGAAGTAACCTTAATATTGACGCCGAGTTCTTTGGCAATGATGTGAACTAGAGTTGTTTTAAGTAAGACAAGGAGGAAATAAAAATATCTTA
>JALVIH010000001.1:0-355 GCA_027028625.1 bacterium | reverse complement strand
TTTCCTAAGCCAGGGGGGCCATAAAAAAGAATATGTTCCAAAGCCTCTTGGCGTTGGCTGCTAGCCTCTATTTGAATTTTTAAAGACCGCTTTAAGTTAGTTTGGCCGATAAATTCCTCTAGGCTCTGAGGTCGAAGAGAAGGTTCAAAGGTATCCTCCTCTGCCACATTTTTGACATTAAATTTGTCCTCCATTTCTGGTTGGTTATTATTTGAATTTATCATCTTTACCTTGTTTTCTTAGCCAATTGGCGGAGAACTAAACGAAGAGATTGATTTAAAGGAAGGTCGTTGTCTAAATTTAGCTCTTCGAGAATAGGTTTGATTTCCTTGAATTTATAGCCTAAGTTTTTAAG